>CAYMOV010000063.1:0-14425 GCA_964392085.1 uncultured bacterium
ACGTCCTCCAGGATGGAGGGACAGAACAATTGGTCGTCGGGGTTTTGGAAGACCAGCCCCACCTTCGCGCGGATCGTCCTCAGGTTTTCCTTCCGGACCGGGACGCCGCAGACCGCCAGCGTTCCGGCCATCGGCAGGAGGAGTCCGTTGCAGTGGAGCAGGAAGGTCGATTTGCCCGCGCCGTTGGACCCTAGGATCGCCGTGCGGCTTCCCGTCCCAAGCGTCAGGTCCAACTTCTCCAAGCCCACCGTCCCATCCCCGTAGCGGTAGGTCAGGCCCTCGGCTGTGAGCGCGTTCATACGGCGAATCCCGGGGCGAACCGGATCAGGATCGCCGCGAGGAGCAGGAGGACGGGGGCCCCCAGGTCACCGGGGCCCAGGCCGGACCCTTCCAACCGCCGGGTCCCGTCGAACCCCCGGGACGCCATGGCCAGGTACACCCGCTCCCCCCGTTCGTAGGACCGGATGAAAAGGTGGCCGACCAGTTGGCCCAGGGTCCGGGCCTCATGGAGCCAACGGCCTTCCCAACCGCGGGACCGGAGGGCCCGCACCAGACGCTCGGATTCCTCCACGATCACGAAGAGGTAGCGGTAGGCGAAGGCCAACAACTGGAGGATGAGGGTGGGGGTTTTCCAACGACCCAGGGCCTCCAACATCTTGGTGAAGGGAGTGGTCGAGGCCAAGAGCACCAGGCAGGCCACCGACAAGGAGGCCTTCAGGGCGGCGAACTCGAGGGACCGGAAAGCGCCTTTCCCGGCGACGCGGAAGAGGAACGTCATCAGCACGAAGGGCAACAGCATCGCCACCCGGCCGAGAAGGTAACGGGCCGGGATTCGGCTGAGACCCGCCAGCACCACGACCAAGAGACCCAGGGCCCCCAGGCGAAGGAACCCCTCGGGGGTCGGGGAAGGGACCGTGACGGCCACCAACGCCAACCCGGGAAACAGCAGGAGCTTGGCGTCCGCCGACAGGCGGTGAAGGGGGCTCGCGCCGGTGGCGTAACGGTCCCAGTGGAAATGGCTCATCGGGATTCCCCTTTCCCCCGCGACAACCATCGGGCCAGGGCCCAGGCGAGGGCGTACACCAATAGGACACCCGTTACACCGGCGAGGAGCGTCGCCCACCGTCCGCCGAGGACCCCCGGGAATCGGTAATCGGGCATCCAACCCCAACGGGCGGAAGCCGCCTGGGCCCGTTGGGAGAACCCGAGGGATTCCCCGACTTTTTCCAAACCGTCGGGTTTTTGGGAAGCCAGGAAGGACAGGGCCCCCAGGACCAGGGCCCCACCCACGGCCCATCGGAATCGGAGTTGTGGGGCTCGGTTCATGGCCGGCCTTCCCATGCGACGAAGGGGGAAGCCGGTCGTTTCAAGGGGAGCAAATCAGGGCGGGTCTTGGCGACCACTGAGAGGACCGAGAGGGTGATCAAAGCCTCCCCGACCCCGATGACCGAGTGGACCCCCGCCATGGCGAAGAGCGCGGCCTTCCAAGGGGCGGCGCCCGAGAGGGCCAGTTCAGCGGCGCAGGCGATGGAGGCCGCCACCACGGAGATCCAGGCCGAGAGTCCCGTCACCCAAAGCCGGGGTTTTTGCGGAAGGCGGTTGGCCAGCCCTTGGACGAGCCAGGCCGTTCCCACGGCCACGAGACCCATGTTGAGGACATTGGCCCCCAAGGCGGTCAAACCCCCGTCGGCGAAGAGCAGGCATTGGAGGCCGATGACCAGGGTCAGGACCAACAAGGCCGCGCCGGGGCCCAGGAGCGACGTCAGGAAGGCCGCCCCCAGGAAATGGCCGCTGGTACCGGCCGCCACCGGGAAGTTCAGCATCTGGGCCGCGAAGACAAAGGCCGCCGTGACCCCCAGAAGGGGCACCTGTTTGTCCTCCAACCGACCCTTGAGCCGGGAGACCGCGATCCCCACCCCGAGGGCCGATACCGCGAAGGATCCCGCCGCCACGGGAGCGCTGAGAAAACCGTCGGGGATGTGCATGGGATCCTCCTTTCTGGGTGGAACAGTTGAATGAATTCCGAAAACTACCGGACGCCTTTTCCCGTGGAACTCATGGACAAGGCGCTATGGAGCACGCCCTTGAGCTTCCCCATCTCGTCGGACAGGGACTTTAACTGGGACGCCTTGCCCCGCACCATGACCATCTCGGCGCAGAGGTGGTGGGACAGGTGCACGTGGGTGGAGGCCAAGATCTCGCCGGTGTGGTCGTGTTGGACACCGGTCAGGCGGTCGTTGAGGCCCCGTTGGTGGTGGTCGTAGAGGATGGTGATGGTCCCCAGGACCTCCTGGTTGCCCTTCCATTGGCGGTCCACGGTCTCCCGACGGATGAGGTCCCGGAGGAACTCGGACCGGTTGGAGTAATCCGCGCCCTTCGCCAATGCGTCGAGGCGTTTCGCCAGGGATGTTTCAAGGGACATGCTGAGGCGGGTCAATTCGGACATGGAGCACCTCCGACACCAACCTACGGTCCCCGCCGTCCACATCTTATGACCCCCGTCACATAATATATGTGATTATTACGAATCCTTCATTTGTCATACGAATATCGAACGTTTGGTCCATATCGCGGCCCATTTGGACTGTTTGAAAAACCTATAATGATCGAAAGGAACTCCATGGATCAGCCCCAAGTAAATCATTCATTCCGCCCCTGGATCCTCCTCTTTGTCTTCCTGTCTCAATGGATCGGTTTCACCTCCAAGGTTCACGCCGGCGAACCGACAAATTCCCCCTTCGTGGCGGTTTTCGTGGATGACGCCACCGAAAAGGAACTGGGCCCCTTCCCTTACGACCGGGCGAGATACGCCCAAGCCCTGGCCGCCCTGCGAAAGGCCCATGCCAAGGCCGTCGTCATCAAGTATTTCCTGGACCGGGCCAAACCCGGCGGCGGGGACGATCGGTTGGCCGACGAACTCGGAAAATTGCCCGTCCTTTTGCAAGCGCGCCTGGACCCGAGCGAGGCCCACCCAAACCCCTACCCGTTTGGAATCGGATTAGCCCAACAAGTGCGGGGGGACACCCGGAAACTGATGTCGGCCCAAAGCGGCTGGATCCCGCTTGGGAAGTTCAGTAAGCCCTGTCAGGGCATCGGCTTCGTGGACTTGGCCTCCAAGGATGACGTCATGGATATCCCGATGGTCCTGAAGTACCAGGATCGGATCGTTCCTTCCTTGGAGCTCACCGCCTTGGAATTGGCGTTTAACGGACCCGCCAGCATCGTTCTCGGGGCTAATGTTTCCCTCGCGGGCCATTCCCTGCCGGTGGACGCCTCCGGCCAAGTGAGGGTCACGCTGACCGACCAGGACCGGGTGAACGCGATTTCGTTTATCGACGTGATCCAAGGAACATTCGACGGGAATAGGGTGGCGGGGAAGATCGCGGTCTTGGGGTTCGACGCGAAGGAAACGCCGACTCTCCCGACGCCCCATGGGGCGATGCGGATCCATCGGCTGTTTTTTTTGAGCCTAGAGAGCCTTTATCAACAACTCATTTCACGCTAACCAATCGGATTCTATCGACCAAGTAATAACGATCATTCCACCTAGGCGCCTAGGGAACCACGAACCACTTGGGTTGGGATGGGTCAGGGCTTCTTCTGCTCCCCGGCGACCCAATCCAAAAGGACTTTCCGGTCGGCCGCCGACAGGGGCTTGCCCAACTGCAGGTCGGCCATTTTGGGCGGGGGCATCTTCCCCGTGGAAAGCATCTTCTTCAGGGACTTGAGCTGGTCCTTCGGGCCGTCGTCGTTGGTGAAGGGGAACTTGTCACCCATGCCGAAACCCGAGGAGGCCTTGGCCATGACACGCTTGCGCTTGGACATCATGTCGCTTCCCCGGACCGGGGGTGGGGCGGGGGCTAGGTCCGGCGCGTGACAGCCGAAACAGGACTGGACCATGATCGGTTTCGCGGCTTCCCAACCCTTCGGGGAGTTGGACTGATCGGCCGCATGGAGAACCGGGACAAGGCCAAGGATCAAAGCCCCGAGAACCGCGGAGGAACCCAGTTTCATCGCAACCCTCCCTTTTTTGGTGGAGAACCAATCATACCTTTCGGTTTCACCAAAAGACATCCCCCGTCCTGTCCGTTGGAGAACAGGCGCTGCAAACGCTTGTTCCAGCTCCTTTCAGGACAAAACGCTTCATTCCCTGGAGTCCCGCGCCGCGTCCTTGAGCAGGCCGAAGGCCCCTTCGGGCTTCTTCCCGTGTGTGGCCACCGAGACCACCACCACCATCGCCCCGAAGACGCAGACCACCGCGGCACCGGTCGGGTAGTCCTTGGCGTAGGACAACCCCATGGCGGCCAGGGACCCGACCAGGCCGATCGCCCAAGCCCAAAACAGCTGGCTCTTCCCCTTGTGCCCCAGGAGCGCCGCGCAGACCGTCGGCACGATGAGGAAGGTGAACACCGCCAGGACCCCCGCCGCCTTGACCGAGCTGGTCACCACCAAACCGAAGGAGGCGTAAAAAAGGAAATCCCAGAGCCGGACATTCACGCCCCGGTGGGACGCGCCCGTATGGTGGGTGGAGCACTCCATCAGGACATGGTTCCACCGCCAGAGGAAGACCGCCACCACGCCATACAGGACCGCCATCACCCCCACGTCGTGCCAGGTGAGCCACAGGAGCCCGCCCCCCGTGAGGGAGGATTGGAACTCCTCCGCCCCGTGGGGCGAGTTGGCCAACAACAGCATTGAGAGGGCCCCCGCGAAGGAGAAAGCGATCCCAATGAAGGCCTCCTGCATGACGGATTTGTTTCGGTCCCACAGGAAAGAGAAGAGGGCCGCCCCCAGGAGGGTGAAGCCGAAGGACCAAACGTAGCTCCAGGGATCGTGCGGCTCATGGCCGAGCAGGAAGGCCACCGCGCCGCCGAGGGCCGCGATCTGGGCCATGGCCAGGTCCACGAAGATCACGCCCCGCGCCAGGACGTGGCGCCCCAGGGAGGCGTGTACCAGCACCAACAAGACGCAGGCCGCGAACGGCGCGGCCATCACCTGCAGGAAACCGACCATGTTCTTTCCCCCTTTGTCTTAATGTCACGTAAAGGAAATATCTAACCGCAGAGCTCACGGAAAACGCAGAATCCAACTTTTCCTTAAATCAAAAAGTCGTTCTCCGCGTTCTCTGCGGCTAAAGGGCTCTCGCTTCTAATTGCCGTTATTTTCGGCCAAGGCCTTGGCCAGGGAATCCACCATGTAGTCGAAATGCGAGAAGATATCCGTCACGGCGGCGACCCCGCCCGCCTCGGTGGGAAACAAAAGCGCCGTGCCGCCCGCCTCCTTCGCCAACCGCTGGCAGTCCTCTGCGTCATGGTAGGGCTGGTACAGCACCACCCCGACCTTTGCTTCCCTCATCTTCTGCGCCAGCTCCGCCAGGTGCCGGGCCGACGGGGGGATCCCCGGGCGGTTCTCCACGTAGCCGAAGTCCGTGAGGCCGAACCGCTTGGTGAAGTAGATGAGGTTCTTGTGGTAGGTCACCACGCCGCGGCCCTTGAAGGGCGCCAGCTTGGCCTCCCACCCCTCCATGGCCTTGTCGATGCGGCCGTCGAATTCCTTCGCGTTGGCGCGAAAGGCTTCCGCGTGGGCCGGGTCCAGCTCCGAGAACTTGCCCGCCAATTGGTCCGCGACGACCTTGAGGTTTTCCGGGTCGGTATAGAAGTGCGGGTTGCCCATGGGATGGACGTCCCCCTCGGCCCGGTCCACCGTGCCCGTGGGCTTCTCCAACACCTCGACGCCTTGGGAGGCGTCCACGAACCCGGGGGCGCCCGGTTGGATTTTGGGGTTACGGCTGCCCTGCAAGACCACCGGCAGCCAGCCCACCTCCAATTCCAACCCCACAGCCACGTACACGTCCGCGTCGCGGACCGCCCGCATGAGGCTGGGCTTGGCCGGGACGAAATGGGGGTCCTGGGCGCCATTGGTGAGGCTCACCACGTCCACCTGGTCGCCGCCCACGACTTGGGCGATGTCGGCCAGGTCCGGCAGGGAGGCGCAAACCTTCAGCTTCGCCCAGGCGGGGCGTCCGCCCAGGACGATCACCGCGATGGCCGCAAGGCCCGACTTCAAGATCTTATTCATCGAATGCTCCTTTTCGGGTTGGGTTAGAAGTTATGGGCGGGATGGGTGCCGATGGTGTGGTTGAACTGGAACAGGATGCGGCGGTCCGGGGTGGTGTCCCCGTTCGCCCGGACATCCCCATAGCTCGCGTCCAGGCGGAGAACGGTGAACTCCCCGGGGGCCCAGGCCAATTCCAGCGTGTGGCGCCGCTCGTCCCCGGCCGTCGCCGCGTATAAGGCGTTCCCGCCGGAATCCAAAGTGCCGGTGGCCGAGTAGGCGTCCCCGGGGATCCGGAAAGTCCGTTCGGTCCGGGCGCCGACCCACCAGGCGAAGCCCAACCGGTACTGGAGGGAGGAATACCAGCCCCCCTGCTGTTTAACGGTTCCCGTGAGCTTCTGGAGCCACTCATTCTGGAAGATCCAGTTGTGTCCCGCCACGTTCTGCGGCGGGGAGTCCTTCACCGTGAGGTCGAAGCCCGTCACCCGTTGGGTCTCCCCGACGTTGGTGTGGCCCGAGAGGGCCGAGGCGCCGAGTTCCAAGGTGGCGTCGCCGCCGAGGTCGAAGAAGTTTTTGGCGTGGGCCACGTAGGCGAAATCGTCCCGGCGGGCGCCGGAGATGTCCAACGCCTGGCTGTCGGCCGAATTCTTCCCCGTGAAACCTCCCCCGGTCAGTTCCAGGAACCAAGGCAAAGGCGTCATCCAGGAGGCCTCGGCGCCCTGGCCGTTGAACCCCTCGCCGCCGATCGTGTTTTCGTAGGCCAAGGCCGGAAGGATGAACGGGAACATGTGGAGGTGGATGTTGCCTAGTTTGCCGAAATTCGACTTGAACTTGCCGACCTTCACCTGGACCTCGGGCAGGCTCGTGGTGGTCGCGAAGACCTCCTCGGGCGATACCCCGTCGTTGGCGAAGGTCAGGTTGGCGTTCAGCTTGAAGTTCGAGTCCACCACCGACTGGACGCTGAGCTCTGCCTCCTGGAGCTGGAGCGAGTCATGGGGACCGGAACCCTTGGTGAAAAATCCCGGGCTCAAGGAATCCGGGCTGTAGGAAGTCTTCGCCCGATCCGGTGAGGCCTCGCCCAGGAAAAGGGCGTTCAGGCTGATCAGTGGATTCATCAGGTTGGACTGGAGGGACGGCGGGGCGTCCGCCCGAAGGGCGGGGGCGCAGAGGGCCGAAACAACGGCCCCGAGGAACAACAGGAAATGGAAACGTAAACGCATGGATGCCTCCTGGTATTTGGGAAATGAACGGCGTTTTCCGAAATCAGGAAGCTTGGGGAGGGGACCTGCCGGAGGGGAAAAGGAGGGTGACCTGCTGGATCTTGACGATGGGCGCCGGGATGGACGCCGCAAAATATCCTTGCGGGCCCAGGTGCGCCGGCGGGGCGACATGGGCCGAGTCCACCCCCGTGGCGACGAACTGGCAATAGGCGCAGTCCTGCTTCTCGCTCTCGGCGTGATGGTGCCACCCCTCGCCGACCGTCAGCGCGAGGAGCGCCAAGGCCAGGAAGGCGGCAAAGGACGAGCGGAACCAACGGGGGAGCATGTCGGAAAGGTTAAGGGGAAGGGGTCCAAAAAGTCAATGCCCGGCGCACCGGGCAGTCCCTAAATAGGAATATTCCTATTACAAAAGGGACCGGCGGACCTTATCCTTTGGGGGTCCGGCCGGACCTTTCCCGGCAGGCGCCGCAAAACCCGTGGAACTCCAGGACATGGTCCTCGACCTGGAAACCCGGATCCTCCCGGGGCGCCTTGAATTTCGGTTCCGAGATGCCGTTCAGGCAGAAACTCCGCCCGCAGGAAAGGCAGACCGCGTGATGGTGGTGCCGCCGATCGGCCTGGAACTCGAATCGGGACGCCGATCGGTTCTGGAGGTGCGTCTGGGCCACCACCCCGTTTTGGACGAGCAGGAGCAGGTTGCGGTAGACGGTGTCCAGGCTCATCCGGGGCATCGCCCGACGGACCCTCGCCAGTACCTCCCGGGCGGTCATGGGTTTGGCCGACCGTTGGAGGGCCTGGAGGATGGCGCGGCGTTGGGACGTGCGTTTGGGCCCGGGATTCGGTACGGCGGTCTTTTTCATGCCTTGGGGGCCCCTTTCGGTTTTCAGGCCCCTTGATGCTAAACCGACCCCCTCGGGGGGTCAATGAAAGCGGGTTCCGTGTTCCACCTTTTCCAAGACCCGGCGTTCCTGCTGACCCTTGCCAGCGTGGCGGCCGTCAGCCTGCTCTCGCTGGTCGGGTTGGCCCTGATCCCCCTGGGGCACCGGCGGCTCCATTCGATCGTCTTCATCCTGGTGAGCCTGGCCGTCGGGGCCCTCTTCGGCGACGCCTTCCTGCACCTGCTCCCGGAGGCCTTCGCGGCCCAAGGGGCCGGGTTGAAGGTTCCCCTCTTGGTGCTGTTGGGGCTCTACCTTTTCTTCGTGCTGGAGCACATCCTGCATTGGCACCACCACCACGTGGAGGACCACGAAAACGGGGGCCATGGGGCGATTGAGCCCTACGGCTACATGAACCTCATCGCCGACATCCTGCACAACTTCATCGACGGCCTGCTGGTGGGGGCCTCCTACCAGGTCAGCCGGCAGATCGGGCTGGCCACGACGGCGGCGGTCCTGTTGCATGAGCTCCCCCACGAGGCCGGGAATTTCGGGATCCTGATCCACGCGGGCTTTTCTCGGAATCGGGCGTTGTTTCTGAACTTCCTGACCGCCTTGAGCGCCATCGCGGGGGGCGTGGCGGCTTGGGTGCTGGCGGGGGGCTTCGGGGGCGGCTTCGTCCAGGACCTCGTCCCCTTCACCGCGGGGGGGTTCCTCTACATCGCCGGATCGGACCTGGTGCCCCAGCTCCAGAAGGAGTCCCGGCCCGGCCGCGCCCTCCTCCAACTGGCGGCCATCCTCGCCGGGACGGCGCTGATGCTTCTCCTGAAGCTCTGGGAATAAAAAAAGCCGCCCGGCTTGGGAGCCGGGCGGCTGGAAGGCCTGGAACTTACTTGGCGACCGGGGTCTCGACCGGGGCCGAGGTCTCGGTGGTCGTCTTCACGACCTTCTTGTGCACGACCTTCTTATGCATGACCTTGTGATGGGCCGCCTTCTTCACCGGGGTGGGAGCGGCGGCGGCGGTGGCCGCATCGTCGGCATACGCCACGGAAGCGCCCAGCATCAAGGCTACGGCCAAAACCGACAAGAACTTCTTCATGGTAAGTCCTCCAAAGTTTTGAATAACGGCTGTGGGTCTTAGGACGAACAGGAAGGGCCGTAGGTTGCAGGCCTAAATAGGCCCGATTTGGGCCCAGGCCGGTTTAAATCCCGACGGGATCCTGGGGGGGCCGGTCCAAGGCGAAAGCCCCCAATGGAACGTCCGATTCCTCGCCGCGCAAATACTGGTCGATCAGGAGGCCCGTGGCGGGGGCCAGGAGCAGCCCGTGGGTGTAATGGCCGCAGGCCAGGACCAACCCCTCCACCCCCGGGACCGGCCCCAGGAAGGGACGGCCATCGGGCGTACCGGGCCGGAGGCCCGCCCAGCGGGACTCCAGTTGCGCCAACCGCAAGTTCGGCACGGCGCGGTAAGCCCCTTCCTCCAGGTCCTCGGTCCCCTGGAGCGTGGTGTTCTTGTTGAAGCCCACGTCCTCCAGGGTCGAGCCGACATAGATGCGGCCGTCCTGGCGGGGCACCAGGTAGGCCTGCTGGGTGAACAAAACGCGGTTCACCAGGTTCGGCTGGCCGTGGAACATCACGACCTGGCCGCGGATCGGCTTGACCGGCAGGTGGATCCCCACCCGCTCGGCCAGTTGGCCCGACCAAGCCCCACCGGCCAGCACCACGGCGTCCCCCCGGATCTCCTCGCGCGCGGTCCGGACACCGCGCACTTTCCCCCCCTCGGTCACCAGGGCGGAAACAGGCGTCTGGTCCCGGAGTTCCACGCCTCGATTGCGGAGGATCTCCAGCAGGGCGTGGATCAACCGGGGCGGGCGCACCTGGGCCGTATCGGGCATCTGGATGGCCGCGGCGGCCTCCGGGGAAAGCTCCGGCTCCAAGGCCCGGGCCTCGGTGCCGGACAGCCAGAGCGCCCGGACGCCCGCGCTCTGCAGGTCCGAGTGGGTTTTTTTCAGGGCCTCGGCGTCCCCATCGCCGTAGGCCACTTCCAGGGAACCCCCGGAGCGGAACTCACAATCCATCCCGGACTCCTGCTCCAAGAGCCGGACCCAAGGTTCGTACATCCGGAAGGAGAAAAGGGATAGGTCGAGGAAGGGGCCGCCGGCGAGCGCGGCGGACTTGAGGGAGAGGTAACCGGCCCCGGCCCAGGAGGCCTCCCGGCCGAAATCGCCCTTCTCCAGGACGATGGGCTTGAGGCCCCGGCGGGAGAGGGCCTCGGCGACCGATAGCCCGATGATGCCCCCGCCGATGATGAGGATGACGCGCTGACCCAAGGGGAAGACCTTTTGACGCGGTCCGTCAGGACCGGTGACCGAATTCCATTATGACCCCCCCGTCCCGACGCTGTCCATGCCCTCCGCGGATGAAGGACCGCTTCGGTTCCTTCAGGACTTCGGGGTAGGCCGGGTGTCGCGCGATTCCTCCAAACGGCCCAATAACCGAAGGAGACCGTCCAGGATGGTCAGGGGATGGGGCGGGCATCCGGGGATGTAGAGGTCCACCGGGACCACGGAAGCCGCGCCCCCCAGCGTTTGGGCGTTGCCTAAAAAGGGACCGCCCGAGATGGCGCAGGCCCCCACCGCGATGACCAGTTTGGGGGGCGCGACCGCGGCGTAGGCCTTCTCCAAGGCGACCTTCATGTTCTCGGTGACGCAACCGGTCACCAGGAGCCCGTCGGCGTGCCGGGGGGACGCCACCATCTGGATGCCGAACCGCCCCAGGTCCCAACCGGGCGTCCCCAGGACGTTCACATCCGCCTCGCAGGCGTTGCAACCCCCGGCGCTGACCTGCCGGAGCTTGAGGGACCGCCCGAATAAATTGAGGAGTTTCGCGTCCAGCGCCCCGGCCAACCGCAAAGCCTGGTCAGGGGCCAAGTGAAAATCCTCACGCCTCGAGGCGGCCATGCGGTAGTCCGCGGTGAAGGAAATGGAACCCTCGGGGCAGGCTTGGACGCAATCCACGCAGAAAAGACACCGGCCCAGGTCCAGTTGGGGTTTCGATCCGTCGAACCGGATCGCCTCCGTCGGACAGGCCTCCTCGCAGGCCCGGCACCCCTCGGGACAGGGGGCTGCGGCCAGTTCGGGCATTCCGACGAACCGGTCCGGCAGGGGAGGCGGGGGCCCTTGGGGATAGGCCATGGTCCGATAACCTTGGTGGAACCGTTCTTTGAGGATCTTAAACATGTGTTGAAACCTCCCCCTACAGGTCTTGTCCGCAATAGGACAGGTTAAAGCTCTTGTTGCAGATGGGGAAATCGGAGACGGCCTGGTTGCGCATGGCCATCGACAAGGCGATCCAATTGTGAAAGGACGGGTCCGTGATCTTGTAGCGGAGGATCTTCCCCGCGGGATCCGTCAGGACGACGTGGCAGACCTCGCCCCTCCACCCCTCGATGAGGGAGACCGCCAGGCTGTTCGGCTTGGGCTCCCCGCCGGCGGGCCGGTCCCCGGCCTCCGGCAGGTTTTGGAGCCGTTCCCGGATGAACTTGATCGAACGCTGGATCTCGATCCAACGGACGAAGGCCCTCGAATGCACGTCGCCCTCTTGGGCCAATGCGATGGGCACCACCATGAAACGGTAAGGCCCGAAGGGGTGGTTCTGCCGGACGTCGACCTCCAACCCGCAGGCCCTCGCGGAAGGGCCCACGAGACCCAGTTCCAGCGCCTGTTCCGCCGTGACGGTCCCGATGCCGTCGAACCGCTCCAGCACCGAGGGGGAGTTCCACATGAGTTCCACGGCCCCCGTCACATCCTTCTCCGCCTGGCCCAGCCGCTCCAGGAGCGTCCCCGCCCGGGCCGGATCCAGGTCGTGCCGGTCCCGGCCGGGACGAAGGAGTCCCCGGCCGAACCGGTTGCCGCAGATCAACGCGGTGAGGTTGAGGAAGTCCCCCCGGATCCTGCCGCAATAGGCTTGGGTCGGGAGGAACCCCACGTCCCCCGCGAGGGCGCCCAGGTCCCCCGTGTGGTTGGCCAATCGCTCCAGCTCCAGGGCGATGGACCGGATCACCAGTTCCCGGGCCCCCACCTCGACCCCCGTGAGCGCCTCGAAGTTTTGGCAATAGGCCCAGGTGTGGGCCACGGTGGAATCCCCGGCCGCCGTCTCCACCTGGAAGACCGACGCGCGGTGGGGCCCTCCCAGGAGGGCCTCCTCGATCCCGCGGTGTTGGTAACCCAGGGAGATCTCCAGGTGGAGGACTTTCTCGCCGTGGCACTGGAAACGGAAATGCCCCGGCTCGATGACCCCCGCGTGGATCGGTCCCACCGCCACCTCATGGACTTCCTCCCCCTCGACACGGTAGAAATCCATGCGCCCGATCTCCGGCATCGGCGGGGGGGGCTGGGACGAGAAGGGGCGTTGGATGAACCGGAGGGGTTTCAACCAGGGATGGCCCTCGGGCTTGAGGCCGAACTGTTCCGCGATTTCCCGTTCGAAAAGGTGGACCTGGGGGCACTGGGGCGTCAGGGATGGGAAGGACCCGCCCTCGACCCGGGTCCGGCCGACGAAAAGCCTGCCCTGCGGGTCGTCGGCCAAAACGGCGATCAGGTCCGTTTCCCCGGTCCGGTCCGTCGGGACCGCGAAGTAGGACGCGACCCGATGGCCCCGGGAAACCCCCTCGAGGATCGCGGATTGGAATCTCTCCAAGGGAAGCGGTCCCAGGCCGCCGAGGTCCACGGCGGCCCCGTTGACGGCGGGGAGGAAGTTGTTCTGGGTCGTCATACCGTTCCTTTCCAATAATCCACGGCGTTTTGGATGAGGTCCGCCAGGGGTTTCGGCAGGTCCGTCCCGATCCACAGGACCAGGCCCAACAAGAGGATGGGGGGCGCCGTCAACCAAAAGGTGTCGCGGTAGTCCGTCTTCTTGGAGGCCGGGGAGGGTTCCCCTTGGCAGACGCCCAGCACCGTGCTTCCCATTCCCATGAAGACCACCATCAGGAGGAAGAGGTAAGACGCCCCGACCAGGAACCGCCCGTTCTCGAGGGAGGCCCGGAGGATCGTGAACTCGCTCACGAAGGGCCCGAAGGGCGGCGTCCCCGTGACGGCGATGAAACCGAGCAGGAAAAGCCAACCCGAGACGGGAAGCCTCCGGAGCGCCCCCGACACCTCGTCGGTGGACTTGCTTTGGTAGGCCCGGTGGATGTTGCCCGACGTGAGGAACAGCACGCCTTTCGTCAGGGCGTTGTTCAGGAGGTGCAGGAAGGACCCGAAGATCCCCACCCCGCCCAATCCGACGCCCAGGACCAAAATCCCCATGTGCTCGACGCTGGAGTAGGCCAGCATCCGCTTGAAGTCCCTCTGCCGCACCATGAAGACCGCCCCGAAGGTCATGGAGAGCAAGCCCATCCCCACCAGGGTCTTGTCCGCGAATGCCCCTTCCCCGGCCGCGTGCAGGATCCTCGTGAACCGCAGGATCGCCAGGAAGGCGCAACTGGTGACCCCGCCCGCCAGGAGCGCCCCCACCAACCCCGGGGACTCGCCGTAGGCGTCGGGCTTCCAGGTGTGGAGGGGAGCCAACCCCATCTTGGTCCCGTAACCCACCACCAGGGTCGCGAACGCCACGTGGAGCCAGGGCTTGGAAAGGAGGCCCGCCGACGCCACGAGGTCCTCCATCAGCAGGGACGAGGGGGTCCCATTCGCCAGGGTGGCGTAGGCCAGGAAGAAGGACCCCAACAACGCGAGGGCGATCCCAACGGAACAGATCAGGAGGTATTTCCAGGCCGCCTCGATCGATTGGGTGTTGTGGTTGAAATAGATCAAGGGGGCGCTGACCAGGGTGGTGGCTTCCATGGCCACCCACATAAAGCCCAATTGCTGGGAATAGGTGATGAGGGAGAGGAAGGAAAGGAGCAGGAGAACGCAACTGCAGAAGATCCGGTTTCCCCAATCCCGCCTGATCCGCAGGTAAGCGGGGGCATACAGGAAACAAACGAGGAAAAGCAGGCTGATCACCAACAGGACCAGTCGTCCGACCGGATCCAGGTAAAACCAACCGTGGACGGCATCCGGCGTTCCGCCCAGGACCCTCAGGACCCAAAGGAAGTGGACGAGGGCGGCCACCGGCAGGATCCACGGACGCAGGCGGTCCGAGGGGATCAGGTAGGCGATCGCCGACCCGACCAGGGGGATCAGGAATAGGGCGTGAAGCGTCATGGCTTTTCCCTCAATGTAGTTAGGTTGTTGGAATCCAGGGACGAAAAGGCCCGTTGGATGTGGTTCAGGATGA
>CAYMOV010000064.1:0-13994 GCA_964392085.1 uncultured bacterium
GCCTGGCCGAGAAGCTCTCGGACAAGGAACTGTACATGACGACCTGCCGGTCGGGACTTTGGGCGGGCATCGCCCAACTCTGGCGGGAGGCGAAGGAAGCCGAAGCGAAGCGCGCCTAAGCGGGATGAGGCTGTTGAGGGTCTCCCTGAGTCGCCCCCCCGAATTTTCCAGAAGATTTTTGTCGGCTTGAACGGAGCAGTGAAATGAAAGTCACCTATGACTTGAAGGACCTCCTCTTTTATATTTACCTCCATCCGGACCGGCCCTGTGCCCGAGATCAACAAATGAATACGTTTGACGAGATTGAAGGTTTTCTCCTGTTGGGCGATCGAAAGGAATGGGTAGGGGTAGAACTCACGCTTCCATCGACCGCCGAACTCCACGGGTTCTTGGCGGCCCATCCTGGGAAGATGGACAGTACCTTCGTGTGGGATATTGGATTGCCCGTCGCCCAAAAGCGGGAACAGGACTTTATCCTTGATTTTTGCGGGGATGGGCTCCATGGGATTGAAATCCTGATGTACCCCCGAAATGGGGACATCGATTTTGATTTGTTCAAGAAAATCTGAAGGGGCGGTGGGGACGATGGCGCCGATCCATTGGGCAAGTTGGCGAATCACCCGGCGTAGGCGTCCAAATGAAAAGTGTTATGTGTATGCCTGACCCCATGGAACCCTGGCAGCCCCGATATACGGGGAAGCAGGAACTGGCCAACGGCCTGACCCACGGCATCGGCACCGCGCTTGTGACCGCGGCCGCGGCGGTCCTCATCACCCTGGCCTGCCTCCGGGGCAACGTTTGGCATATCGTCAGCTTCAGTATCTACGGCGCGACCCTGCTCATCCTCTTCCTGACCTCCACCCTTTACCACAGCCTCCGGTCCCCGAAAGCCAAGAAAGTCTTTGAGATCCTCGACCACTCGGCGATCTTCCTGCTCATCTCCGGCACCTACACGCCCTTCCTGCTCGTGACGATTCGGGGTCCCTGGGGTTGGTCGTTGTTCGGAGTGGTGTGGGGAATCAGTTTGGTGGGGATCGCTTATAAGGTCCGTTTCACGGGCCGTCACAAGTTGTTCTCGACGGGACTTTATATCGGTTTGGGATTGTTGGTGCTCATCGCCTTGAAGCCGCTCTTGGCGGCCCTGCCGATGGGGGGGCTGATCCTCCTGGGATTGGGAGGGCTTTGCTACATCTCAGGGACGGTCTTTTACCACGGCCATCGGCTCGCCTACAGCCACGCCATCTGGCACCTGTTCGTCTTGGCGGGGAGCCTGTTCCATTATTTCGCCATCTATTTTTACGTCCTACCGCCGGGTCACGGTTGACCCATAGGAAACTTCCTCGCTGCATTTTCCGTCCAGGTCCAGAACCTTCAGGATTCCCTTCGCGGATTTCGCCAGGCGACGGCCGTAATGGACCGCTTGGCTTTTGGAAATGAAGGACATGGAGGGGTAGGGGTTATGGGTCGCTTGCGCCCGCCAGGGGAGGGGCCCTTTTTGGTAGTGGACTTTGACGATGGATCTGGCCATATCCGACACCCTCCCCATTAAGTTGATCAAACATCTTCTCACGTCTGCGGCCGGGTGCGTTGGGTCCATATTCCTGGGGACGGGAAAGGGCCCTTTTGCTTTAATCCCCTGGATGGAGGCGCCCGACCGGGGCGGTTCAAGGCCAGGGAGGAGGGGCTTATCGGTGTTTGGGGCGATCGGCGATCCGCGCGGCGGTGGACCGGGTCCCCTGAAATAGGCCGTTTGGGGTTGGACATCCCCCCGCCCGGGGTCCAATCTGGAACCGGCGCGACAGGCGCCTGGCTCCCAGGGTGATCCGGACTTTTTTGGGGTCCGTCGCCGATTCGTCGAACTGAAAACCCGCCGGTGTCCCGCCCGCGGTTTCGCCCCTTGGCCGGAAAGGCCTGGGTTTCCCCCACCCACGGAGGTTTATCCATGATCGACAAACGCGCCCTTTACACCGATAAGCTCAAGCGGAATATCGACAAGTGGAACGAGGAGATCAACAATTTCGAGGCCCGCGCCGGCCAGGCCAAGGCGGATGTCCAGGCCGAGTACCTGAAACAGGTGGAAGGCTTCAAGACGATGCACCGCGAGCTCGACCTCAAGTCGGTGGAACTCCGGAAATCCGGCAAGGCGGCTTGGGCCGAGTTGAAGACGGGGGTGGACCTGGCCCGGCGGGCCCTCGGCGAGTCCATTGAGGCGGCCAAGGCCAAGTTCAACTGAACTGTCTTTTTCCCATTGAACACGAGGCCCCGGGCATTGCCTGGGGCCTTTTTCTGGGACTGACCCGGACTGTCCCACCATGATCGCGATCGGGGGACCGAAGGGGCCTTTCCGCAAGCGCCCCTGAAATCGCGGCCGATACGCGGATTTTCCCTTGGGAAGAGGGGAATAAAGCGGGTTCCCCAACCCTCCAGTGGATGAAGGTTCCCACAGGAGGATTTCCATTCGAAACCATTCCATCCCATACGGCCTGACGATCCTCGCGTGCCTGGCCCTGGCGGCTTGCGCGAAAAAGACCGGGGTCAACCCCGTGGGACCCGCCGCCGATCCCTCGGCCCCCACTCGGACGCCGACCTTGGATCAAACCCCACAAGCCACAGCCACCGCGATGCTCACGCAAACCCCGGTTCCCGGGACGGCCACCCCGTCTTTCACGCCCTGGGTTTCCACGCCGACGTCCACGGCCACCTGGGCCCCCATGGCCTCGCCGTCCAGTAGCCGATCCGTCACGGTGGACGGCCTGGGCAATTGCCAAGATCCGGGCGCCACCATCGAGGGAGTCTCGGCCAAAATCCAGGTCCAACCGGGCCAAAGCTACCGGTTGCGGCTCGTGGATGGATGCATCGGTTACGGCTACTACAATGGGACACCCCTTTACGGCACGAGGTTGAGGGTCTTCAACCCGGCGGATGGTTCCGCGGCGGACTACTCCTCCTTTTCCCGAATCGGATGGGGAAGTTACCTCCAAGCCGGTGGGGACCCGGCCAACGCCCTCGGGAACCAGGTCCTGTTCTCCGACTGCGATGGGGCGAAAGCCATCGGTTATCAGCCCCCCTATAACCCGATCACTTTGGTCGCGAAGGGTTCCTGGCTTTACCTCCAACCCGATGACCAAGGTTGCGGTGTCTGCGGGGATAACTGGGGATCGGAGGTCGTGGAGGTTTGCGGGAGCGGGGTTCCGGACCCCGTGGGAACCCCGACCTTCACCTGGACTCCCTATCCCTTCCAGCCGACCTTCACCACCCGCATTACCGACACTCCCACCCCCACCCCCACCTCGACGCCGCATCCTTAGCCGTGGGGAAAACCCATTGGATCTTATTCCCCCGGTAAAAGTTCGCGTTGAGTGGCAAGGTTCAATTGGCAATCGGATATAACGACACGTTCACCCCAATGGTCCCGATCGAAACCCCTTCCAAACACCACTTCGGCCCCATCCACACCTGGGAGGGTGGGGCTTGAAATGGGACCGGGCCTGGGGCGAAATGAAGGCATGAAAAACACACTCGCCGCGCTCTTGTTCCTCCTCGCCCCCACCCCGAACGCCCGGGCGGTTTTGCCGGCCACGCTCCGCGTCCCCCCGGGTTTCAAGCTCACGCTCGCGGCCGACAACCTGGAGGATGTCCGGGGCATGGCTTTCTCCCCATCCGGGGAACTCGCGGTCTGCCTCATGGACCCAGGGGAGGTCCGGCAATTGGGCCGGGCCGATGGGAACGGCCTCTTTGGCGGTTCCCATGCGATCCTTCGGGGTCTCCAGAAACCCCATAGCCTGGCCTACCACGATGGTTACCTCTACGTGGGTGAAACGAAACGGGTCGTTCGCTTCCCGGTTGACGGGTCCCCCTACGCCGCGGAAGAAGGGCATACGGTGGTGGGCCTGCCGGCCGGCGGACGCCATTTCACGAGGACGATCGCCTTCTCGCCCGAGGGGTGGCTGGCCGTCAGCGTGGGCAGTGACTGCAACACCTGTGAGGAAAAGGACCGGCGCCTCGCGGCGATCCTCAAGGTGGATCCCGTGAAGGGGACCTGGGAGGTGTTGGCCTCAGGCATCCGCAACGCGGTGGGGCTGGCCTTCCAACCCGGGACGGGCCGGCTCTTCGCCTCAGGGGAGGAACGGGACCTGCTCGGCGACGACATCCCGCCGGAACCGATCCTCATGATCCGGGCGGGAGCCGATTACGGTTGGCCCTTCGCCTACAGCCTGGGGGGCCATATGGCCCCGGATCCGGATTATGGGAGCCGGAAGAAGGGGATTTTCCAAACGGCCTTCTGCGAGATCCAGGCCCACTCCACACCTCTCTCGATCCTGTTCTACCGGGGCCACAAGTTCCCGGCGCGGTACAAGGAGGGGTTTTTCCTGGCCCTGCACGGGTCGTGGAACCGAAGCATCCCGGTGGGATACAAAGTGGTGTTCGTGCCGGTGCGGGACGGGAAGCCTGGGAAGCCCGAGGATTTCCTCGCGGCCCGGGAGGGGGTCGAGCGGTCCTTCAGGCCGGTCCAGTTATTGGAGACTCCCGAGGGGGACCTGCTCGTGACCGACGACCGGGGGGGCCGAATCGCGCGGGTGGCCTGGACGGGGAAATGACGGGTGGGCGGGGTTATTGGGCCTCGCCGAAGCGGTTCATGAACAGTTCCTGGATCTCGGAGATCGCCGTCCGTTCGCCCTTGCCCTCGACCGTCACGGTGACCTCGGTGCCTCCCGCCGCGCCGATGGCGAGGAGGGAAATGGGGCTTTTGCCGTCGGCCTCCCCGTTGTGGTTCGCCACCGAGACGCGGCAGGCGAATTTGGAGGCGATGCGGGCCAATTGGGCGGCCGCCCGAAGGTGGAGCCCCAGTTCATTCCGGACAGGAAGATTCTTGACCAACATGAGGGTCTCCTTTTCCGGTTGAATCGCGGGGTGTGGAAAGGCATCTATCCTTGGAAAGATTGTATCGGTCCCTTGGACGGTTGTAAAAGACTAACTATGTGCAATTTAGGGCCGATTTCGGGCGGGATGGAGATGTGCTCGGGTAAACTGTTTAACCCCCGTTGAAGGGTTCTTGATATACAGTTGATTGAGGCTGGTTTTATTGGCGCGATCGAATTGAGATTTAACATGGAAAAAACGTTGAGCCGCCCCGTTTAAACCTCCCCCCCGAAATGCCGGATGGTTTCCCGTAATTCCGGGGAAATTTCGTTGGAGGGCTTTTTCCGGGGCGAACTGCAGGCGCAACCCAAGGCGTCATCATGCAGCGTCAAGCAGTCGCCCTTTTCCGAGAAAGTGAGCGGCCAAAGGATGCAGACCGCCGGTTTGACGGTGCCCAAGGGCCAGCCGTTCCGGATCTCGACGGCGTGCAAGGCACAACGGATGAGTCCGTCCTCCCGGAATGCGAAGGCGCAAAGCCCGTCCTCGTCGGTTTCGATCGAGTGAAGCCCCTTCTCCGAATCCTCAAAGACGTTGTCGTAGCCGCCCTCGGTCTTGAGGTGGGGGCAGAGCTTCGCCGCCTCCGGCAAGGCGTTGAAGATGCGGTTCATTTCCGCCGTCGTGACGGTGACGTCGTACCTGGCGCAGCAGCTCTCCGAGACGTCCGATTGCCCCACACAGGCGTGGTCGATCTTGCAGATCGCCGTACGGTCGACCCCGAGTTTCATCTTGGGCTTCATGCCGAAATCCCCGCTTTCCTATCCTGCGTGTCTGAGGATCCACCGTTTTAATGTCGCTGATCCCGCCATTGTACAAGGCTCCTCCGGTGGGTTTTGGGTATCATGACGTAGGCGCCGTCCGAGTTCGATGGACGCGCTGAAAGGGAGCGGGAAACCATGAAAAACGTATCCTTCATCGGCCTGGGGGCCATGGGGCGGGCCATGGTGCCCAACCTCTTGGCGGCGGGCTACGCCGTCACGGTCCACAACCGCACAAAGGAAAGGGCTAAGCCCCTGTTGGACCTCGGCGCCACCTGGGCCGACAGCCCGGCCGAGGCCGTGGAACCGAAGGGACTGGTACTCACGATCCTTTCGGACGACCAGGCGCTCAGCGAGGTTTGTGAGGGGCCCAAGGGGCTTCTCCAGACCTTGGGCCGGGGCGGTCTGCACCTTTCCATGTCCACGGTTTCACCGGCGCTCATCCGGCGACTGGCCGTCCTCCATCGCGCCAAGGGGGCTGGGTTGTTGGGATCCCCCGTTTTCGGCCGACCCGAGGCCGCCGTCGCGGCCAAACTTTGGATCTGCCTGTCCGGGCCCGCCGATGGGCGCCAGGAAGCACGGCCGGTCCTGGAGGCCCTCAGCCAGAAGGTCTTCGAGTTCGGGGAGGACCCGGCCGCGGCGCACGTGGTGAAGCTTTGCGGCAACTTCATGTTGGCCTCGGCCGTGGAAGCCATGTCGGAGGCTTACGTCCTGGCCGAGAAGAACGGCATCCCCCGGCAGGCGGTGCATGATTTGTTGAGCACCACGATCTTTCCAGGGCCGGTCCACCAGGGTTACGGAAAGCGCGTGGCCGAGGATTCCCACCTCCCAGCGGGGTTCAAGCTGGCCCTGGGCCTGAAGGATGTCCAACTCGCCCTGGCGACGGCCCAGGAGTCGGGGGTGGAGATGCCCCTGGGGGAACTCTGCCAAAGGCGGCTTTCGATGAGCCGGGACAAGGGCCGGGGGGAGATGGACCTGTCCGCCCTGGTGTTGGAGGCGGCCGAACAGGCCGGCCTGCGGAAAGGGTGAGGGGCACTGTTTCAACAGGCCATTTCAAGATTAGGTGGAACCCTGTCCGATGTGTCTCCGGCGCTGGATATTTCCTTGGGCCCACTTTCACGTTCATCGATGGCAATGTGGGGTGGGACGGCACATAAAGGGTTCCCGTGACTTGCGGGTGGCCCTGGGACCCGTTCGGTAGTACCATTTAAAAGACAATAATTAATCAGTCCATCGGCCCCACTCATCCGCTGACACGGACCCAGTGCCCGGCCACCCCTTTCACAAAAATGCGAGTTCACCCTTCCGGTCACCGCGACCTGTTGGAAAGGATCGTCCCATGGGCGAATGGAACTTTTTGTTGGCCTTGGCCGCCGTCGGGGCCGTCTTGGCCCTGTTGTGGCGTCCCTTCCGGGGGAAGGCCGTGCTCCGGATCTCTTCTTGGGGGGACCAACAGGAAAACGAGGTCCTGATCGGACTGATCGCGGAGTTCCAGGAAAGGAACCCGGGCGTCCAGGTGGTCCTCAACCGCATCGGGTTCTCGAAATACGTCCAAACCAACCTGGAGGAGACCGCCGCCGGGATCGGGCCGGACGTGATCTTCACCGAGATGGGCAACTTCCCCTACTTCCATGACGCGGGCGTGCTGGAGCCACTCAACGCCTACGCGAAGGCCGACAAGCTCGACCTGGGCGACTATTACCGGGAGATGGTGGACTTCTTCTCGGTGCGGGGCGAGACCTTCGCGATCCCGAGGGACGCGGGCCCGGTCTGCGCGGTGTACTACAACAAGGCGGCTTTCCGTGAGGCCGGGGTGCCCTTCCCCCGGGACGACTGGGACTGGGGCGAGTTCCTGGAGGCCGCGAAGAAGCTCACCACCGTCACCCCCCGGGGCAAGGTCCTCCGCTGGGGGGTGGTGGAGCAGTGGATGATGCCGGCGGCCTGGGTCTACTCCGTCGGGGGGAGCTATGTGGACAACCCGAAGCACCCCACCCGCTGGACCTTCGCCACCGACTCCCTGACCGCCGCCGGGGTGAAGTTCCGGGCCGACTTGATCAACATCCACAAGGTCATGCCGTCGCCCACGGTGGAGAGGGAAGTGGAGGGCACGCAGACCTGGTACATGTTCGTGAACGGCACCGCCGCCATGTACATCTCGGGGATCTGGAAGACGGCCTACTTCCGCGAGACGGTGAAGGACTTCCCCTGGGACGTCACCCTCATGCCCCAGGGGACCGGGGGCCAGAGGCGCTTCGCCATGGGCGGGTCCGCCTACGGCGTCTCCAAGTCCTCCAAGAACAAGAAGTTGGCATGGAAACTGGTTCGCTTCCTCACGGGTGAGGAGGGCCTGGGGAAACTGGCGGCCACCGGGGTGGCCCACCCGGCCCGGGTGAAGGTGGCCGAGTCTCCTGACTTCCTCGACGGCAAGGACCCGCAAAACAAGAAGGTGATGCTGGGGACGATCCCCTACGGCCGCATCCCGCCCATGTGCCTGAACTGGCAGGAGGCGCAGGTGATGATCAACGCCGAGCTGGAGGACGTGTGGCGGGGGAAGGCGACGGTCGAGGAGGCGATGGCGCGCCTGCGGCCCCAGCTGGAGGCCAATCCGCCCATCACCTCGAAGCGGTGATTTTCAGGGGGCTTGGATGGCAGTGCCGAGGAAGACACGGTGGAAGCCCTCATAGATGATTTCACCGAGATTCCAGCCGGTCTCGCGGAGGCAGGAAAGGAGGGCCAGGTCGGAATCCCCGGCGGCGGTCATGTACACTACGCCGATCCTCGGATTCCTGAAGAAATAGAGCTCTTTCATGGCCGCCTTGGGGTTCCTGTCTGCCGATGGCAATACGTTGAATACACAATATCTTATGCCCAATACCTAATGTAGTCAAACTAGGGTAAGCTTTCTAACCTTCTGGGCATGGAAACCAACCCCATCGACGTCCAGATCGGCAAAAACGTCCGTAAATTAAGGACAAAAAAAGGCTGGTCGCAGGAGAAGTTGGCCCGTGAGGCCGATATGTCCCTTAATTTCATAGGTTATGTGGAACGGGGAAGCACCGGAATGACTTCCAAAAGCATCGTCAAAATCGCCAAAGCCTTAGGGGTGGCTCCGGGGCAGCTTTTTCAAGGGTTGTAAAACTAAATAAAAAACACATTTTGGAGGGGTGATGAAGCGACAAGCTGATCTTTGGACGCTTCGGAAATTTCAACAAGCGAGTCATAGTCATTTAAATGGTGCTCAAAGTGTTCTTGAAAAATATACAACACCTCCAAGAAATAAACCGGCCTTGATGCCTGCTACAGCAGTTTATTTAACTCATGTGGCCCTCGAATGTGGAATGAAAGCAAGACTTTTACGAAAAACAGGGTGCAATACAGTTTCGGAGTTTTGTAAAAAGCAGCCGATTTTATACGGTAAACTTTTTCATTCCAAAATAGGCCATGATATAAATGAACTTTCGGTTGGAGTAAACGTACAGTCTCTTTACCGAACTGACGGTAAAACTTGGAAGAATGATACTTGTTGGAAACGAATAATAAAACGAGAACGTCCATATACATTGCGTTATGGTGCTGAAGCGGTTACTGTTACAGTTGCAAACGAAGAGATTACTAGAGTGAGTGAATTGCTTGATGTGCTGTTTTTGGGAATACGATGAATGATTTTTTACGATGTTAGCTAGTGAGGAGATTTAATGAAAAGAAATAAAAGAGATTCTACAAAACACAAAGATCAGCTTGAGATCAGTGGTATGTTTTCTGCGGCTTCATTTGCGGGTGTAGTGAGTCAATACAATGAAAAACAAAAATGGATAGAACCTGAAAATATTGAGATGCCGTCAATACCTATAGTGGCATTTTATGGGTTTAGAGGAGGAGCCGGTCGTACGACAGCATTAGCACATATAGCGGCTATTTTGTCGTCGCGCCAAGTTCAGGTTGTTGCAATTGATTTGGATATAGAAGCGCCGGGGTTGGGTTATGTGTTGGATTGCCCAAAACTAGAAAAAAATCGAGGAACGGTTTCTTTGTTGCGAATGGCTGAGATCGAAGATTCGAAAACTATTATAAGATTAGCACCGCACGTAGTTAAAAGTGGATTGAAAACTGCGTCACCTATTCGTGTCATACCTGCCGGAACACTCTCGGAATATTACTTGGAACAACTTGTAGAGCTGGCTACTCCGCTTTGGCACATAACGCCAGGTCCGAATCCACTATTAAAAATAGTTGATCGTGTAAAAGAAGAGCTGGCACCACAAATGATTTTTTTAGATTGCAGAACGGGATTAAGTGGCCTTTCTGCCTCGGCCATATTTCACATATCTGATGTTATCGTTTGTTTTCTTCCTGTTTCTGAGCAAGCACTTGATGGATTTGAAGTGTTTTTGAAAGGACTCAAAACTGCAAAACTTAAAAGAAATAGTCGACCTGAAATTCTAATTGTCCCAAGTATGGTTCCGGATGGCCCGGAAGGACGACAAAGATTGAAAGATTGGTTCGTGCCAAAATTGGAAGAGTGTTATGCAAATATTATTCTTGGAACTCCAATTCAAGACGACAATGCAGATTTAATTTCCGAACAAATTCCAATTGTAAGAGAAGGGATTGAGTATAGGAGGGGAATTGCATTGACTGATCAACTACAAGAAGAATCGTTTTTTCAATTTAATAGTGTTTATAAACCACTCATACAACAATTAAGTGCTTTGTTGGGAATAGATAAAGAGAGCCCAAAGGTAAATATTAATGCTGGAAAAATTATTAGTGACCTTTCTGAAAGTGTTGATTTAAAAAATCTAGCTTTTGCTGAAAGTGTTGATCCGGAAAACATAGTTAAAATGTTCATTCAACCATCAATATTTAAAACAATAATTGACCGTACAACATGGTACGTGGTTGGCGCAAAAGGCTCGGGAAAAACTTGGTTATGGACTTATTTATTGCGTTCAAGTCATGAAAAAGGAAATAAGGATGAAATGAACTATTTGGCTGGCTATGGACCTTCAAACAACGTATTGACGGCGAGTGCTTTGCGTGAACTGGAAAGTAATAAACGAATTCAGATGGAACAACGGCATATGTATGGTGCGCTTTGGCTTTTTTATGCCGCGAAAATACTACTGAAAAATAATACATTGATGGCTGAACGTTTGTTAAGACATTTTGACGGTGAGCAGAAAAGACTTATTAAATTATTGGCTTCGGCAGGTGATGCGGATTTTCAAAGTGTTTTAGTTGATGTTCTTGAATATGATCGTGCAGCAACTATGGCGGAACACTTGATAAGAGTATTTGACAACGAAATGCAATTAAACGATGAGCCGCCAGTTACTCTTCTGTATGACGGATTGGATGTCGGATTCGGATCTGATGATGCATCTATTAAACGTCGTAGAAAATTTGTAAAAGCGCTAGTGGAGGCAGTGGAGTTATTTCGTGGTACGAGCAAAAATATATATTTTAAATTGTTTCTTCGAGAGGACATTTATGCCGAGCTCGATATTCAAAACCAAAGCCATCTTGCGGCGGCTACTAGTGAATTGCGTTGGGAGCCAAGAGACCTTTGGGTATTGGCATTAAATCTTATGTCCTCCAGTGAAAACTATCGAAATATTATGCGGGATATAGATCCGAGCGCTGGTACCGGTAGATGGCCAGCTGAAGATGAAAAAAGACAACAACTACTAGCACCGCTTTGGGGTGCACAAATGGAAGCTGGAAAAAAGATTTCGACGGCAACATTTGTTCAAAGACGAACGGCCGATGGGAAAGATCGGTTATTTCCGCGAACATTAGTACAGCTTCTTGCTAATGCAATTGAGGATCAAAAAAAATCGGAAATGAGATCGGATCGCGTCTTGCGTTCAGCGGCTATACAAAATGGGTATAAGCGGGCTAGTGAAAAACGAGTGGAAGACCTCAGGAAGGAATATGCGGAACTAGGTGGATATTTGGATGGCCTTAAAGGTATGACACCGACTGGAACTGAGGATGAAATATTGGAACACATCAAAAAAGTCAATCAGTCCAAGTTGGGAAAAAAATCAAACGGGGAAACTGCACTTCATGTTGGCCCGGCTGGTTGGCATGGTGTTATTGAGGAGTTGTTAGAAGTCGGGGTTATCAGAAAATATAAAAGAGCGCGTGGCGAAGGAGGAGAAGGTAAATACGAAATTGCCCTTTTGTACAGGCCGGGATTGGGAATTAAACAATTTGGGGGATGATATGATTTACTCTCTTTCGGTAATTTTCATGCTATTCCATTTATCATTTAAATCTGAAATGACCCTCTTGTATTGAATGTATAAAGAATTAAGCGCCTTTTTATCCCTTGGCCTCGTTTTTTTTAAGTGTTTTACATCCATTTTTAATAATCTTAGCGCAATCCAACTGTTTGTATAAATCTGCCAAAGCTTTTTATGATTGAAGATCCTATCCCACCCGCTAATTATTGTAATGAATGCGCTTGTTATAAGCGCAGCCGTCATTAATGTTTTTGATAGTGGTTGCCAAACATTGGATACGCCAATTAAAACAGTTGTTAATGCAGCCATGAAGGTGTTTGTTGTTGAAACTAATGCTGATCTATTTCGATTTACTTTTCGTTTCTGCTCATAGTTTTCAATCGAAGCATCGATATCGTGTTCAAGTATTTCCAAGTCAGCATTCATGATGTGGTTCCTTTATGAAATGGGCTATTCTTGCCGATATTCTATATACATTTGATGTATTGAGGAGGCATTAGGCTATGACTTGGGATTGCTGTTGGAGACTATTTGCGTTTTGGGCTTCGTGTTGTAACCGAGGGTTGTGCTTGCAATTACCCTGTGTTTTTAACATAAAACAGGTCCCCAACTAAATCCCCCAAAGCTACAATAGGCTCCGCGATGCCCACCAAACTCCAATACGAATACAAGCTCACCGTCGCCCCGGCCCGGCATCACCACCTCGAGGCCATGAGCGAGATTTCCAAGGTGGCGGCCCCCAAGTGGTACAAGAAGACCTACCTCCGACAGTCCATCCGGGCCAAGCAGGCCGTGGTGTGCCTGGTGGGCAAGATCCCAGGCGG
Source organism: uncultured bacterium (assembly GCA_964392085.1). Taxonomy (GTDB): domain Bacteria; phylum Oederibacteriota; class Muellerivitia; order Muellerivitales; family Muellerivitaceae; genus CAYMOV01. Next base: position 12,748 of record CAYMOV010000064.1, read on the forward strand.
GTTCCTCATCTGGAACCGCGACTTCTACGGCTACTACTTCATCGACCTGATCGTGGTGCACCCCGAGGTGCGTCGGCGCGGCGCGGCCCGGGCCATGATCGAGTGGATGGAGAAGAAGGTGGCGGGGAAAAAGCTCTTCACCTCCACCAACCGGTCGAACGAGCGGATGCAGAAGGTGCTGAAGACGATGAGGTACGAGCGGGTGGGGTGGATCAGCAACGTGGACCGCGGTGACCCCGAGTGGATTTATTATAAGAAGGTATAGGCAAACCTGAATCCACCACAGAGACACGGAGACACAGGGTTAAAGCACTGATCGAATCGATCTAAACCTCGAGAATATTATAACTGAGATAAGATTGAGCTAAATTGAGACACGGTTTTGTGGCTTGCGGTGGGAAGCAGATTCCTCCACTTTGGTCGGGATGACAACAAAAAGGGGAAGCGAAAGATGAAGAAACGTTCCCCTTGGATACTGCTGGTCCTGATGGGCGTGTTGGTCGCGGTGTCCTGCTCGAAAAAGACCGATGTTCCCGTTGGACCCAAGACCAACCAGTCTTCCGTCTGTTCTCCCTTCGTGACATTCGGCGCGTCCACTGTTGGGTCCGTCGCTACCGCCGCCAACGGTTACATCCAGGCTTCCCAATACAATAACCCGCAAAGTTGCCTCGTCCACAACCTCGAAGTGTATGTCAGCGCGGCCTATGGCCCGGTGCGGGCCGCGATCTACACCGACGCCTCGAACGCGGTGGGGAACTTGGTGGTAGAGACGGCCTCCCAACCCGCCACGGTGGGATGGAACATCCTGCCCGTCCCGGCCACTTACCTGGACCCGGGGAAGTATTGGCTTGCCCTGCAGGTGGGGGACGATGGGATGGGCAACGGCACCAACGCCAATTACGATCCGGGTTCGCCCGGCACTGGGACCCTTTTCCCCTTCACCTATGGGGTGTTCCCCTCGACCTTCTCGGCGGCCTACTATTCCAACAACTGGTCCATCAAGGCCGACACCTGTCCCGCGATTACCCGCACCCCCACCCCGACAGCTACACCCTAAGTCCCCCCGCCTGGATCCCACCCGCCAAGCGGAGATGGAAACGAAATTTTAGAGCGGCGGGTTGCCTGGGCCTCTCCGGCTTGGATATGATGTCCTCCCATGGACAAGATCGCCGCCCTCAAGAAAACCGCACTCTTCGGACCCCTGGCCCCGGGAGAACTCAAGGCCCTCGCCGCCTGCTCGGTGGAAC
>CAYMOV010000065.1:0-13836 GCA_964392085.1 uncultured bacterium
GAATTCGCCCGGCTGATTTCCAAATCGGCCATTGGCGCGATCGATGATTTCCACGTCTTCGACCGGTTCCAGGCCCTGAAGTCCGGCGAGATCACCCTCGCGGGCCAGATGGCGGAATGGGCCGAGGACTTGCCCCAAGCCTGCGCATTCTGCGGGTCCCAGTCCGATCTCCAGGCCGACCACCTGATCCCCTTAAACCGCGAGGGGTCCGACGAACCTGATAATCGGGTGACGGCCTGCGCGCCCTGCGTGAAGGACCGCGCTGACCGGGGTATCTATGAGTGGCTCGGCCCCAAGAAGAAGGACGGCCTCCACCGGTTGGTGGCTGGGAAGTACCTCTTGGCGCTCTATAAGCTCCATAAGGAAAAATGGACCCTCGCGATACCTGTCAAGGAAGTGGACGTCCTCTGCAAGGACTGTGGGAACCCTGAGGCCTGCCGGGTCGCCGAGACGGTTGGGGAAATGACCTGCCTCTGCTTGGAGAGCGTAACGTAGTTTGAATCAGTCTTGACCCATGGAAATGGGAGGAGACAGGCGAAAATAGGCCTTAACCGTCTCCCGATAACCCCGTCCTTTCCATTAAGCTCTCCCAGTCACATCATCCGGGAGGTATCCCTTATGTCGTTTTCGATCCACCCGGTGAAACGAACACCCTTATGAGTCCGCGGATCCGTCGGATCGGCCTCTGGATTGCGCTCATCCTTTACGCGGGATGTGGTCCCCGGCAACCCAATTGGAAATTCCGACCTTCCTTTTACTATTGGAAATCCACGATGGACCTGTCGAGCGATGACTTGGCCGGTTTTTCCAACTGGGGTGTGAAACGGCTCTATATCCATTTTTTTGATGTGGCATGGGACGCCGGACGGCACGCCGCCCTCCCCCTCAAGTCGATCCGGTTCAGTCAGGATTGCCGTTTCCCCGCTGAAGTGGTGCCGGTCGTGTTCATCACCGGGGAGGCGTTGGAGAAAACCCCCGGCCCCCAGCGGAGTGATTTAGCGCGCCAGATCGTGGGCCGGGTGATCGCGATTTCCCGGGCGATGACTCGGATGCCTATCCCTGAACTCCAGTTGGACTGCGATTGGACGCCCATCAACCGAAAGGCCTATTTCGACCTTTTGGGCTTGGTGCGGGCGCAGTTGAAAAAGGCGGTCCCCGAAGCCCGATTGACCTGCACGATCCGGCTTCACCAGGTGAAGTTCGTCCGAACGACCGGGGTGCCGCCTGTTGACGGCGGGGTCTTGATGGTTTACCACACCACCTCACCGACCCAGTTGGGGACCCAAGACACGATCCTGGATGTCGACACCGCAGAATCGTACCTGGACCGCCTGGCGGATTATCCACTTCCCTTGGACGTGGCATTGCCGATGTTCACTTGGGTCGTTCAGTTCAACCGGTCCCACCAGCCGATCAACATCCTGACGGATGTGGGGGAACAGGATTTGGCCCAAAATGCCGCCTTTAAGGCGAAGGGAAAGCGGATTTATCGGGCGGTCTCCAGCTCTTTTTTGGGGAGCCAACGGATTATGGAAGGGGATACCCTCAAGGTGGATGGTCCCTCGATGGAGGACGCACGAAGGATGGTAAGATTCATCAAGCCTCGTCTTAAGGAAGCGGGCGGTCATCTGATCCTCTACCATTATGACGAGGCCAACCTCAGGAGATTCATCGATGGCGATCCCGGGAAGCTCAAGTCCCTTTACAACCTTTAGGGCATCGCTGGCGTTCGCGTGCCTTTGGCTCTGCCTCGTCCCGGGCCTCAACGCCTGTGAGTACCGTTATTGGTGGCCCGAGGAATATGACACCCTCTCCTATATCGAGCCTTCTATCGTGCCGGAGAAGATCTTTAAGCAGGACTTCCTTTATTTCTCGGAGCCCTATGCCCTTCGGGATGAAAAAGGCCATGCCCTACCGGATTGGTCATTCCAACGGGACTGGAGCGATTCGGAACTCCAGAAAGAAGCCATGCTGGATGAGTGGATGGGGTACTTCGTGAAGACGGGCTTAAAGGGAGTGGACCGGAAGACGTTGGTCGAATTGTTGTTCGGTGGGGATAAGGACTTTTACGACTGGCACCTCAAGGACCAACGGGAAGTCAAGGCACAGGAACAACGCGAGGCCATCCAACGCCTGCTGGAGGGGAACGGCCTCCTCCGCCCCGGAAACCCGTTCGACGCATTCAGGCCCAGAAAGGACATCCTGGAGTATGTGGTTTTCAACAACGCCCTCTACTCGCGGATCGATCCCATCGTTTCGGGCTTTCAATGGAGCCCGTCGAAGCAAACCTATGAGGATTACCAAGGCGATCGGGTCCAGGAATTGTCGGCCGACTTCGGCCTTGCCCTGAAGCGGGCGACGGACCCCTCGCTCGATTCCTTCCTCCGCATGAAATACGCCTTCCAGGTCATCCGGATGAAGGTGGCCATGAAGGACTACCGCGGCGCGGTGGGCCAATACGAGAAGCTGGTGGGTCCCTCGACCGAATACGGAATGACCCGCTATCGGTGCCTGGGATACCGGGCTATGGCGCACCTGGCGTTGGGCGAGAGGGAAAAGGCCTTCGGCCTTTACGTGGACGTCTTCGACCAATGCCCAGCCCTTTGGTACAAGACCCAGCAGTCCGTCCACTTTTCCTTTAAGCCGGACGAAATCAACAGGTTCATCTCCCGGCTCCCTAATGCCCACAAGAAGACCAGCGCGTATTTCCTCTGGGCCATTTCCCAAGGCAGGGATTACTCACCTGAAAACCTGGAAGGCATGATCCGGTACGGTGTCCAAGAGACCCAGACCGAGGCGTTATTGGTGCGGATGGTCCAGTGGGTCGAGAAGGACAATATGTTGACCGACCGATTGAGGTTGATCGGGGAGGTCCCGGTCACTTCCGAAACCCAGGAACCGCCGGGTGTGTTCCGCAACGAGGGCGAAAAACGGAAGAGGCAATTGGAATTCATGCTGGTCAAGGACCATTGGCCGAGCGACGACGAACTCAAGGGATTCAAGGGTTCAGTCCCCATCCCCTACGAGAGCCTGATCGCCCTTTGTGAGAAGACCGCGAGTGATCCGAAAGTCCGCCAGCCCGCGCTCTGGGACGCGGTAGGAGGCTACTTGGCGCTCCTCCAGGGCCAGACCGATCGGGCGGACAAACTGCTGGACCTGGCCGAGGGGTTGAAGACGAAGAACATGGCCTTGGCCAACCAAATCCACCTCTGGCGGACGATGTGGTCGATCGAAAAGGATCGGGCTCAATTCGGCGCCGCGGCCCAAAAACGCTTCATCGGGGACTTGAAATGGGCCCGTTCCCTGACCCAATGGGGCAATAACCGGGGGCTTTACCATTCCCTCTGGGTGTTGGCGGGGCAGAAATTCGTGGCCCTTCGGGACATCCCCCGGGCCGCCCTGGCCTTCGGCGCGGCCCAAGGCGAATACGGTTTCTCGGGACGGGCCTATTACGGGTCGGAATACAACAACACCTACCATGTCGCCAACTACCTGGTGGATGGCGTGGCCACCGACGAAGAACTCGTCCGGCTCCAGGGCCTCGTGGCCGGAAAGGTGGGCCAGCCCCTGGATGTCGTCCTTAAGGGCCGAAACGACCTCCAAACCGGCGACCTGCTGCTGATCCTCGCCGTCCGGGCCATGCGGCGGGGCGATTACCATGGAGCCGACACCTTGATGGCCAAGATCCCCGAGCCCTATTTCATACCCGACAAGGAAAGAAGCGAGGGAGCGGGGTGTTTTTACGGCGGCAGCCGATGCGTCGGCTACAAGGAATTCAGTTACCGTCTCAACCATGAAGAGATAGACCCGGCGGAGAAGCCGCGGAAGACGGATATCCGTGGTTACAACAGGATGATGGAAAGCCTGGTGGACCGGATCGAAGCGGCCCGAAAACCCGGCGTTTTGGGCCTGGGGAGGCTCCTCTACCGGTTGGCCTCCATCTACCACTCGGTGCCGTTGAACGGTTGGCCTGAGGTGAAGCGGGCGAACTGCGCCGTGACCACCCATACCTACTACCCGGAGACGAACGGCAGTTTCCCTCTTGGCATCCCTTCGGCGGCCGAATTCATGAAGGGCCGTTACGACGCCTTCGAACAGTCCGTGCCGGACTTTCAGGCCCTCAGCGCCAAGACATTCCAGGAGGTTGTGGACCTGAAAACCGATCCCGAATTACGGGCCCAGAGCCAGATTGCCCTGACGAGGGTCGAGCTGGACAAGACCAACGACTACGACGGGCAGGCCAAGGGGTTGAGGCGTTTCAAACTATTGTTCCAAGCCACGGTCTTCTACCGGAAGTACATCACCCGATGCGGGACCCTGATGGACATCGATAAAACGAAGGTCGACCATCCTTGATGCGGCGCAAACCCGGCCGACTTTAGGGTGGTGTCTGCCGCTGAGCAGGAGGACGGCGCCATGCTTCCTGCGTGACCACCGCGGGCAACTACAATGACTACCCCCTGGCCCAGCAGAGTATGGAGTTCTTCAAGGCCTATATCCTGGGGGCGTACCGGTGAGCGGTCCTTTGGGGGCTTGAAAATCCCCCAACCGTTGGGTCATCCTCGGGTCAGAAGACGGGCCGAGACAGTGGAACCTTCAACCCGGGAGGGAACCAAATGAAAACAATCGTCCACAAGGTGAAGTTCAAGGCCTCGCCCATGCAGTTGTACGAGATGTACATGGACTCCAAGAAGCACAGCCAAGCCATCGGCGCCCCGGCGGTTGTCAGCCGAAAGGTGGGCGGGTCATTCACGGCGCACGGCGACCACATCAAAGGCAAAAACCTGCACCTTGTGCCGGGCAAGTTCATCGTCCAGACCTGGAAGGGCTCGGACTGGGCCCTGAGCGACCCCCACTCGATCTTCTCGGTGTCCTTCGAGAAGTCGGGCCGAGGGACCCTCGTAACCATGGTCCACGCCTACGTGCCGGACCGAAAGGCCGCGGGGCTTTCCAAGGGGTGGAGCGATTACTATTGGAAGCCCTGGCGCAAGTACCTGGCAAAATGAAGGCCCGCGCGGCCATGGGGAAATGGTGGGCTGGTGCGAGCTTTACGTGAGGCCTATCACGAATAATGGGGTTTTACGTTGAATCAAGAAAAGGGGGTTCCGTTCCCGCCCAAGCACCTTGAGATCTTGGAGGCCGCCCGGTTGTTGGATTTCAACATGGGATCCGATGTCCTGACGGGGAACCTGCTGCGAACCCTGGCGGCCTCAATCCCCCAAGGCCGGTTCTTGGAGATCGGGACGGGAACAGGATTGTCGGCCGCGTGGATTTTGGACGGGATGGACCCCCACTCCACCTTGATCTCGGTGGATCGTGACCCCCGCTTAAGTTCGGTGGCGGAAAGAATTCTGGGTTCCGACCCTCGCCTGACCCTCCGGGTGGCTGACGGTGGGGAGTTCATTAAATCCCTGGCGGGTCAAACTTTTGATTTCATTTTTGCCGATTCATGGCCCGGTAAATATACCGGCCTTGAGGAAGCGCTCCGTCTGGTGGTTCCGGGCGGGTTTTATGTGGTGGATGACATGCTCCCGCAACCTGGTTGGCCGGAAGGGCACGCGCTCTTAGTTGAAGAATTGCTCGTAAAATTGGACGGCTTAAGCGATTTTCACGTTTGTAAGATGAATTGGTCCACCGGGTTGGTGCTTTGTACCCGCAAACGGGTCCATCAGGTTTAATCGTTGTCCCAGAGGGGCGGGTCCATGCCGCCGACCTTTGGGTCCTGACCCGGCTTGAGGTCGAAAAAACAACTCCGGTGGTGCCTTGAATTGTAAAGTAGGGTCGTTCGGGGCGGTTCCGGCCCGGTCGAAGGTTATGAAATCCCCACCTCCCAAAGGCGGTCCAAGGCGCCATGAAACAGAACCCCGTTACCCGAGCCCTCCGAAACCTGACCCCCAATAAGCTTAAGGCCGTCATCCTCGTGCTGTTGGCCCTGATCCTGGCGGTGATCGTCAGTTCCTTCTCGATCCTGCACCCTTTCCCGCCCCACACGATGACCATGGCCACGGGCCCGGAAGGCAGCGCCTATGACACCTTCGGCAAGCGCTACAAGAAACTGTTGGCGAAGGAAGGCATCGAGGTGAAGCTGGTCAACACCGCGGGCGGGGTCGAGAACCTCAAGCTTTTGCGGGACGACCAGGCCGGTGTGGACACGGGCTTCGTGGAGGGCGGCCTCGCCGACGAGACCGAATCGACGGACCCGGACATCGTGTCCCTCGGCACCATGTGCTACGAGCCCCTGTGGCTGTTCTCGTCCAAGATCCCCGTGGACCGGGGTTTGTTCTCCCTGAGGGGCAAGCGCGTCTCGGTGGGGCCCGAGGGCAGCGACTCCCGCGCCTTGGTGGAAGCTATGTTGAAGCGCAATAAGTTGGACCTCACGTATTTCCATGCCGTGGGCTTGACCCCCGAGCAGTCGCAGGACGCCCTGGCGAAGGGTCAGATCGACGCTCTTGTCCTGGTTAGTTCCTACGCCTCGCCGGTCGTGCGCAACCTGGCCAAGGCCCCAGGCGTGGACCTGGCCGACTTCTCCCGGGCCGACGCCTACGTCGCGATGTTCACCTTCCTGACCAAGTTGACGCTCCCGGCGGGCGCCGCGAGCCTTGAACAGGACCTGCCGCGCTCCGACAAGAACCTTTTGGCCACCAAGACCAGCCTCATCGTGCGCAGCCACCTGCACCCGGCGCTCCAATATTTGCTCATGGAGACCGCCACCCGCATCCACGGGCGCCACGGCGTCTTCCAGAAGGCCGGGGAATTCCCGGCGGCCGAGGAACTGGAGATCCCCCTCAGCGCCGACGCCCGGCACTACTACAAGTCCGGCCGGCCCTTCCTGCAGCGCTACATGCCCTTTTGGCTCGCCGCGCTGGTGGAACAGCTGGTGGTCCTGCTGATCCCGGTCATCGGCTTGATGTATCCCCTGGTGAAGGGCCTGGCGGCCCTATACGGCTGGGGCATGCAGCGGAAGATCTTCCTCATCTACGGCGAGCTCCATTGGCTGGAATCGGAGATCGACAAGCTGGGAAGCGCCCCGCCGCCGCCGGAACTCCTGGCGCGCATGAAGCAGCTGGAGGAGCGCGCCAACCGGGCGAAGGTCTCGGCCAAGTACATGCCCATGCTCTATAGCCTCAAGGACACCCTCCGGACCGTCCGGGCCCGCCTGGACCGGCAGGGGAAGATGGGGTGAGGTTCCTTGCCCGGCGCGTGAACGCCTGAGGAGTCGGGGAGATGGCCTTTCAAATCATCATCGGGGCGCTCTTCGCGCTGGCCTGCACGGCGGGCGGCGCCTACCAACTTGTCCGGTTTTGGGGCTTCCTCCAACGGGGCGTCCGGGTCGAGGGTAAGGTGTTAGGGGCGTCGATCGAGGATCGAGGGGCGAAATACCCCGTGGTGAGTTTCATGGACCAACACGGCAAGACCCATGTGGTGAAGTCGAAGGTGGGGTCCGATTGGGCTCCGAAGAAGGGCACGGAGATGAATGTCCGCTACAACCCTGATAATCCAAAGGACGTCATTTTGGGTTCGCTCGTCTTGAGCTTCATCGCCCGGTTGCTTTTGTTGCTGGTTGGGATTGCCGGAATCGTTTTCGCCGTGATGGCATATAAATCTCTTTAAATGGTTAGCCGTTATCGTCAGTTGCATTATGGTAAAGCGTGCGGCGGGTCCCCTTAATGAATTTGAAGTTATGCCGCGGGGCCCGGTCTAATCCTTGTACTCCGCGTATTGGGCCTGGATCTCGCCTTGGGCGTAGGCGCGGTTCAGGTGGTAGACCAGCAGGTATTTATGCCGGACATCGCCCCAGAGTTCCTTCTTGCCCTCGGTCTCATCGGCGGACTCGGGGTCATGGCCCACGACCAGCTTGTCCGACGAGACCTTCTGCCCGTCCAGGTCCACGGTCCAGTCGAGGGTCCAGGTGAGGCTGGGGTGCGCCTTGACGCCGTTGGCGGCCGCCACCGGGGGCCCGGGGGCCGACGCCATCGTGAGGGTGAGGACCACGGTATGGGGGTGCTTGACCCCGGCGTCGTCGAAGGTGGCGTAGTCGTTCTTGTTGGTGAAGGTCTCGGTGTTCTTGCCGCCCTTCGCGTAGCCCGTGTTGCCCTGGATCCCCGGCAGGCCGTAGTAGTCGAAGTTGGGGCGGAGGATGTTCGCGCCCCGTTTCACCGCCAGCGGGGAATAGTAGCGCGTGACGTAGCTGACGTCGAAATACATCAGGTGGTCGCCGGGCGTGATCGCGGTGAGGCACTTGCGCAGGTGGTCCTGGGGCGTGCCCTCCACCTGCAGGCGGACCTTGTGGTCCAGCATGATGTCCGTGTCGTTGCGCACCTGTAGGTCCTCGAAAGTCACGGTGGTGCGCTTGAAGGCCAGGTACCCCACCACAGCCAGGGCACCCGCAAGGACTAAGGCCAGGGCGGGGGCCGCCTTGGGCATCGAGCCCTGCTTCTTGCCGCCCGGGGGGGCCTGGGGCTTCAGGGCGCCGGGGCGGTAGGCCTCGTAGATCTCCAGGGGTTCGTCGATGCCCTTGACCCGGTAACGCCCGTGGTTCACCCAACCCACCTCGTCGGGCTTATCCGCCAGGTAGCCCTTGGCCGAGTCGAAAACGCCGTAGGTGAGGTACACATGGCCGCCGTCGGCCAAGCCCTCGACCCGCGAGGCGCGGTTCACGTGGCGGCCGAAGACGTCGAGGCTGATCTTGTCCTCCATGGTGACCTGGCCCATGTGGAGGCCGATGCGGACCAGAAGGGGCGGTTGGTCGGGGTGGGAGGCGTTGTGCTTTCGCAGGGCCCCCTGGATCTCGAGGGCACGGGCCACGGCGGCGGAGGGTTCCGAGAAGACCGCCATCACCGCGTCGCCGATGTGCTTGATCACGCGCCCGGCGCCGTCCCGCTCGATCACCGGAACCAAGAGGGCGTCATGGGCCAGGCGCACTTCGTTGGAGTAGGCGTCCCCCTTCTCCTCGGTGAGGCGGGTGAAGCCCTGGATGTCGGTGAACATGATGGTGAGGACCGAGGTGTTCCGGCTCTGGCGGAATTGGTCCACCTGGCTGAGGTCGGTCTCGTTGAGGTTCATTTTTAAGGGTTCGTCGGTCATCTCCGCGCCTCGGGAATCAATATTCGCATGGACGGCCGAGGGAGGCTAGGTAAAAAGGGATTGGGATAAGGCGTTAAATACAGAGGGTTTTCATTTGTATGAAGCAAGGGGTGGTCGATCGGTTTTGGCGGGAAAAATTTCACCCTTCGGTTGCAATTTGCCGATTCCCGCCCCGATACTGCCGCCGTCTCAAGGGACGCCCATCCTGGGCCAGCCCCAAAACCCGACAGGAGAATTCCATGATGAAAAAGCCGTCGATGATGGCCTTGTTGTTCGCTTTATGCGTTTTGCCGGTGATGAGCCAAGACGCCGCCAAGCCGGCCGCTCCCGCCGTGGCCGCCGCTCCCGCCGCCGTGAAGAGCGCCCCGAAGGCGATAAAGGCCGACCCGGCCAATGACGAAGCCGGGATCCAGGGGCTGTTCCAAAGCCTCACCGAGGCCTGGACCGCCGGGGACGCCAAGCTCATGGCGAGCCATTGGCTCAAGGACGGCTCACTGATCACCCCCATGGGCGTCGCCGCCTGGACCCGCGGGGACGTCGAGCAGGCCGTGGGCGCCGACATCAAGCATTTCGGCGGCACCAATACCTTCACCGAGCTGAAGATCGTCCAGGTCCTTGCGGGCGGATTCGACTTGGTGGACGCCACCGGCACGATCAGCGGGATGAAGAACCCCGACGGCACCGCCGCCCCCGACTTTGTGCACCACATCTTCGCCGCGGTGGTCAACCGCGGGGGCAAATGGTACATCAAGGCCATGAGGCCCTACCTGTTCGTCCAGCCCCCCGCCGCCGCCGCCGCGCCGGCCGCTTCGACCGACGCCGCGCCTCCCGCGGGCCCGGCCGACGCGAAGAATTAATCCACGCCGGTTTGGAAGGCCTTCCCCCGCGCCGGGGGAGGGCCTTTTTTGATTCGGGGTGACGGGGTTTCGGCCGAAGGATGCCCGGGGTCAAGACCGGAAACTTCCGCTCATTTTGATCGCCTTTTTGGGTGGCCCGCGGTGAACCGACGCAGAGGCGGTGGGATTGTCAAACGAGGGGGATTGTCCGATCATTGAGGCCAGACGCACCTTTCGGAGGATATCAATGAAGAAGCATCCATGGAGATGGGTGATCGGCGTGGTTTTGGCGGTTGGGATGCCTTGCGGTTCAGCTCGGGCCCAATTCACCAGTGTCGCCGCGCCGACCCCCGTTCGGGCTAACACCCCGGTCCCGGTCGCTAGCCCTGCCGCCACGCCGATCCACTGGAACGGCCAGCGCCCCCACAAGTCCAGGACCCACTGGAATGCGAACCAGGGTCGGACGACGACAACCCCGAAACCTGTGGTGACTCCCGTGGTCTGGCCCACGCCTCCCTCCGGGAAACTCGTCACCCAATAAATAAGGTCTTGGAATCGACGACTGGATAACTGTAGGGGCTCCGTTGGGGGGATCAGTGATCCTCCCCGGCGGGGCTCTTTTTTTTGAGGCGGTTGAGATAGATGTTACAGGGCCTTGCCGGACCCCTCGGATTGAGCCCCCACCTGAAACGTAAAGGGAACGCATCTTGAAAGATCAACAAACCTCCGGCGGGCCGGACAGCTCGGCGGTGCGGGTGGCGCTGTGGCGGGCCCTACACGTTTTGGCCGACCCGCCTCCGCATGTCATCAATGATGGGGTCGGCCTCAAGCTGGCGGCGCCCGAAGAAGGCTGGCGCGCCCGCCCCGACATGGACCCGGTCTTCACCAAGAACTTCCGGGCCTCCATCGTGGCGCGCGCCCGGTTCATCGAGGACCTGGTGATGGATGAGGCCGCTCGCGGTGTGGACCAATACGTCCTGCTCGGGGCGGGATTGGACAGTTTCGCCCAACGCAGGCTGGGGGAAATGTCGAACCTGAAGGTTTTCGAGGTCGACCAACCCGGTACCCAGGCCTGGAAGAAGAAGCGCCTGGTCGAGTTGGGCTACGGCGTTCCGGACCATCTCAAGTTCGCGCCGGTGAACTTCGAGGCGGGGGACGATTGGGTAAAGGGTCTGGGGGCCGTGGGTTTCGATATGAAGCACCCGTCGGTGATCGCCTCCACCGGGGTCACGCTTTACCTCACGAAAGAGGCCGTCGCGGCTACCCTTAGGACTGTCGCCGCCTTCGCCCCCGGGTCCACCCTGGCCATGACCTACCTGTTGCCGATGGAAATGGCTACGCCGGAAGAGCGCCCTGGCCGCGAGATCGCCGAACGGGGGGCCAAGGCCGGCGGCACACCCTTCCTCAGCTTTTTTACGCCCGAAGGGATGACTGCCCTGGCCTTGGAGTCGGGGTTTAAAGAAGCCGAAGCCGTGACGGCGGAGGACCTGGCCCAAAGGTATTTCAGCGGGCGGACCGACGGATTGCGTACTTCCGGCTCGGAACAGATCTTGGTGGCGAGGACCTAATCGCCGAAACGGCCCGGCGGGTCACCCGCCGGTCACGCCAAAAGGGAGACGGCCTATGGCCTACGACGAGAAACTGGCGGACCGCATCCGGCGGATCCTCAAGGGCAAGAAGGGGATGACCGAGAAGCGGATGTTCGGCGGTCTTTGTTTCCTGCTGGACGGCAAGATGTTGTGCGGCATCTCCAAAGGCGATTTCATGGCTAGGGTGGGGTCCGAAAACCACAACCGGGCGATTTCCCACAAGTACGCGAGGGCTATGGACTTCACCGGCAAGCCCATGGTCGGCTTCCTCTTCGTCGGGGCCGAGGGCCTCAAAACCCGCGCTTCGCTGGCCAAGTGGGTGGCGATGTGCGACGACTATGTTGGGCCGCTCCCGAAGAAGACCCCGAAGCGGTAAGGCTGCTTAAGTGAATCGTCGAGGGATCTGTTTTGCTATCGCTGTCGGCTGAATTTCTTAAGTATTAAGTGTGAGCGAGAATCCCATGAGGTGCGCGTAGCGCATCGAAGGGCTGGTTTTCCGAAAAGTGGAAAGTGTATGCCTGACCCCACGGTGGGGTTAGGCGGGGCGGGTGGGGGTGCCGATGAACTTGCCCCAGGCGGCGACGGCTTGAGCGAAGCCCTGGAGCTCGGGCTTGGAGAGCTTGCGGAAGGGGCGGGTTTCGATGACGGTCGCCTTGGAGCCCGCCTTGCGGTGCCAGGTGCCGACCACTTTCCCGTCAATGACGATGGTGGACATGAACATGCCGTTGGACCCCGGCACCACCTTCTCGAAGTGTTTCTTCTCCAACACCGCCTCCCGGTCCTTATAACCGAGCAGGTATTCGTCGAACCCGGGAAGAGCGGCCACGTGGGTCTTCTGGCCTTTCCACGCCTTCGCCAGCACCGCTTCGGAATCCGGGGCCATGTAATAGGTCTTAGAGTCCACCTTCAGCTCGACCAGGCTCTTCTTCGCCAGGGCGAAACCGGTCTTGGTGTCCTTCACGGTGAGCTTCGCCCAGCCGGATAAGTCCCCCAGGGTGGCTGGCCCATGGCTGGTGAAATACCTCCGGGTCAATTCTCCCAAGGCCTCATCCCGATCCAGGCGACGGGGTTTCTTGATCCATTCCTCCAGCAGGACGAACGCCTGTTCCTTGCCCTTGAGGGGGCCTAGGCAAAGGACCCCGGAGATGGAGAGGTGGGCGAGGAGGTGGTATCCACGCTGGCCTTTGGTTGAAACCCCTCCCTTTTCAAAGAGGGAGAATATTTCAGCCCGACCCAGGGCCTTGCCGCCATTCAGGCCGCGGATGGCGAGGTCTTGAGCGCGCCCATGGGATTTGTCATCCAACCCGAGTTGGGCCCGGCGGCCCGCCATGCCATCGATGATGCGCTTGCCGTGGAGATCCAGCATCCAAGGCAGGTCTTCTGCCGCCGTCACATGCAGAGTGCCCCTCATGGGCCATGACCGGACGATCTGGCCCTTGTTGAAGGCTGCCTCCACCTGGGCGAGGGTGGAACCTGCTACCCGGAGGCCGATGGACCACTTCACCCCGGGGAAGTCCTGTCCCTGCATGGCCAGCATGAACCGGACGGCTTCCTGGGGGGATTTGAAGGATGAGCCCAAGATCCGCTGGTTGGCGACGCGGAGTCGTCCGATCCAATCGGACGTTGGTTGGGTGGGTTTGGTCTTCATGGTGGGGCCAATATCCGACGGGTTGAGGAAAGTGTCAATCTGGCCGCTAGATATCGTTTCTGGCGGTTGGAGCTTTCCCTGCCGCCCGTTAAGGCGAAGGATACGGCCTGGTGGGAAGAGGATTGGACGGATCCCCACAAGATGAGGGACCGGGAGATGTTCGCTTAGGGATGGGGTTAATTTAGGGCTGTCAATTGTCAATACTTGACCACTTCATTGACTGTGTAAAATTGAAAGTCAATATGGATATTTATGTGATTAAAGTTACTTTTTGAATCCTATTTAACGACATTGGTGTATTAAGCCGTACGAATTAACTAATAAACATGCTGTGATATATGCTTTACTTGCATTATGAGAATTTTGATAGATGTTTTTCACTTAAAGCTTGGGAGTTATTAAATGGAAGATGGAGAAATTGTTACGCCTAGTGAAGGCACAACCCCGAAAGTGATCAGAGGTGCATTACAAGTCATTGGTGGTGCTATTCCATTTGCGGGTGGTTTATTTTCAGCAGCTGCTGGAGCATGGTCAGAAAAAGAACAAGAGCGTGTAAACAAATTTATGCAGCATTGGTTGAAGATGATTGAGGATGAAATTCGTGAAAAAGAAAAAACAATCCTATGTAGTGTTCACAAAATATCTTCCGGACTGTCCGGGACCAGCTTGAGAGGATTTC
>CAYMOV010000066.1:0-13526 GCA_964392085.1 uncultured bacterium
CCAAAGGACCGCCAACCCGAGCACGGTGACGCACCAGACGGACGCGTGGAACATCCCGTCCCAAAACATGTTCACCTTGAGGTTCACCAGGTCGTTCGGCGTTAGGACGGACGAGAGCATGTGGTGCCATTGGAGGATCTCGTGGAACAGGATCCCGTCCACGAACCCGCCGAGGCCCGCGCCCATCAGGATGCCGGCGCTGATGAGCGGACCCTGCCGCGGCTTATCCGACACGGGTGGGTCCCCTTCCCGGCCGGTTCCCCGGAAGTTCGACGAAATACAAGGAGAGGCCGATCGCCGCCAGGACGAGGGCCGGGAGCGACAGGAGGATGAGGCGGTCGGCGAACCCGGGGGCCAGGATGCCCGAGGCCACTTTCGCGCGGCAAAGGGGACAGGCCCGGAGGGCGTCGCCCCAGGGTCCCCAAACCAGGGCCGGAACCAAGACTCCCTTCGCGGCCTTTCCCATTCCAGCACCCCCGGCGATTCGTTCGAGCGCGAAGGCCATCCTACGACGCGTCCCCGGGGAATTGGAACGGTGGGCGGGTGAAAAAAACCCGCGAGGCGCCGATGCCCCAACGATCAATTTGAGACCCCGCAACCATTAATCCAAGGCTTTTGGTGGGGGGCCGTCGGGGGACCCAGCCGCCTGTATCCAACCCGCCTCCCAGGTGCCACACTGGGCAGGAGCCCCCTCATCCGTTGGGGGCAATCCCTCGAACCGAAAGGCCGTCATGAAATTCAAGAAGTCCCAGAAGAACGCCAAGGAAGCCGCCGCGAAGACAACTCCCGAAGCCCTCAAGGCCGCCCTGCCCTTCTCGGGCGACGCCCTCACGAAGCTGGTCCGGGGATTCCACCAGGAGGACTCCGCGACCGCCGTCGCCAAGGCCGTGAAGGAACTGGCGGGCGAGCGGGGTTACAAGGCCTTCAAGGGCAAGGCGGGCCAGGCCGAACTGCTCTTGGTGATGGAGGGCAAGAAACGCTTCAAGGGCCAGGCCACCGACCCCAAGTCGGTCCTCACGACGGGTTTCGTGAAGAAAGCCGTTTAATCCATCCAGAAACAAAAAAGCCCCGGGGTCACCCCCGGGGCTTTTTTAATTTCAGTCTTGGTGGATGAGCCTCTAGACGATGACTCCGCCCGTTACCTCAGGATCAAAACCTTCGACGTGGCCCGGCTGTCCTGGCCCTGGGAACGGACGGAGACCTCCACGTTGTAGAGCCCGTTGGACAGGGGCGCCCCCGCCGAATCCCTCTCGTCCCAGTACAGGGTGTGGCTTCCCGATGACCCGAACGATGACGCCGGCAAGGCGTCCGACCAGATCAACCGCCCCCCCAGGGTGTAGACCTTGAGGGTGACCTGCGCCGAGGGGTCCAATCCCGCGCCGGTCCCGGCGTCCTGGGCCCGGATCTCCGAGGCCGCAACCGTCCCGTTGCCGGAGAGCTGGACCGACAGGTTGGTCCCGTTGCCGGTGGAGGGGTTCGGGAAGGACGTCACGCTCGCCGCCGTCAGGGCCGCCGCGGTCCCGCTGGGTTCCTGGCCCCAGGCGAGGGCCCCGTTCACGTAGCCCGTCACGTGCGGCGCGTCGATGTAGGCCGTATTGGCGGCGAAACTCCAGTCGTTCCCCTGGGTCATCCCGCTCCAATCGCTCTTGTTGAATCGCGCCTGGACCTGGAGGGTTTGTCCGGGCTGCAGGACCATGCCGCCGGTGAAGGCGAAGACCATGGCGTTCGTCTGGCCCCCCAGGCCCGTGGCGGCCACCGTCAATTGGACGTTCGGGGTGACCGTGCTCCCGTTCGCCGTCAAACCCGCCCAGTCCACCCAGGCCTGGATCGTTTGGTTCGTGCAGTCGCAGTTGAACCAATACTTCACTTGGACGTTGTTCAGGGCGAGGGGCCCGGTCCCGGTGTTCACCACCTGGACCTGGGGGTGCGGGCTGTTGGTGCCGTCGCTCGTCACCCCGCTCAACAGCTGGACCTTCAGGTTCCCGGCCAGGGGAACCGTCGGCGTGAAGGTCGCCGTCGGGGGCACCGGCGTCCGGGTGAAGGTGGCCGTAGGCGGCACGGGGGTTGAAGTCCAGGTCGGCGTCCTCGTGGCTGTCGCCGTCCTCGTCGCGGTCCCGGTGAAGGTGCGGGTGGGCGTCGACGTGAAGGTCGCCGTCGCCGGCGCCGGGGTGGGGGTCGGCGACGCCGTAGCCGTCCAAGTCGCCGTGGGCGGGGCCGATGTCGACGTGGGGGTTGGCGTGGGCGGCGCGGGACTCGGGGATCCCGTCGCGGTGAAGGTGGGCGGCACGGGCGTGTTCGTCGAGGTGAAGGTCGGGGGCGGCAAGGTGTTGGTCGGCGACGCCGTTGCCGTCCGGGTCGCGGTGGCCGTGAAGGTCGCCGTCGGCGGGACCGGCGTGTCCGTCCGCGTCGAGGTGACGGTCGCGGTCGCCGTCAAGGTCGACGTCGGCGGCACCGGGGTGTTTGTCCGGGTCGCGGTGGCCATGAAGGTCGGGGTCGGCGTCGCGGTAAAGGTCGGGGTCAGCGTGGACTGCACAGTCACCGTGAACGCTTGGGTGGACTTCGATCCACAGGTGTTGGTGTAGGTCGCCGTGAAGCTGTTGGCGCCAACGCCCAAGGGGATGTTATCGATCTCCCGCGCGGTGGAATTAAACCCGTTGGGACCCGTCCAGCTCCAGGATCCGCCGGTCACAGGCTGGGGGCCCAGGTTGACCGTCGCGGGGAGCGAAGCGACCGTCACGCCGGCGGCCTGGTTCCAGGTCGCTCCGTTGACTTGGACATAAGGCGTGATCGAGGTGGGCGGGCAGGGCGTTGGAGAAACGGTGGAAAGGGGCGAATTCGTGGGGGTGGGCGTCGGATTCGAACCATTACCCGGCGGGATGACCAAAAGGACCATCTCATTGGGTTGAAGGTTTACGCTGAAGGTCGAGCCCGTCGCCTGGACCTGTCCCCCAATGGAGGCGATATTGGCGGGCGAGGGGTTTGGGTTGCCGTTGATCTGCAGGCCCGGCGCTTCCTGGGGCGCGCCGGTGGAGGATGTCCCGGAGGGCAGCATCACCCAGGCCTGGCCGGAGGACGCCGGGTTGAAACCCGAGACCGTCACGTTGGCGGGCATGGGGGTGGCGGGGTTGTTGTTGACCATAAAGAGGGTCAGGTTCCCGGAAGCGTCCGTCGCCGCGTAGGACCGGATGGAACCGTTGCTGCTGGTGCAGGCGACCATGTTCTTCCCGAACTTCCCCGTCAACATGGGGAACACGTAAAAGTTGGGGAAAGGGACGTCCGTGGAGGTGTTGATGAACCCGAAATCGGGGGACCCGCCGTTCTTGGTGGCCCAGAGGTTGGCGCCGATCCAGCCGTTCTTCGCGGTTTCCAGCATCCATTGGGAGCAGAACATGGCGTTGATGTATTGGTTCATCAGGATGCTGAGCCCGTTGTTGATGTTGTATTCGTCCATGTAATACTTGATCTGGCCGACATAGGACGCGCCCATGTATTGCGACACGATGGCGTTCAGGCTGGTGGTCTGGCTCGCCACCATGCCGATGTTGTTGAGGGAAGCGGCGTCCACGGAGGAACCCGTGCCCGAGGGCCCGGGGTAGTTATGGATGATGAGGTAATCGGGGACGATCCCGCCGTTCTTGCAGGCGGTCAGGACGTTCGGGGTCCAGTTGCTGTAGTCGCCCGCGCCCGGTGAGCCCACCGCGCCGACGAGGATGCTGGGGTCCGCGGCCTTCATGGCCTTATAAAAATCGACGAACTGCTGGCCGTAGGTCGTGCCGTCCGTATGGCCCTGTTCCCAACTGCCGTAGTCCTCGTTGCCGACGTCCCAATATTTCGCCCGGGCCGACCCGGTGTTGGTCAGGTTCCAGGTGACCCAAGCCGCCGCCAGGCTGACCGCCTGGGCATGGCTGTTCTGGACGCCGCACCAATTCCCGGAAAAGTTCACGATCGGGTGCATCACGCCGCCGAATTTCTGGAGGAAGGAAATGAACTGGGGGGTTGAAATGTCGTAACTAGCCTGGCAAGTGATGTTGTTCCAATTGAGGATATCCGCCCAGGACCCGCCCGGCCAACGGATGTTCCTGCTACCGGAAACCTGCATGGCGGTCACATAAGCCGCGTCGGAACCGTTGTTGGTGCCGACCCAAGGCGCCATGTTGTTGCCGTAGGTCTCCGAGGGGATCGTTTGGAGCGCCGAGGACGCGTTGACGGCGACGTTGGTTTGGGCCCCGAGGGGGCGAGGAACCACCCCCGGTACCATGATCGCGAGGGCCAGGAGCGTCATCCGGATCCGTTTCATCGTCTCTCCCCCTTGGGATAGTCATTTACCTGCGTCAATCCACCGTCCGACTTCGCGGGACCAGGCAAGGCCCGGTCCTTCCCCGCTCACCTCAGGATCAAAACCTTCGACGTGGCCCGGCTGTCCTGGCCCTGGGAACGGACGGAGACCTCCACGTTGTAGAGCCCGTTGGACAGGGGCGCCCCCGCCGAATCCCTCTCGTCCCAGTACAGGGTGTGGCTTCCCGATGACCCGAACGATGACGCCGGCAAGGCGTCCGACCAGATCAACCGCCCCCCCAGGGTGTAGACCTTGAGGGTGACCTGCGCCGAGGGGTCCAATCCCGCGCCGGTCCCGGCGTCCTGGGCCCGGATCTCCGAGGCCGCAACCGTCCCGTTGCCGGAGAGCTGGACCGACAGGTTGGTCCCGTTGCCGGTGGAGGGGTTCGGGAAGGACGTCACGCTCGCCGCCGTCAGGGCCGCCGCGGTCCCGCTGGGTTCCTGGCCCCAGGCGAGGGCCCCGTTCACGTAGCCCGTCACGTGCGGCGCGTCGATGTAGGCCGTATTGGCGGCGAAACTCCAGTCGTTCCCCTGGGTCATCCCGCTCCAATCGCTCTTGTTGAATCGCGCCTGGACCTGGAGGGTTTGTCCGGGCTGCAGGACCATGCCGCCGGTGAAGGCGAAGACCATGGCGTTCGTCTGGCCCCCCAGGCCCGTGGCGGCCACCGTCAATTGGACGTTCGGGGTGACCGTGCTCCCGTTCGCCGTCAAACCCGCCCAGTCCACCCAGGCCTGGATCGTTTGGTTCGTGCAGTCGCAGTTGAACCAATACTTCACTTGGACGTTGTTCAGGGCGAGGGGCCCGGTCCCGGTGTTCACCACCTGGACCTGGGGGTGCGGGCTGTTGGTGCCGTCGCTCGTCACCCCGCTCAACAGCTGGACCTTCAGGTTCCCGGCCAGGGGAACCGTCGGCGTGAAGGTCGCCGTCGGGGGCACCGGCGTCCGGGTGAAGGTGGCCGTAGGCGGCACGGGGGTTGAAGTCCAGGTCGGCGTCCTCGTGGCTGTCGCCGTCCTCGTCGCGGTCCCGGTGAAGGTGCGGGTGGGCGTCGACGTGAAGGTCGCCGTCGCCGGCGCCGGGGTGGGGGTCGGCGACGCCGTAGCCGTCCAAGTCGCCGTGGGCGGGGCCGATGTCGACGTGGGGGTTGGCGTGGGCGGCGCGGGACTCGGGGATCCCGTCGCGGTGAAGGTGGGCGGCACGGGCGTGTTCGTCGAGGTGAAGGTCGGGGGCGGCAAGGTGTTGGTCGGCGACGCCGTTGCCGTCCGGGTCGCGGTGGCCGTGAAGGTCGCCGTCGGCGGGACCGGCGTGTCCGTCCGCGTCGAGGTGACGGTCGCGGTCGCCGTCAAGGTCGACGTCGGCGGCACCGGGGTGTTTGTCCGGGTCGCGGTGGCCATGAAGGTCGGGGTCGGCGTCGCGGTCCTGGTGGGCGACGGCGGGACCGGGGTGGGGGTGCGGGTGACGGTGGGCGATCCCGTCGAGTTGAAACCGGTCAACTCCAACCGGATATAGTCGTATTCAACCGTATCCCCCTGCCCGTTCTTGGTTTGGTTCAGCAGGATGGTGTTCGCCCCCTGCTGGAGGTCGCCGGCCGTGAAATTAACCGACTCCTCCGACCACAACCCCTGGCTGCCCAGGCGGATGACCGTGTCCGAAGGCAACGCGGGGCTGCCCGAGAAGACGCTGTGGCCGTTGACCGTGTAGGTCTCCGAGTCGCTGTTGTGGGAGGCATAAGCCACGTAGAGGCGGGCGGTGGCTCCGGCCTGGGGCGCCTGCGCGAGGTTGAAGTGGATGGCCCAGGCGTTCGTGTTGCTGATCTGGGCGTAGTTCCAATCCCGGGCGGGGTTGCTGGTCCCGACCGTGTAGTTGACGCCGTTGGGCCAGAGGGAGGCGTAATTCTGGATCGCCTGCGCCCAATTGGCGTAGTTGGGCAGGGTGGAGGTGAAGGGGGCCAGGGTCGCGTTCCCGCCGGCGAACTCCGTCGTGTCGCGGTCGGGGACGCCGATCTCGAACACCGTGGGGCCCAAGCGGGCGGGCGTCCAGGTCACGGTGCCGAGGTTCAGCCTCTGCCCCGCCGTCAGGGTGTAGGTCGTGGCGCTCTTATAGGTGCCGGCCGCGCCGGGTCCGAAGGCGTAAAGGTAATAGGAGGCGGGCGCGTTGTTCCAAACGTCGTTGGGCAGTACGTTGGGGATCGTGAAGGCCCCATCCGCGCCGGTCTTGACCCAGAACTCATAGGTCCGGCCCTGGACCTGGAAGTCGTCCCCGTTGTCCACCGGGGCCAAGCCGACCCACATGGAGGCGGGCGACGCCCCGGGATTGAGGGGATCGTTGATCGCCAGGGTGCCGGTGACCGTCGCGCGGCCCGAAGCCGGGGTGTAGACGTTGGAGTGGTTGAACCAACTGTAGGGCCAGGCCGCCTGCTCGGCGGCGGCCTGGGCCTTCGCGTCCGCCCAGAGGCTCCGAGCCACCATGGACACGGGATCACCGGCGGATCCGGTGTATTTGTTGAAGTAGATGAAGTAAGGCCCGAAGGTCTTGGTGTAGGCCGTCCCCGCCGGCATGGTGTCGTCCTGCCCGAAGCCGTAATGCCCGCCCCCGAACATGTTCAGGAGCGTGTTCCCGATGTGCTCCGTCAGTTCCCGGTGGGCGGGGCCCCCGGTGTAGTACTCGTGGCTGGGGATGACCTGCCAGATGCCGACGTGCTGCGCGGAACTGGCCCACCCATAAGTGCCGAGGTCGCCCAACCGCGCGCTATAGCCGTACTTGCACTCCAGTTGGCCGTTATAGATGCCGCTGGTCCATTGGGTGACTTCCTTCGGCGCCCCTGAAACGCTGACCGAGCTGTCGTTGGGCGAGGCCATCGGCCTAAACCGGTAGTCGTCCACGCAAAGGAAGTCGAAGGTGGAGCCGATGTACACGTTGGAACGCCATTCCCCGCCGACGTTCGTGGGGTAGGAGGCCGGGTGGTTCAGGACCGCCGTTGTGTAGAGGCCCTGGTTGCCGCGGGAAAGGCTGTAGTAGACGTCCACGTCCATGGCGACGTTCGTGGCGGCGTTGCCGCTCCAGGGGGAATGGACCATCACCTCCCCGTAGTTACCCCCGTTGGTGGAGGGGTTCACCAGGATGGTGAGCGTGCCGTTGGGGCCCTCATTTCCGTCCGCCATGGTCCAGTCGTGGTAGAACACCCCGCCGTTGTGCCCGCCGGAAAGGAGGTTCGCGCCGTTGAAGTTGAATTGGGTGATGTGGGCGGAGGCCTTGTTGATGAGGAACGAGACGATGCCGTTTCCCAAGGTGACCGTGGACCCGTTATCGGTGATCGTGACGTTGGCGCCGGTGCCCGTGCCGCCCCCTGGGACGTTCGCGAGCGCGGCGCCGATGGGCGACAGGGCCGAGGCGATGAGGACCGCGGCCAACATGGATTTCAATTTCGACGATTCCATCCCGCACCCCTTTGGATTGTTTTCTTTTGGATCCCACCGAGAAGCCCAAAACCAGCGCGGCCGTTTTAAGGAGAGCCCGCTCCGTTGGATTTTTAAAACGGTCCACAGGCCGGCCGCGAGACGCTTGCGAACCGGCAATCGCTCGGAGGAAAAAGTCGTGGGTGTCGACCGGGTATCGAGGAATCCTACCCGGGCCCGCGGCAAAGTAAAACAATAATCCGCCGATAATCGTTTGTATCCTCCGCGGGAAGGATCATGACGTTTCTTCGTCAGTCACTTATTCGTCAATCCCGCCCCTTGGATCCTCCCGCTTCCGCGGCCGAACACCACCACCCGCAATCGCCGGAGTTAAACGATTCCAACATTCGCTTGAGATATATTTGTGTGCTTACATTGGGCGGTATAACGATAAAAATATTTTCGGACCGGCCAGCGGGCCATGGAATCCGTTCCGCGTTTTTTTCTTGGGCCCGATCGGAATTTATGGTGCTTACATTGGGCGCTTAAACGATAAATGGGAATCAGGCATTCAAGAGGGCCTACATCCGTTCGAAACAGTTCGATCGTTTTCCGGGCCGGACAGTAACGTACGGATTTGTGATCGATGACCGAAGGACAACGGGAGCGTCGGGCAACGCCGTGCCCGAATTCCCTTAAAATCATGTTTGCATTAAACTCCAGGATCTAAAACACCTTTAAATCTTGCTTGCACGGACCTGCATGGGATAAAGCGGAATGCGGGTCGTCCAATCGAGTCGTTGGGGGTGTTGGAGGGTGTGCGTCGCTTCAAGGGACAGGCCGCCGACCCCAAGCCGGTCTTGACCTCCGCCCGGTGAAGAAAGCCGTTTAACCCATTTAGAACCACAAAAGCCCCGGGGATAACCCCGGGGCTTTTTAATAATGTTAGTTTCGGTTCAACGGCTCCGGCGGTTAAAGCCAAATCCGGTACCCGGACAATGCCCAAGGGCCTATCGCTTGTTTCCCTATTTCGACTGGATCACGAGGACGCCCTTCATTTCCAAGTCCGGTTCCCGCCGGACCACGTAATAGTAGATCCCCGGGGCCGCGGGTTTGCCGTTCGGGGCCAGGCCATTCCATTCCACCCGATGGGCCGTCTCCCGAGCCGAGAAAACCCGCTCCCCCGAGACCGTGTAGATCGACAGGATGGCCCCTTCCGGCATGTCCGCGCATTTGAGCGTTCCACGAATCGCCTGGGAGGGGTTGAAGGGGTTCGGCCAGAGGTGAAGGGGCGGAACCGGGGTGGGGGTCCCGGTCGGGGTCAAGGTCCAAGTCGGAGTATCGGTCGGTGAAGGCGTGGGTGTGTTTGTCGGGGATCCATTCGGGGTTGGTGTGGCGGTGAACGCGGAGGTGGGGGTCGGGGTGAACGTCGGCGTGGTGAGGAGTAGCCCCTCATTCAGGCCGTAATAGGTGACCCAAGTGATCCCCGCCCCAGGGGCCAAGCTGTTTCCCAAACCGACCTCAGTTCCCGTCCCCGTCCACCAAAGGACCACCGAGCTGTCGGATCCGATGGACCCCCCGGCGGTGGCCGGCGCCCACTGGGCCGCGCCGTCCGTATTGGGCCAATAGGCGACTTCCATCGCGTCGGGCGGTGTGGCCGCCTCCCCTAAGGGGTTGTTCTTTACCGAACCACGCCCGACGACGTTCGCGACGCCCGGGGGGGCGACATCGTAATCCCACCAATCCGACGGTAGGTTCCCAGAGGCGGCCCGCCAGAGGGTATTGGCCAGGATGACCGACGCCCCGTTATCGACCGAGACGTTGGCCCCGTCGTTGTTGTTCACCTCCGTATCGATTTCCCAACGGCATCCCACCGAGTGGGTTTGGACGTCCCCATTGAGGATGAAGTACTTGGCCTGGACCATGTCGGGGTTCAGCCCCCCCAGGACATTCGTCACGAGGGTATAGATCGCGCCGAACGTCACCCCGGAACCGTTGGCCCGGCCGGTGGCGATGAAGGCCCCGGGCCCGCTTCCGATGACGGCGGGCCCAAGGGTCGCCGCCAGGGCCGTGTTGTAATCCATCGGGGTGCCGTCCAGGTTGAAGACAAGGTGGGATGTGCTGGCCGAACTGCCGGATCCGTAAAACCCATACATCAATTGTTTGTTCGGGATGGGATAGGTCGAGGACGTCCCCATATCCATGGCGAAGGTGGTGTCATCCAACCAGACACCGACGTAGTTATCCTCGATATAACTTTGGGCGTGAGTCAGGGCGGCCGCCCCCAGGAGCAAGAGGACCCCTAGGCATCGCTTCATACGCATGGTTCAACCACCCGGTCGGTATAGGTACCCAGCAGACTTAGGGATAATACCAGATTTTCCGACATCCCCAAGCCGGGCGAGGCTTCCGCCCAGGTGAAAACCGGCCTAAAAATCGCGCAAACCGCGGAAACCCCGGGTCACCCCGGGGTTTCTGGATGGCTCATATTTTCCGTCCAAACCATCCCGGATATTCACGCAGTCCTATCCGAAAGGAGGCATCCAGCTAAAAGGTCGTCTCGTGGAAAGCCCCGGCCGAGCCGTTGGCGCCGCTCCCGGTGCCGCCCCCGCCCGCGACGTCCACGGAACCGGTGAAGAAGTTCCCCGTATGGTCCGTGAGCAGGAGGATCCCTCCCCCGCCGCCGCCCGCGTTGCCCCCGCCGCCGTAACCGCCCTCGGCGTCGATCAACCCAGTGCCGTTGATGGTGTCGGCGACCAGGACAAAGGTCCCGCCCGACGCGCCGCCCTCGGAGGTGCCTGCGCAGTTACCGGCCGCGGCCCAGACGGTTCCGTTGAGGGTCGCGGCCCCGGAGCCCATGTTGACTCGCAATAAACCCCCGCCGGAGCTGATGACACAGCCCCCGCCGCTGCCCATCTGGCTGGGGTTGAGGGGGTCATCGTAGGTCACCCCCGCCGAGCCGGGGGCCCCGCCCCCGTCCCCGCCCTTACCCCCATGGCCCGCGCCGCTGAGGAAACTGACGGCCGCGCCGGGCCCCAGGTGGGAGGCATAACCGTTCTCGGCGTAGATCGTGGCGGCCGCGTCCACCAACAGGTAGGAATTGATGTTCAGCGTCACGGCGCCCGATGCGGCGAGACCGCCCCCGCTGTGGACATGGACGAAGCTGTAGTTGTACTGGCCCGAGGCCAGGGTGGTCAGGCCCAGGACCTCAAGACCCGGAGGCGGCGGGGAGGGCGCGGAAGGTGCGGGCGTGGAGTTGGTGTTGTCCTTATGGCAGGCCAAGGGGAGAAGGGAAAAGCACAAAAGGAGCGCGAAGGCCGCGCGGAAACGAACAGGCGTTTGAAGGCCCATTTTTCCCTCGTTCAATTGTGGTCCGGAGACGGGATAAGTCTAGCGGGCCGACGCCGGTAAATGAAGTGCCGGTCGCCCAAAAGACCCCCTTTTCCCCCGATGGCTTGATGGAAAACGAAATCCTTCGGGCATTTCCGATTCATGGGCGATAGCGGTCCCTCACCAATTACATTCATACGGTCATATGAAAGCATCCGTTGGATTCGGCATTTCCACCCCATCCCCAACCGAACAACGGTTATTCCCCGAAAAACGTTTTAAATGCCGGGAGAGCGACAGGGGGTCCGGTCCGTCCGACGGGGGGATCTTGATTTTTGTCGGGGAGATATGGCATACGATTTATCACCAATCCAACAAACTAGGTGCCACGGGGCGATTCTCCGTAGCGGCCGACCCGAGGGACCCATGCGGAAAAACGCCGTCGTATTCGCCGTTTTGGTGGTGTCGTCGATGTTGGCCGTGACGGCCTGCAAAAAGAAATCCAGCCCCGAGGCGCCCATCGCCCCGCCCGACATGACCTCCACCGCGACGGCGACGTCGACGAACGCGTTCACCTCCACCGCCACCCCGCCGCCGACCGCAACCTTCACCCGCACTTCGAGTGCGACAGCCTCCCAGACACCAACAGCCTCACTTACAGCCACTGGGACGGATACCCCGGTCAACACTTCAACCTCGACCTCAACCGAAACGGCCACCCCGAGCGCGACGCCCACGGCGTCATCGACCGACACGCCCACGGACACCTTCACCTTCACACCTACCGCCACCTTCACGTCGACCGCCACCGACACGCCGACTTCGACCTTTACCGGCACCTCCACATTCACATCCACCAAGACCCCTACCCCGACCGCCACCTCGACCCCCACCATCACATTCACCCCCACCGCCACCACCTGCGCCAACTACGGCCTGACGGACAATAACAGCTTCTCGGCCACCTCCGCGGCCCACTACTACACCAACCAGGTCTCCTTCGGCCAGGCCACCGTTATGGATTCCATCACCCTCTATTCCTACGACAGCAACGCCACCGCCGAAACGGTCTATGTGGCCTTGTACGACGACGCCTCGGGCAACCGGATGTTCTCGGGATCCCTCCCGGTCAGCATCGCCAACGGCGCCGGGGAACTCATCGCGGTCCCCGTGTCCCCCACCGTGGCCCTCCCGGCGGGGACCTACGATTTGGTCTACATGGTGCCGACCGGGGTGACGAATTTCGACGTGGGTAATTCCAACAATAACTGTAACTTCGATTACGGCACTTACGCCGGGGGAGCCCCACCCGCCAACTACTCCACCCTGTTCGCCGGAACCCTGTTCGGGGCCTTCTATAGTGTTGCGGGCAACACGTTTTACCTCCATGCCTGTCCCTGACAATCCGGCGTCAACACCCAAGCGCGCCCAACCCGAAATGAAACAGGCCCGGCCGATCGGCCGGGCCTGTTTTTCAGGATCCCCTGTTGGCCGGTTCGGAACCATCGGATTGATCCTGGCATCCCGAATCAAGCGGCCGCCTGTCCTTTTCCCTCAGCGGTTCAACCAACCCCTCAGGCGGGTGAATCGCGCCGCGAGGAACCGGGCCTCCCAGACGATCCGGACCGCCCGGTCGTAAACCTTCCCCACGAATTCCCCGCTCTTCCCCGCGATTCCCAGCAGGAAGGATTCCGCCCGAAGGATTCGCAACCGGATCGCCCGCTCCATGGAGAGTCCTGGTGGACCGCTTGGATCATTCGAGATAAGCCGGAGGAGACCCCAATCCTGGGGAATGGGGTCACCCGCCGGTCCGCCATAAAGGCACAAGGCTTTACTTCGTGGGCGCTGGGGGAGCGCCGACGGGGGGAGCCTGGTATGGGCCCGCCGGCGGGTAGTAGCCGCAGGGTCCCCCATAGGGTCCCCGGTGCCAGCAATGGAAGATCGCCACCAGGGCCGCGACCAGCACCAAGCCCCGCAGGAATCCCATGCCCCGGTGGCAGCAGCCGCCGTTCCAGCCCATGTGCCGCCCACGCCAACCCATCCCACCGAAATGCTCCTTCATGTACTCTTTCCGCGTCTCCATCCTCAGCTTCTCTTCCGCGATGATGCGGTCCTTCTCCTTCGAGTCCAGTTCCATCTCGTTTCTCCTCACCACTTGTATCCACCTCTTGCGGCGGCGGATTCACGGCTTCAACAGGGACCGGTATAGTCCCCGCCCGACGGGGAAACTTTTCAAGCGCGTAACCCTTTGTAACAAGTTGTAACGGCGCCGGGGCCGTCTGGGCGGTCGTGTTACAATTTCAGGACCATGACCGCCCGCAAACCCATCCTGATCATCGACGACGACCAGAAACTCAACCTGCTCCTGAAGACCTACCTGACCCCCTTCGGCCTGGATGTCATCACCGCCGCGCACCCCGATGAGGGCCTGCGGCTCCTCAAGAACCGGAAGCCGAGCCTGGTCATCC
>CAYMOV010000067.1:0-11316 GCA_964392085.1 uncultured bacterium
GGAATGCGGCTTTGGCCCGATGGACGAAGAGGGAGATCAACCGCCGGTCCTTGATGCCGGGCCGGACTTCCACGCCGCTCGCCGTGTCAACCCCGAAGGGCCGCGCCGCGCGGATCGCCTTTGCAACGTTATCCGGGCGCAAGCCGCCCGCCAAAAGGATGGGCATCCTCAGCCGACCCGCCGCGCGGGCCCAGGACCAATCGAAGGATTGGCCGTTGCCACCGTGGGATTTGGGATTATATCGGTCGAGTAGGAGACCCGCAACGGGATAGGAGGCATAGCGGTCGGGTGTTTTAACGTTCCTCATGCGGATCGCCTTCAAAACGGGCAGGCCCGTCGCGACACACTGGAGTGCGGTTTCATTCCCGTGCAATTGGACCAAATCGAAGCCGCATTCGCGGGCGATTCTTGTCACGTGGGAAACCGGTTCATCCACGAAGACCCCAACCTTCAGGGTCCCAACGGGAATCCGTCGGGTGAGCTTCAGGGCGGCCTGGGGCGTGATCTTCCGGGGACCCCGGGACATCTGGAACCCGATCGCGTCGGCTCCCGCCTCAACGCAGGCGCGGACGTCCTCGGGGCGGGTCAAACCGCATATCTTCACACGAAACACGTTAGACCCCCAAACAGTCCTAAGTTTTAATTTTAAGTCTTGAGTCGGCGGAAAACCCAAAATTAAAAATTCAAAACTTGAAACTCAGTCGGTCATGGACATCAGATCCTTGGCCGCTTGGCCGGGATCCGGGCTCGTCATGAACGCCTCCCCCACCAAGACGGCCGTGGCCCCCGCCTTCCGGATAAGCCGGATATCCTCGGGGGTACGGATCCCGCTCTCACTGACCACCGGCAGGTCCCTCGGACATAATTGGATCAGGTCGGCGGTTGTTTCAAGCCGGACCCTGAAGTCCCGCAAATCCCGGTTGTTGATGCCCAGCAGTTTTACGCCAACGGCCAATGCGATTTCCAATTCCTTCCGGTCATGAACCTCGACCAGGACCATCATCCCGAGGCTCCAAGCCAGGGACTGGAGGTCCCGCAATTGGGTCGATTCCAGCATCGCCACGATCAGGAGGATGGCGTCGGCGCCCGCCTCCCGGGACTGGTAAACCTGGAGGGGATCGATCAGGAAGTCCTTGCGAAGCACGGGCAGTCCCGAGGCCTTTTGGGCCTGGGCCAGGTAGGAGAGGTGTCCCTTGAAGAACTCCACATCCGTGAGGACCGAGAGGGCTTGGGCGCCGCCTTGGGCGTAGGACTGGGCGAGTCCCGGTAGGTCGAAGGGGTCCCGGAGGACGCCTTTGGAAGGGCTGGCCTTCTTGAGTTCGGCGATGAGGGAAAGCATGCCGGGACGGTTCACCGAGGCCAGAAAATCCTTGGGGGGCGCTTGGGCCAGGGCGCCCGACCTCAGGCTGTCCAGGCCCCGTTCCTGGCTGAGGGCCGCCACTTCCTTCAACTTCGTCTCGGCGATGGTCTCCAGGATGTTCATGACTGGGAAACCCGCCGGAGCTTCTCGAGGGTTTCCCGGGCCCGTCCCTGGTCGATGGATTCCGCGGCCAAAGTCGCCCCCTGCACCAGGGTTTCGGACTTACCGGTGATGTAGAATCCCAGGGCGGCGCTCATGACCACGACTTCCCGGCGCGCGCCCTTCTCCCCGTCGAGGACCTTCTCGATGATCCTCGCGTTGACGACCGCGTCCCCGCCTTGGAGTTCCGACAAGGGGTGACGGCCGAATCCGAACATCTCGGGCGAGATCGTCAATTCCGACGTACCCGGTTTCCCCGCCACTGCCTCGTAAACCCTCGTCTCGGCGTCGCAGGACACCTCGTCCAAGCCGTCGGAGCTGTGGTAGGTGATGACACGCTCGCTCCCGGCGAGGATGAGGGCCTCCGCCATCAGCTTGGCCTTGCCGTCCTCATAAACCCCCGTGACCTGCCGCTTGACCCCGGCGGGGTTGGAGAGGGGGCCGATGATGTTGAAGAGGGTTCGGATGCCGATTTCCTTGCGGTAGGGACCCACGTTCTTCATGGCGGGGTGGTGGTGGGGCGCGAAGAGGAAGCAGATCCCGGCTTCCTTGAGGCAAAGTTCCAACACGCGGTTCGTCACGTCGATCTTGACCCCCAGGGCCTGGAGGGCCTCCGCGCTGCCGCATTGGCTGGTGGCGGCCCGGTTGCCGTGCTTGGCCATGGGTACACCGCCCCCGGCAAGGACCAAAGCGGCCGCCGTGGAGATATTGAAGGTACCCGAGTGGTCCCCGCCGGTCCCGCAAATATCGATGGCTTCCGTGCCGCCGCCTTCGATCCGGACCATCTTTTCCCGCATGACCTTCACGCTGGCCACAACCTCGTCGAGGGTTTCCCCCTTGGCGGCCAGGAGGGCCAGGTAGGCCCCCACTTGGGCCGGGGTTGCGGTGGCGCCCAAGACCTCGTGGAGGCAGGCGGAAGCCTCCTCGGAAGTGAGGTCCTGTTTCTTGTAAAGCTTCAGGATGGCTTCACGGATCATGCTAGGGCTCCCGACCGGAATGGCCCACATTGTAAGGGGCGGGGGGTCAGAAAGGAACGCCAGTTCATCAGCGGATGGAGAAGAACCGAAGGGCGTTATGGGTGGTCGCCTTGGCGGTTTCCTCAAGGGACAACCCCTTCACTTCGGCCACCTTCTCGGCGGTGAGGCGGGTGAAGGCGGGCTCGTTGCGCTTGCCCCGGTGTGGATGGGGCGTCAGGTAGGGAGCGTCGGTCTCCACCACCAAGCGGTCCAGGGGGATCAGCTGGACGGCGTCCCGGATCTCCTGGCCATTCTTGAAGGTCACGGGGCCCGCGATGGAGAACAGGCAACCCAAGGCCATGAACTTCTCCACCAGGGCGGGCCCGGCGGAATAACAATGCATGAGGATTCTCATCCCCAGAGCCTGGTCCTTCAGGACCTTCAGGATCTCCTCATGGGCGTCCCGGTCATGGATCACGATGGGGAGTGAAAGCTCCTTGGCCAGGGCGATCGACTTGCCGAAGAGGTCATATTGCCGTTCTTTGGAGGTTTCGTAGTGGAAGTCCAGGCCGATTTCCCCGATGGCCACGGGTTTCGTGGTCCGGGCCAGCCGGGCGATCTCGGCCCATTCAGGTTCGCCGATGCGGTCGGCCTCGTTGGGGTGCGCCCCCACGGTGTGCCAAACCACCCCCGGGTGGCGGGAGGCGATGGCGGCGGCCGCCGCGGAGGTCTTCTCGTCGGTGCCGATGGTGACCATGCGGGTCACCCCGGCTTCCCGGGCGCGAACGATCACGTCGGCCTCCTCGGGCAGGAGCCGCTCGTCATCCAGGTGGCAATGCGTGTCGATCAGCATGGAACTGTCTATCTCCCCTTAGCGTCCAAAGACCGCCGCCAGAATGAAACCTAACCAAGTCAAAAGCGGCAAGACAAACGCGGCAACCTCCGATTGGGACGGTGGGTTATGGGCGCCGTACGAAACAGGCCCCAAGTCGAAATGAAACGCGACGAACGCCAAAATCCCCAACCCGGAGTAAATCACGGTCATCTCGAACCGACGGACAGCCCGTTCGCCCTTTTCGCGCTCATCCAACAACCGGGTCGGCCACCAGACGGTTCCGAGCCGGACTAGATCGTTGGCAACCATCCACCCCCAACACCCTTGGAACATCCAGACAAGATTAAGAGCCATCCATAACCAGAACCCAAAACTTCTTCGCAATAACGCAATCATCAAAACGAGCGACACCTGAACCGCTATGAGCGACTCCTTTTCCCCCCATCTAAAATATATCGCCACTGTGGATAAAACCACCAGGACGGAGCACCCCATCAAATCGACGATCCTCCGGTTCGCCAGGCCCTTTTCCCAATGGCTTTTACCAAATACCAGGGGGCTGACGAAATACACCAGCAACGGAAAGCCGTTGAACGTCAAAACCAACCACCATAAGCCCCACTGCATCAACATATAAGTCATCATAAACCAAATAATCCAACGAACCTCGAGCATGATCCCCTCGATGATGTTTAAACCAAACCGTTATTTCACCTTTTCGATTCTCGGGAACAATGGCAGGCCTTTGGCGGTCTTCTGGCCGGCCGGGATCAAGCCCCACTTCTCGGTGTCGGTCAGGGGATGGGTGTGAACATCATCCGAGAAGCCCAGTTGGGCCCAAAGCGCCGAGGCGGTGAAGGGCATGAAGGGAGCCAGGGAGATGGCGGTCACCCGGAGGGATTCCATCAGCGAGTACATGATGGTGTCGAGTTGGGCCTGGTCGCCCGCCTTGGCGACCTTCCAGGGGGCCGACTCCTCCACGTACTTGTTGGCGCGCTTCACCAGGTCCCAGGCGGCCCCCAGCGTCGTCGGGAAATCGAAGGTCAGCATGGCCTGCCGGGCCTTGCCGGAATAGGAAGTCCCGATGGCCTTGAGCTCGGCCTCAAGGGGGCCTTCGGGCCCGCATTTCGGCACCACGGCCTGGTGGTACTTCTCCAACATGCTGAGGGACCGGTGGACGAGGTTGCCGAGGTCGTTGGCCAGGTCGCCGTTGAACCGCAGCTCGAATGAGGCGTCGGTGTAGTTGCCATCCAGCCCGAAGGGGATCTCGCGGAGCAGGTAGTACCGGAGGGCGTCGGGGCCGTACTTTTCCACCAGTTCGAAGGGGTCCACCACGTTGCCCAGGCTCTTGGACATTTTCTTGCCGTCTTTGTTGATGTATCCCGTGCCGAAAACCCGGTCCGGCAGGGGTTCCCCGGCGGCCCAGAGCATGCTGGGCCAGATGGTGGCGTGGAAACGAAGGATATCCTTGCCGATGAGGTTCACCACCTCATGCTTCTCGGTGCCCTCACCCTTCCAGAACTTCCGGTATTTCTCGCCGTTGGGCCAGTCCAGGGCCGTGATGTAGTTGAGCAGGGCGTCGAACCAGACGTAGAGCACCACATCCTCGGGCACCGGGGCCGCGATGCCCCATTTCACCGAATTGCGGGTGATGGACACGTCGGCCAAGCCCGGCTTGACGAAGTTGTTGATCAATTCGTTGCGGCGCGAGTCGGGCTGGACGAACTCCGGGTGCGCGGCCAGCAGGTCCTCCAGGTTCCTCTGGAAGGCCGACATCTTGAGGAAATAGTTCTGTTCCTTGATTCGCTCCACGGGGCGCCCGCAATCGGGGCATTTGGCGTCGATGACTTCGGAGTCGAGCAGGAACTTCTCGTCGGGCAGGCAGTACCAACCCTCGTACTCGCCCTTATAGATGTACCCGGCGGCCTGGACGACCTTGAAGAACTCCACGCAAAGCCGCTTGTGGCGTTCCTGGGTGGTGCGCACGAAGTCGTTATGGGAGATGCCCAGCTTCTTCCAGGCCTCCTGGAAGCGGCTCACCACCCGGTCCGCCAGCTCGATGGGGGTGATCCCCTGTTCCTTGGCGGTCTTTTCGATCTTCTGGCCGTGCTCGTCGGTGCCGGTCAGGAAGTAAACCTCATAGCCGTCCATGCGCTTGAACCGGGCCATGGCGTCGGCGCCGACCGTGCAATAGGCGTGGCCGATGTGGGGCACGTCGTTGACGTAGTAGATGGGGGTGGTGACGTAAAAGGTCTTCAATTCGGTTCCTCGCGCCGGGTCTTTGGGTGTCGGATTATAATTGATTCAAATACGGTTGTCGTTCAGGGACGGAGCGCCGACTCCACCCAGGAAACCTGGGGTTTAGGGCCGGTCTTCAGGGTTTCCCGGGCCTCCAGGAAGAAGTGGTCCAGCACCATCCGCGAGTTCAGGTGGGTGGGCAAAAGGTCAAGGTGCCTCCGGAGGGCCTCCCGGACCCAGGAGGGATCCGCGCCGCCCATCCCCTCGGGCATGGGCTCCTCCCCCTTGCAACGGAGGTCCCAGAGCGCCAAGCCGGCCCGCAGGGCTTCCTCGGCCACCCGGGCCTTGCGCTGGGAGGCCGTCAGGTCCTCGTCGTCCCAGAACCCCGGGTCCATCCTCTCGTACTCGTCCACCAAACGGAGCCAAGCCTCGTCGCCCCCGGCGAGGCCGCGGTCGAAGTCCTTCCCGGCCTTCTCGAGGAATTCCCTCCATTCCTTGTCCGCGTACCGGAAGGCCCGGGTCAGGTTGCCCCCCGAGGCGCGGGACGCCCACTTGGCCGTGGCGGCGTCGATGCCGCCGGACCTCAGGATGCCCTCCGCCACGGCCGGGGCCAGGGAATGGAACCGGACGATCCGGCAACGGGATTGGATGGTGGTCAAGAGCAGGCCCGGTTGGTCGGTCACGAGGATGATCAGCACCCGGGACGGCGGCTCTTCCAGGGTCTTGAGGAACTTGTCCTGGGCGCTCACGTTCATCTTGTGGGCGTTGGGGACGATCGCGATCTTCAGGGGCGCGTTCAGGGGGGCCAGGTTCAGCTTTTCCACCACGGCGGAAATGACGCCCCCGGTCACTTCATCGCTCTTGCGCTTATCCTCCTCCTCGGGCCAGAAGAAACCTTTCTGGACCCAAAGCAGGTCGGGATGGGTCTTGGATCCCACCTGGCGGCAATCGGGGCACCCGGGGCAGCCGGGACCGTTCTTGCAGAAGAGGGACCGGGCCAGGGCCAGGGCGTGGGTTTTCTTGCCGGATCCCTCGGCCCCGCTGAACAGCAGGCTGGGGACCCGGACGCCCTTGAGGAAGCCGGAGAGGAATGCCGCGGCCTCAGGTTGGGTCTTCAGTTCGGTCAAAAAAGGGTTGGTCACGGTTCGCTCCGGTCCCGCATCCTACCAAATCCTTCGTTCCCTTGGGCTTTCTCCCGGTGACCGCTCGGACGGGAAAAGTCCAGGGTCCCCCAACCCCCGGGTCTCGGATGGCCCCCCGTTTGTCTGTAACCGATCCCTTTCAATTGCGAAACCGCCGCCTGGAATACCTCTGGACGGTCAAGTCCCTCGACCCAGACCAGGGTGATGCGGTTGGAGGCCCGAATTTCGGCGTCCAATGACTTTGAGCCGGGAGCCGCATCGTAGGGTTCAAACCGGAGTTTGTCGCGAGAGCCGTAGTTCAATAGGGCGGCGACCCAATGGTTCGCGAACCCCCGGGTCTCTCCATCCTCCGTCAGGCCACTGACTAGAACCACCGCCGGGGATCCCCCCGTGAGGTTCCGCCACCTATAGGCGTGCCCGCATACCAAAAGGCCCAAGGCCACCCCGATTAGGGCCCGGCTCGCGGGTTTCGCGGCCCTCACCCACAAGCAACCCCAACCGGCGGCCCAAAAGACCAGGAGAAAATAAAGATAGCGGAAGGACAACGCGTCCCATGTCTGGGAGGAAAAAAGGAAAAACGCCGTGAAGGCAACCGTCGGCACCCAAAGGGGAGCTGCATCCCTCCAGCCCACGGCGGAATCCCTGGCCCAGCCCCTGACCCCCCAAAACGCCCCGAGGAAACCCGCGAAGACCAGGATTCGGTCCATCCATTGCCCCAACGTTCCATCGGCGCCATTAAACGACCGGCCCAGGGGGCTGTTCTGGAGGTACCCGTAAGGGAAACCCCCGGCCCAAAACACCGGGAACACCTCCCACAAAAGGCCAAAGTT
Organism: uncultured bacterium; assembly: GCA_964392085.1. Classification (GTDB taxonomy): domain Bacteria; phylum Oederibacteriota; class Muellerivitia; order Muellerivitales; family Muellerivitaceae; genus CAYMOV01. The sequence goes on from CAYMOV010000067.1 coordinate 7,521, forward strand.
CTTTTGGACGCTCCCCCAGGGCGCAAGGGATGCGTGGACGGTCCCCGGTTGCTGGAGTGGAAGGGAACTGAGGTAGTAGAGCCCCAACCAACTACCCGCGCAACACCCCGCCAGTAAACCCGCCACCTTCGTCCATGGGTGGACGGTCCACCCTACTTCACGTTCGAGAAGCTCCATCCCGATCACCGCCAGGAGGAAGAAGAGGGTGAAGAGATCGCTGAAAACCCCGAAGGCGGCCAGGAACCCCAAACCCCAAGCCGTCCCGAGGTTCTTTCCCCATTTCCCGGCGTTCAGGGCCAGGAGCGCCCCCACCAGCAGCGACGTGCGGAATTCACTCAGCAAGGTCCCGTAGTAGGCCACCGCCGGCGTGGCCAGGACGAGGAAGACCGCCATCCCCCAGGCGACCCGCGCCCCTCCGACCCGGCGGACCCAAAGGATCCAGCAGGCCGGCCCCAATAAGCCGAGGAAAATCGCCCCCAAGGGATCGCCCGAGGGACCCCAAACCCTGTAGAAGAACGCGGGAATCCAAAGCCGGAGGTCCATGGCTTTATGGAGGGTAAGGATCTCGTCGGGGACCCGCCCATCGGCCCAGGCGTGGACATGGTTGAGGATGGTCAACTCGTCCGTGCCGAAGGCCGGATGGCCCCGGAGGACATAGGCAAGTCTCAGGAGGAAAGCCGCGAGCAGGAGAAGGGCCCAGGCCCAAGGTCGGTTCCCGGCGGGTGCCTTCTCCGGGGCCCCGGTGCCCCGGGGAGGCGCGTCGAAAGTCACCGGAGGAAGCGATCCAGTTTCGATTGGAGAGATCGGAGGACGGACGCGGATAATTCCTGCGCCGGTTGGGTGGCGTCGAGAATCTTAAACCGGGCCTTTTCCGACCGCGCCAACCGGAGGAATGTGGCCCGCACGGCCTGGTGGAATTTCAGGTGTTCCCTTTCCATGCGGTCCGTTTTGCCCTTCGACCGCTTCCCCGCCCTTGCCAAGCCGACCTCCACGGGAAGGTCCAACAGGAAGGTCAGGTCGGGTTTTAAACCGCCCGTGGCTTCCCGATTCAAGCGTTCCAACCGGGGGATCGACAAACCCCGGCCCCCGCCCTGGTAGGCCAAGGTCGAGTCGGTATAACGGTCGCAAAGAACCGTCCATCCACGGGCTAAAGCGGGCCGCACAACGCCGGCCACGTGATCCGCCCGGTCCGCGAGGAAAAGGAAGAGCTCGGCCTCGGACTCAGGCTTCACCTCGGAATGCAGGAGGAGTTGCCGGATCTTCTTTCCCAGGAACGATCCACCGGGCTCACAGGTCACCACCGTGGGGATCCCGCGCGATTTGAGGTGGTCCGCCAAGAGGCGGATCTGGGTGGATTTGCCGGAGCCCTCAGGGCCCTCGAAGGTGACGAAGAAGCCTTGTTTCATGGGGACAAGATAACACGAAGGCGGCTAAAACAAAAAAGCCCCAGGAAGGAAACTTCCTGGGGCTTTTTGGGATCCCGCAGCCCACTTACGCGGGCCTCGGTAAGATTTTCGGGCCGTGAGCCCGGAAATTACTTGATCTCGAGCTCGGCGCCGGACTCCTTGAACTTGGCCACGATCTCGTCGGCTTCGGCCTTGGCGATCCCGGTCTTGACGGGCTTCGGCGCGCCGTCGACCAGGTCCTTGGCTTCCTTCAGGCCCAGGCCGGTGACTTCGCGGACCACCTTGATGACGGAAATTTTGTTCCCGCCGGCGGCCTTCAAGATCACGTCGAACCCGGTCTTCTCCTCGGCGGCGGCGGCCGCAGGGCCGGCGGCGGCGGCGGCCACGGGGGCCGCGGCGGACACGCCGAACTTCTCCTCGAGGGCCTTCACCAGCTCGTTCAACTCGAGCACGGTCATGCCTTCGATCGCCTTGATGAAATCATCCTTTGTCATCGCCATGTCGTTCCTTCTCCTTCAGTGATGGCCGGGAGCCCCGAGGGGCTCCGTGGCGCGTGGATTAAGCGGTTTTCGCCTTCGCGACGGCGCTCAGTGCGTAAACCAGTTTGCGTTGCGTACCGGACAAGACCATGACCAAGCCGACGATCGGAGCCTTCATGCTGCCGAACGCCTTGGCCAGGAGCTGTTCCCGGCTGGGCAGGTTCGCGAGGGCCTTGATGTCCTTGTCGGACATCTTCTGGCCGTCCACCCAACCGCCACGGACCGTGAGCTTCTCATGGTCCTTGGCGAACTTGGAGAGGACCCGGGCAGGAGCCACCGCGTCACCCATGGCGAGCGCCAGGGCCGTCGGGCCGGACAGGAAATCGTCCAGCACGTTGATGTCGGCCTGCTTGAGCGCGATCTTCGCCAGGGTGTTCTTCACCACGTGCAGTTCCACCTTCTCCTTGAACAGGAGCGAGCGGAGCTGGGTGACCTCTTCCACCGTGAGACCGGCGTTCACCATGACCACCGCCGACTTACAGGCCTTCAGCCGGTCGGTCATCTTGGCGACCACCTCGACCTTGTCGGGTTTAGGTTGCCGTTTCTTCGTATCAGCCAATCGAATCACCTCTTTTCCCCATCATCTTTTCCAGATGCGTCCCGCCGCCGGCCTTACGGCTTGCGGCGGGACAAGGGGAGGGGTAAAAAAAAGCCCCTCACCCGAGAACGTCCGGGTGAGGGGCAAGTGAATGCCGTCACCGGATCATCTCGGCGGGCTTGCCACCCTTCGTCAGGTGGATTACGCCCCAAAGGGCGCCCGCTGTCTTTGACATCCGTCGACCCGCGTTGGCCGCGGGTCCCGATTTCAACCGCTCCACGCCCCCTTGGGGGGCGGGTTCGGAAACGTCAGTCCTTTTCGATCGCCTTCATGTAACCGGCGGTCTCCAGCTTCACGCCGGGCCCCATGGTGGAGGAAAGCGTGGCGGACATCAGGTACACGCCCTTCGAGGCGGCGGGTTTGGCCGCCACCAGGGCCTTGATGACGGTCTCGGCGTTCTCGCTGATCTGCTGCTCGCTGAACTGGAGCTTACCGATGCCGGTGTGGCAGATGCCCGCGTCGTCCACGCGGTACTCGATCTTACCGGCCTTGATTTCCCTGACGGCTTTGCCCACGTCGGGCGTCACGGTCCCGGACTTCGGGTTCGGCATCATGCCCTTGGGGCCCAACACCTTCCCGAGCTTACCGGCTTCCCGCATGATGTCCGGCGTGGCGACCAGGACGTCGAAGTCCAGGAAACCCGCGGCGATCTTTTCCACCAGGTCGGTGGCTCCCGCCAGGTCGGCCCCGGCGTCCTCGGCTTCCTTGATTTTCTCGCCCTTGGCCAAGACCACCACGCGCAGGGTCTTGCCCGTGCCGTGGGGGAGTGAAACGGTTCCACGGACCTGCTGGTCCGCCTTCTTGGGATCCACCCCGAGCCGGATATGCAGCTCGACGGTTTCGTTGAACTTCGCGGGGGCGGCCTTCTTGACCACTCCGGCCGCGTCGATGAGGGAGTACAGCTTGGTGCGGTCCACCAACTCCCGGTTCTTCTTGGCTCGCTTGCTTCCCTTGATCGCCATGCTCGGCCTCCTGTGGTTCAAACGGTCCCGAGGGACCTCCCACTTAAAATCAGCTGATGGCGGTCGGCCGTCAGCTGTCAGCTTAAGCTTCAAATCGTTCAGCCGACCACCCCGCCGTGCTGAGGCCTCAAGCCGAGGCACTCTCTTGGCGGTGCCGCGCTAAAAGGCGCGGTACGAGCGCTTCTTACTTCTGGATCTCAATCCCCATGCTGCGGGCCGTACCCTCAACCATCCGCACCGCCGCCGGGATCTCATGGGCGTTCAGGTCGGGCATCTTGGTCTTGGCGATTT
>CAYMOV010000067.1:11416-13266 GCA_964392085.1 uncultured bacterium
ACCGCCGCCGGGATCTCATGGGCGTTCAGGTCGGGCATCTTGGTCTTGGCGATTTCCTCGACTTGCTTGCCCGTCACCTTGCCCACCATCTGCTTGTTGGGGACCGGCGAACCCTTGGCCAGGCCGGCCGCCTTGAGCAGCAACACCGAGGCCGGAGGGGTCTTGGTGATGAAGGTGAAGGAGCGGTCCTTATAGATGGAGATGACCACCGGGATGATCAGGCCGTCCTGCTTCTGGGTGAGCGCGTTGAACTGCTTGCAGAACTCCATGATGTTCACGCCGTGCTGGCCGAGGGCCGGGCCCACGGGGGGCGCCGGGTTCGCCTTGCCGGCGGGGATCTGCAACTTCACGATCGCGTTGATTTCTTTCGCCATGACGACTCTTCCTCAATTCCTGGGTTGGGGCTGACGCCACTGGGGGGTGGTTACAACCCGTTTCAAAACCGGCGGCTTTTAGCCGCCCACCTCACGTTACAGAAGCCATTTCGGTTTTTAAAACGGCCCCTACTCTTTTTCGACCTGGTGGAATTCCAGCTCGACGGGGGTCTGGCGGCCGAAAATCGTCACCATGACCTTGACCCGTTCCCGCTCGGGGTTGATGTCCTCGACGGACCCCGAGAAGTTCGCGAACGGCCCTTCCATGACCTTGACCAGGTCGCCCTTGTCGAACTGGGTCTTGAGGGCCCGGCGCTCCCGCCGCTTCCCGATATGCTCGAGAATGGCGGTGACTTCCTCTTCCGGCAACGGCGTGGGCTTGTTGCCCACCCCCACGAAGGACGTCACCTTCGGGGTGTTACGGACCACGTACCAGGAGTTTTCCTCCAGGTCCATCTCCACCAACAGGTAGCCCGGGAAGAACTTCTTGTTGGTGACCCGCTTCTTGCCGTTGCGGGTTTCCGTCACCTCTTCCGAGGGAATCAGGATCTGGAAGATCTTGTCTTCCATCCCCATGCTCTTAATCCGGCTCTCGAGGTTGGCTTTAACCTTCTGCTCGTACCCCGAGTAAGTGTTGATCACGTACCAGCGCTTCGACATGTTGGGCCCCGCCTCTTATTTGATGACTATCGACATCAGCTCGGTGATGACCCAATCGAAGGCGAAAAGCGCCACCAAGCACAACCCTACCGTCGCGAGAACAACCGCGGTCGACCCCTGGACTTCCGCCTTGGAAGGCCAGGAAATCTTCCGGTATTCGGACCGGGCTTCCGCGTAAAAGACCTTCAGGTTTTCGAACATGTCGTTCCAATTCCTCTGGACGGGTGCCAGGGCCCCAAGGCCCTTATCCGCCCGCGCGTCTTGCGGCTTGGACAAGGCGCGAATCGTGCGCCGTGCCCCCCCGCAAGCCTTACGTTTATGGCATGGCGGCGAGAGCGCCGTGCCCTCCCTGTCAGCTTTACGTTTGTGACACGGCTGCGAGAGCGCCGTGCCCTCACTGAAAGCTTAACGTTTATGGCACGGCAGGCAGGACTCGAACCTGCAACAGGCGGTTTTGGAGACCGCTACTCTACCAATTGAGTTACTGCCGTAAACAACCCCGCCCAACCGGCCGGGGGGTTACTTGGTTTCCTTGTGCAGGACGTGCTTCCGGCACCACTTGCAGTACTTCTTGAGCTCGATCTTGTTCTGGGTCTTCCGCTTGTCGCGGCTGGAATGGTAGTTCCGCCGTTTGCAATCGGAGCAGGCCAGTGTAATTTGTTCTCGCATCTTTGAAAGCCCTTCACATGCGTCAAGCCGCGGACCACCGGGAAGAGGCCCGGCACCCGCGGCTCACGCTGGTATTGGAGTTATTCCGGCGTTTACTCGATGATTTCCGTGACGACGCCGGCGCCGACCGTATGCCCGCCCTCGCGG
>CAYMOV010000068.1:0-13242 GCA_964392085.1 uncultured bacterium
CTGGGGCGGGTTGGGATTGAGGTAGTTCTCCAGGCAATCCACCTGTTCATCGGTGACCAGGATGACCGTCCGGGAGGCGCCCCCCCGCCAACCCAGCCCATCGGCCGCCATGAGCGCGCCTAGGTCCTGCTCATCCCCGCCGTAGGTCGTCAGGCTCCCTACCCAGGCCTGGAAGACCCCGTCATCGGAGGTGAACCCGAAGGTCTGCACGTTGTCCGAGAAGGCCACGAGTCCGTTGCGGTAGTCGATCCCCTCGGAGGCTAATTGGGCCGTGAAGGACTGGATATCGGCGCTGATGTTCGCCAAGTAGGGGACCATTGAGTTCGAGACGTCAAGCGCCCAGACGATGTCGGCCATGGGATGGCTGGAGGGGGAAGCCACATGGAGGCAGACAGTCACCGTGTCGCCCAACTGGGCCACGGGCGGGTTGATGCTCTTGGAAAGGGTCACGATCTGCGCCTGGACGGCCGCCGGCCCGAAGGCCCACCCGAGGCAGGCCAGAAGTCCCCATACTCTTGGATGTGTCATCGCATATCGCCCCGACCTCACGTCAGACTAATCCATCAAGACCGTCTACAGTCAACCGTGGTAGTCCCCCATAAGGCCGCGGCGGACACCCTATTTTTTTGTGGCCGTCCAGACGATCGCCCCCAGGGCGATCAGGAGGGCCGCCCCCGGGACCCACTTGGAGGTCAGGGCCCGGTCCAGGGGTCGGGCGTATTGCTTCTCGGGAGCCATCAGCTTTTCGACCTTCTGCTTGAGGATGGAGACATCCTCGACGTTGTCCCTGAGGTCCTTCCTCATGATGCTCAGGTTTTGACGAAGCTCGGTATCCGTGAGGTTTTTCTCATCCGCCTTCTTCCCCACCTCCTCCAGGCGGCTGTTGACCTTGGCGAGGTCCCCCTGAAGCGCCTCCAAGAGGCTCCGGAGAAGTTGGAGCTCGTCCTTTTGGGCGGCACGGTCCGCCAGCCTTGTTTTTTCGGTCGCGTCGTCGTCCTGGCGCCTTTTCTCGGCGTCCTTCGCCAACTGGTCGAGCCGGTCCGACATTTCGGATACACGGGCTTTCAGGGCATGCACCTCTTCCACGGAGACCACGGGGACAGGGGTTGCGGTGGGGGTGAAGGTGGCGGTGGGGACCGGCACGGCGCTTTTCAACGCCGGTTTCGGGGTGGTGGCCGTGTCGGCGGGCGTCAGGGCAACCGTGATCTCCGCGAGTTTCTTCTCAAAGGCCCAAGCCGAAAGGCCCTTGGAGCGTAAGGCCCCCTTTTTCTCCCGCACCAAGGCTAGGAGCGCGGTCCAGTCGGCCAAGGGGTAATCGCCATCGCCGGGATGAAGCGCGGCCGGGTCCATCCCCTTGATATCGGGATAGATTCCCGCCAGGGCCGCCGTGACGTCCGTCGGGGTCATGGCATCCTTCAGGAAGGGTTTCAAGGATTCCAACGGGCCGGTTTCGGCAAGGCGGTTCAACAGCTCAACCTGGGTCGCGGGGGCATGGGCGTCCTCGGCCGTCGCCGCCTCGGCGGCCGCCAGGGCCAGGGCCGGGGGGAAGGCGATCAGGAGGCTGAGGGTCCAAACCAGCGGGCGGATCAGGGTTTTCAAGGACGGCCCCCTTCGGAGGACTCGAAACGCTTCTCGTAGAGGCTGTCCAATAGCGAGACCAAGGTGAACCCGCCTCCTAGGATCAAGAAGAGGAACTTCGCGGCTTCCCTCATCACGTCGTCCCAGACCCGCCCCGAGGCCAGGAAGGTCAAGAGGACCACGATCCCCAGGAAAAGGTACCAGAGGACATTGGCGTAGACATATTGCATCAACCGGGTGGGTTCGGGCGCCGTCGGGGGTTTGGGGGCCATGGGTTTCCTCGACCTTTAGAACTTCGCCCGGGACCCGGGCTTAACCGCCGGGGTGCCTTGGGCGCAAAGGGGGCATTGGGCCGGTTCCCAACTGGTGACTTCCAGGCTGACCAGGGAGGTCATGGGGACGTCGAAATCCTTGGCGGCCTGCCCGTTTGAGCGGTCCATGAGGCTTCCCACGCCCACCACCTCGGCGCCGAGGCTTCGGATGACCGCGATGGATTCCCGGACCGACTTCCCGGTGGTGATGACGTCCTCCACCGCGAAGACGCGCTCTCCCGGCGCCACGGAGAAACCCCGCCGGAGTTCCATCTTATCGTCGGTCTTCCCCCGTTCGGTGAAAATCGCCCGGACCCCCAGGGCCCGGGCCAGTTCCTGCCCCACCACCACCCCTCCCAGGGCCGGGGAGACCACGGCCTTGGGTTTGAGCGGCTTCACCAGCTCCGCCAGGGCCGCGCAGAGCTTTTCGGCGTGCCACGGGTACTGGAGCACTAGGGCGCATTGGAGGTACCGGTCGCTGTGGCGGCCTGAGGAAAGCTGAAAATGGCCCTTCAGGAGCGCTTGGGACTCCTCGAACAGCTTCAGGACTTCTTCCTTCGTCATGTCGGTTCCCTGGTCTAGTTTTTGGGCAGGTACGGCTTCATGGCCTGGACCATCCGGCTCGCCTCGGCCTTGGCGGCCAGGGCGAAGTCCGGGCCCTTCGAGGCGTACAAAATACTCCGGGAAGCGTTCACCAACAAGCCCGCGCCGTCGCCGGACCGGCCATCCCTCAGCACGGATTCCAAATCCCCGCCCTGGGCCCCCACCCCCGGCACCAGGAACGGCGCTTGGGGCGCCAGGGACCGGATTGACCCCAGGGTTTCGGCTTGGGTGGCCCCCACCACGAGCCCCACTTCCCCCAAGGTGTGCTTTCCCCATTCCAGGGCGGTCTTGGCCACCTTCTCATAAAGGAAGGATCCGTCCTCGAGTTTTTGGGTCTCGAACTCGGCCGCCGAGGGGTTGGAGGTCAGGCACAGGACGAAAACGCAGGACCCGGGGTACCCCAGGAAGGGTTCCACGGAATCCTTGCCCATGTAGGGCGCCACGGTGAGCGCGTCGCACTTCATCCGGCCGAAGAAGGCCTCGGCGTAGGCCCGGGAAGTGTTGCCGATGTCACCCCGCTTGGCGTCGGCCACGAACAGGGCGCCGGGCGGCATGGACTTGCGGAGGGCCTCAAGCATTTCCCATCCCGCCGGGCCCAGGGCCTCGAAAAAGGCCAAGTTGGGCTTGTAGGCCGCCGCCAGGTCCTGGGTGGCGTCCACGATGGACCGGCAGAATTGGTAGGCGCCCCGGGCGTCGCGGGTGATTCCCTCGGGCAATTTGGCCATGTCCACGTCGAGCCCGACGCAAAGGTACCCGCCGGTCCTTAGGACCGCCTGCTTGAGCCGCGCTGAAAATCTATCCAAGACAACCTCCCAAGGCAATTAGGAATTCGGAATTCGAAATGAGGAGTGGGAACACGACATGTCCATTGCCTTTTCCTTTAGATTTTAATTCAGCATTCCTAATTCCTCATTCCACAATTCTTCAGTTCGTAGCCATCTTGACGATCTCCAGCCTCACGCGGGCCGTCCCCACGTCCCTCATGCCCAGGGCCCGGGCCGCTTTTCGGGACAGGTCGATGATCCGCCCCGCCACGTAAGGTCCCCGGTCGTTGATCCTGACCTCGACCGACTTGCCGTTGTCCAGGTTGTGCACCCTCACCACGGTCTGGAGCGGCAGGGTCTTATGGGCCGCCGTCATGTCGTACATGTCGAAGACTTCCCCGCTGGACGTCAACCGCCCGTTGAAGTCCTGGCCATACCAGGAAGCCAAACCCTCCATCTCGTTTTTCCAGTCCCCGGTCCGAGTCGACCCCGGCTTGCCGGATTCCGACCCGGAAGATGCGGTTGAGACCGCCCGGCCGGCTCCTCCCGACAGTTCCTGGCGGATCGGCACACAAGCCTGGGTCGCCAGGAGGCAATACCCGGCCAGGAGGAAACTGAAAGTCCGGAGCCTGTATCCCGGAGGGGTCCTCACGCTTGGGGCGGCCCCACCCGGAGGCCGCCGATGATCTCATGGACGTCGGCAACCTTTTGGGCCTTCAGGTAGGCCGCCAGGCCCTGGACGACCTTGAGGGCCGCCTGGGGCTCCAGGTAATTGGCGGTTCCGACGGCCACCGCGGTGGCCCCCGCCAAGAGGTACTCGGCGGCGTCCTCCCCAGTCACGATGCCGCCCATACCCACCAGGGGCACCTTCACGGCCTGGGCGACCTGATAGATCACGCGAAGGCCGATGGGTTTGACCGCCGGGCCGGAAAGCCCACCCGTCACGTTTCGGAGCATCGGACGACGGGTCTGGGCGTCAATGGCCATCCCCACGACCGTATTAATGGCCGAGAGGGCGTCGCTCCCCGAGTCCACACAGGCCCGGGCGACGGACCGGACATCGGTCACATTAGGTGAAAGCTTGGTGATCAAGGTGTGGCTCGTGGATTTCCGGACCATGGTCACCACCCGAACCGCGCCCTCCACGGTCGAACCGAACTCAATGCCCCCCTCCTTCACGTTGGGACAGGAGATATTGACCTCCAGGGCCCCGATCCCGGGCACCCCCTCCAAGCGTCGGGCCAACTCGGCGTATTCGTCCACTGTCCGCCCGTTGATGTTGACGACGCAGGGCACCCCGGCCTTTCGGAGGAACGGGAGCTTGTCCTTCAGGAAGGCGTCCACCCCAACGTTTTGCAGGCCGATGGCGTTCAGCATCCCCGCGGGGGTTTCGGCCATGCGGGGCGGGGGGTTGCCGGGGCGGGGTTCAAGGGTGGTGCCCTTGACCATGATGGCCCCGAGCTTCGATAGAGGGTAGAACCGGGAGATTTCCTCGCCGTACCCGAAACAACCGGAGGCCACCATCACCGGGTTGACCATCCGGAGCCGACCGATCGACACGGCCATTTGGGGGGCTTTCGGGGCGGCCTTGGCCGCGGGTTTCCGGGGGGGCTTGGGATGGGCCATGGTCAATTCTCCAGTCGGTCCCAGAGGATTTGGGAGGCCTCAATGGCCGGACCCTCAACGCAGGTCCGGACCATCTTGGGACCGTCCCCTTGGTCCACGGGACAGGCGCAGGTAAGGCAGATCCCGAGTCCGCAGGCCATGTGCTCTTCCCAAGACAGGTAGGCCTTGACCCCATGTTTTGCCGCCACCTTCGCCACGGTCTTGAACATGGGCCTGGGACCGCAGGCGTGGATGACCGAGCCCTTCGGAGCCTTCCCCGAAGCCAGGTATTCGTCCAAAAGTTGGGTGACGTAACCCTTCCTCCCCATCGACCCGTCATCGGTCGCCAGGGCCAAGGGAACCTTGAGTTTCTTGAAGACGTCCAATTCGACCAGGTCGGATCCGGTACGGGCCCCGAGGAAGACCGCTTGGGGGATCTTTCGGGCCTTCAGGGCCTCGGAAAGGAAGATCAGGGGAGCCACCCCAATGCCGCCGCTGACGATGAGCGCCGGGTGGGAACGGTCCAGGTGGGGAAAAGGCCGGCCCAGGGGGCCCAGGACGTTGATCGATTCACCGGGTTTTTTCCCAGAAAGAAGCCTGGTCCCCCCCCGGAGGATGGCGTACAAGACCTCGATCTTTCGGCTCTTCCGGGGACCCGGGAGGATCCGGGCGATGGAGAAGGGACGCCGAAGGAGGGGCGAGTAGCCGGGTTGGAGCCTGAGGTTGACGAATTGGCCTGGTAGGGCTTGGGCCAAGGCGCCCTCGGCGTCCTCAAACACCAATTTCCAATAGCCGCCCAGGGGCCTGTTTTTCAGGATTTTGGCTTCAAAGGCTCGGGGGGTCGAAGGCAAGGAGCCATCCTTTATATGAAGAAGGCGACCCGTAGGCCGCCTCAGGTTGAAGTCCGGTCCAGTCCCTGGGACGCGCCCCAAGGCCGGTTCCGGCCTCAAGGATAAGGACCTCCCGGCCGGCTTGCAACCGCCTTTTCCCGTCCTCCCACCCGGTTTGGAACGACCACGGACGCCATTTTGAAGCCCGGCTTTTGGTAAGATCCTCCGCTGTGAAAACCCACTTCCCCCGAATCCTGGTCTTCTGCCTCATGGCCTTCCTCCTGTCGATCCAACCGATCGACGACGGGCGGAAATTGCTCGCCAAAACCTGGTTTGACGAGGCCAAGGCGGCCTACCAACGGCAGGAGACCTTCAAGTGCCTGCGGTACGCCCTGGAAGCCCACCAGGCGTCCCCGGGGTCCGCGGCGCCCTGGATCCTGGCGGGACATTGCTTTTACCTTTCCCGCCAGGACGCCGCGGCCTTGGATTGTTATAACCGCGCCCTGGCGATCAACCCTGGGGCCCAGGGCCTTCCCCCGTTCATCGAGATGCTGCGCCGAAAGACCTCCCACGCGGCGCTGAAGTTCACGGCCCGGGAGAGGAACCTCCTGTCCCGGAAACTCGGGCAACGGCTCATGGTCAGCGTCCTGGGCACGGAACTGACGGGCCGGAGGAAATGGATGATCCGCGCCGGGAATGTGGGGGGCGTCATCCTCTTCGGGCAGAACATCGAGGACAAGAGCCAGATCCGTGATTTCATCCAGACCCTCCAGGCGTCGTCGCCGATCCCCCTCTTGATCGCGGTAGACCAGGAAGGCGGGGCGGTCCGGCGGTTGCGGGAAGAGCATGGGTTCCGGGTGTTGCCCTCCCAAGCCGCCCTGGGAGAAAAAGGGGACCCGGACGTGGCGTACCGCTTCGGGCGGATCGCCGCGCGCCAGCTCAAGGAGGTCGGGGCCAACATGAACCTGGCCCCCGTAGTGGACCTAAACCGGGGCGCGGAGGATTCCATCATCAACAAGTACCGCCGGTCCCTGGGGAGCGATCCCCAGAAGGTGGCCCTGTTGGCCTCCCGGATCGTGGCGGGCATGCGCAAGGAGGGGATCCTCGCCACCGCCAAGCATTTCCCCTCGCAATCCCGGGTGGAGCAGGACACCCACCTGGGGCCCGCTTTCAGCGATGCGACCCTGGCCGAGCTGGAAAACGAGGACTTCGTCCCCTACCGGAGGCTCATCGCGGAGGGGTTGGATGCGGTCATGCTGTCACACGTGAGCTATCCGAAGCTCGACCCCTATTTCCCCGCCTCCCTTTCCCACGAGATCGTGGACGGGCTTCTCCGGGGCGAGTTGGGCTTCCGCGGGGTGGTAGTCTGCGATGACCTGCGGATGGGCGCCATCAAGAAGCAGTTTCCCCTGGAGGTTTCCGTCGTGCAGGCGGTCAACGCGGGGGCGGACCTCTTGGTGGTGACGGACAATATGGAGGGCCGGGTTTTGGACATCCTGTTGGACGCCGCGGCCGACGGGAGGATCTCCGAGAGGGAGATCGACGAAAGCTATGACCGCATCATGGCGCTGAAGGGAAAATACGGCCTCGTGAAACCCAATTCTCCCACCGTCGCCGCGGGGAAACCTCGGAACGCCCGCCCCGAGCGACCCATCCCGCGTCCTTGACCCCCGCGAAACCCGGTCCATTCCCTCGCCAGCCCGAAAACGGCTAGGGCGCGTCGGGGTTATCCGGCGGCTTGGACCTCAAGTCGTTGTTGTCATTGGAGTCCACCCGGCTGCGCTGGATCCAGGCCCCCGCCTCGTCGCGCGACACCACGATGAAACGATATTCCTTGTCCGGCCGGGTCAAGCTCAGCAGCGCCCAGGATTTGTTTCGCTTGAAATCCCCAAAAAGTTGGAAGACCCCATCTTGGCCGATGGAATAGAGGAGGCTGTAGCTCGCCGCCCCAGGGTCCTGGTCCCAATCCAGGAATGTTTTGCCGTTGCCTTGCGGGGTGGCCTTGAGCCGGATCTCGTGGGGCCGGGAAAGCGATCTCAGGTCCTGGCGCGATGGGTACCACTGGTAGTTTCCGATGATTTTCTCGGTCCCATCCACCGTATTGACGACGGCCACTTGGAATTCGCAGCCTTCCATTCCCTGGGTTTCCGGGAGCCAAAGGGTCGTATCCCGCCGGGTCTCCGAGGTCAAACGCCGGACCTCACCCGAGGGTTTCTTCAGGTAAAGGTGGTAGCCCGCGGCCGGAATATCCGCCGGGGGCGTCCAGGTCAACTTCAAGCCGACTGGGTCTAAAATCCCGTTCACGCCGTTCGACACTGAGGGGGTGCCCTCACGGTAACTTAATTTGACCCGGTGGATCACGCGTTCAACGTAGATCGGGGTGGTTGGAAAGCTCTTTCCGCCGCCCGGGGCGACGGACTTCAGGGAAATGGAGTAGATCGTGCCGGATTCAGTGTCGGGGAGCAGGTATGGCGGCCCCGCCACATGCGAATAGGTCTTCGTTTGGCTCCCGTCCAAGGCCCTCACCATCACTTCGTATTCGGCCACCGGACCGGTCGGTTTCTCCCACCGGACTTCCAACGCTTTTTCCAGGTTTCGCGCGGTGACGTATTTGGGGGGGTTCGGTTCCCCCCCCTTGACCCAAGGGCCGTCCCAGCGCAGGACTCCCGAGAACCGGTGGGTGGACCCCAGGAGGTTGAATGGCTGGTAGGCGTAGTCGATTTGGAGGAAGGAGACCTTGATGCCGACCCCGGCGGTCAACCCCTCGTCCTCGGAATTCCCCACCCAACCGGCTCGGAGCGCGTAACGCTCCAGGTACCAATATTCCGCGCCCCAACCATAAAGGGGCCGGCGGGACTCGAAACTATACTGCGCATCCATCGTGACATCCAAGGTGTGGGGTCTCGCCTCCCACATCCGCCAGGCCACTCCCCACTTGGTGATCGTAGGCGGCCTTTCTTTTTGGATCATTTGGATGGGCGGACCCATGTTGAGGAAGCTGGCCGCAACGGTCAACCGGGGGTTGATCCGATACCGCCCACCCACGTCCCCCAGGAATCCCGACCCGGAGACGGTGCCGATCTGCCGGTTGACGTATTTGGCCGTCAAGCCCACATGGACCTTGCCGAATGACTTTCCCCAACCGAACAACAGGGCTTTTTCGGAGGCCGTGCCCAGTTGGGCGGAGGGGTTATCAGTGGAATTGAAGGGGGTGACGCCCAAACCGATATAGCCGGCACCCAACACCCCGATCTTCCCAACGGGGGCCGCGAGGCCCACGAAATCCATGTAAATATCCGAAACAAAAAGGTAATGGCTGTAGCCCAACTCGGGGAGGCGGATGTTCGCTAAGCCCGCGGGGTTATAGGAAAACGTGTTGACGTCGTCGGCCACGGCGCTGAAGGCACCGCCCATGGCGTCAGGCCTTGCCCCCGTGTTCACCAACAGGAAGTCGGCCCCCGTGGTCAAACCCGCGGGCCGAACGGACGGGATCGCGAGGGCCAGGATGAGGAAACCCACCCATAACGGATTCATACGCCTCATCGTTTCACCACCACGAGTTTCTTGATATCCGTCGTTTGTCCCGACCGCAAGACAACCAGATACAAACCGGTGGAGACGGTTTGACCCATGTCGTCCTTACCATCCCAAGCCGTTACGAAGCCGCCCGATCCCACGGGCCCATCCACCAGGTGACGGATGACCGCGCCCCGGACGTTGAAGATGAGGATGGAGGTACGGGCGGGCTCCACTACGGTATAACTAACAGCCATGCTGGACCCCGGCGAGCAATCGAATTGGTTGCCGCCCAGGACCACCCTTGTCCCGGGCAACGGGGTAAAGGTGATGGTCGGGGTGTTGGTGATGGTGGGTGTATAGGTGATCGTCGGGGTGTAAGTGGGGGTCCGGGTGAAGGTGGGCGTCCGGGTCGAAGTCGGAGTGGGGGTGGAGGTCGCCGTCGGACTCGGGGTCGCCGTGAAGGTGTCGGTCGGGGTGACGGTCGCCGTCGGGGTATCCGTGTAAATGCCCGTGAAGGTCGCGGTCGGGGTATCCGACGGGGTGAGGGTATCGGTCTGGGTATCCGTGTCCGTGAAGGTCGTCGTGGGGGTCCCAGTATAGGTTGGCGTGGGCGAATCGGTGACAGTCGGGGTATCCGACGGAGTGAGGGTGTCCGTCGCGGTCGAGGTGATCGTGAAGGTATCCGTCGGCGTACCGGTATTCGTGGAGGTCGCGGTATCCGTGGGCGTGGCGGTGTCCGTCGGGGTACCCGTGATGGTCGGTGTATCGGTCGGGGTATAGGTCGCGGAACCGGTCGGCGTGAACGTAAGCGTGTTGGTGGGCGTCAAAGTCCAAGTGGGGGTAGTGGTATCCGTGGCCGTGAACGTGGAGGTGGCGGTCGGCGTCAGGGTGTCGGTTCCCGTGTTCGAGAAAGTGGGGGTCGCGGACCCAGTCGGGGTGAAGGTGTTCGTCTGGGTCGGGGTATCCGTGATCGTGAACGAAGCGGTGGCGGTTGGGGTCAGGGTATCGGTCGGGGATAAGGTATACGTCGGGGTGAAGGTCCGAGTGAACGTCTCGGTGTAACTGGGGGTAAACGTCTCCGACGGGGTGAAGGTATCCGTTCCGGTTACCGTGGAAGTGGGGGTTGGCGAACCCGTATTCGTGAAGGTGGCGGTCTGTGTGGGGGTGTCGGTCACCGTGGGCGTTAAGGTCGACGTACCCGTCGAGGTGAAGGTCGCGGTATCCGTCGGTGTATCGGACGGGGTATAGGTGAAGGTTTCCGTATAGCTCGAGGTGGGCGTATAGCTGGGGGTAGCGGTCCGGGTCAAGGTGGGGGTATAGCTCGAGGTGAAGGTTTCAGTGGGGGTTTCCGTGTAGGTCAGGGTACTGGTCCCTGTAGGCGTCGGGGTCCCCGTGAAGGTGAAGGACTGCGTCACCGTATAGGTATACGTAAATGTCCCGGTCGTGGTCGGGGTCCAGGTGAAGGTGGAGGTTCCGGTCGAGGTGAAAGTCGGCGTCGAGGTGCCGGTGAAGCTGGCGGTCCAGGTCGGCGTGGCGGTGTAACTCACGGTCGGGGTGTAGCTCGTCGTGGAGGTATAGGTCGGGGTCGGGGTGTAGCTCGCCGTCGGGACGTCCGTGAAGGTCCAAGTGTCGGTCACCGTCGGCGTATAGGAGTCCGTGGGGGTCGCGGTGACCGTCGGGGAATTGGTGAAGGTCAGGGTGAATTGCGACGTGTCGGTCGCCGTCGGTGTCAGCGTGAAGGTCGAGGTCGGCGTCGCCGTCCAGGTGTCGGTCGGGACCGGGGTCAAGGTGAAGGTGTAGGTGGGGGTCGGGGTGTAGCTCGGCGTGGGGGTCCGGGTGGAGGTCGGGGTATAGCTTGGGGTGGCCGTATCCGTGAAGGTCGCGGTGTCGGTCGCCGTGGCGGTGTTCGTGATCGTGAAGGTGCTGGTCGGTGTCGAGGTCCAACTCGGGGTCGCGGTCCAGGTGTCTGTCCCGGTGGCCGTGGGGCTCAAGGTCGAGGTGAAACTCGGGGTGAAGGTCGCGGTCCCGGTGGCCGTCGAAGTCGGGCTGCCGGTGTAGGTCATGGTCGAAGTGTAGGTCGGCGTGGGGGTATAGGTGAAAGTCGGGGTATAGGTGATCGTCGGGACGTCCGTAAAGGTGTATGTATCGGTGAAGGTCGGGGTATAACTCGCGGTGAACGTATGGGTCGCGGTGGCCGTGAAGGCTCCCGTGTCCGTGGGGGTAAAGGTGAAGGTCGCGGTTCCCGTCGCCGAGAACGTCGGGCTCAGGGTGAACGTATAGGTGGAGGTGGTGGTATAGGTCGGTGTAAAGGTCGAGGAGAAGGTCGGCGTATAGGACGGGGTCGATGTGCGCGTCGACGTCGAGGTATAGGACGGGGTATCGGTTTCAGTGGGGGTCGGCGTGTCCGTCGGGATATCCGTGAAGGTCGACGTACTGGTTCCAGTGAGGGTGGGGGTGAAGGTGGCGGTCCCGGTGGGGGACAAGGTGGGTGTGAGGGTGGGAGTCCCTGTCCAAGTGAGGGTGAAGGTAAACGTCCCCGTGAAGGTGGGGCTGAAGGTGTCCGTGAAGGACGCCGTGGGGGTCCCCGTGTTGGTGAACGTCTTGGTCGGGGTCAAGGTGTAGGTGAAAGTTGGGGTATAGGACGGCGTCGAGGTCTTGGTCGAGGTGGGCGTATAGGTGACCGTGAAGGTCTCCGTGGGCGTCAGGGTATGGGTCATCGTGTCAGTCGGGGTATCGGACCCCGTCGGGGTATCCGTGGGGATGGGCGACGTCGTATAGGTCGGCGTCCAGGTTTGGGTTGAAGTGTTGGTGACCGTCGGGCTGAAACTCAGGGTCGGGGTGGGGGTAAAGCTGTTGGTCGGCCCAGGCGTCCAGGTGTTGGTCCCGGGGGGTAGGGTGGGCGTGTCGGTGTAGGTCGGCGTTTCTGTGTCGACGGGTGTCGGGGTGAATTTAACGAAATAAGCCGTCACGATTTGGTCCTGGTCCATGGTGACCGCCAGGGGGTTCGTGGTGATTGGTGGGCCAGTCACAATCCAGTGGTCGAACGCCGAACCCGGGTCCGGGTATGCCGTCAAGGTGATGACGGAATTCGTTGGGAAAAGGGCGAAAGAGGTCGGGGGGTTCGCGATGCCCACGGGCTGGGACGCGACGACGCCCGTTCCCCCGAAGATGCTCGCGTTCGACACGTCCAACTCATGGACGGACGGCGTCGGGGTGTCGGTGGCCAACGGGGTGAATGTATCGGTCGGCGTGGGCGTCTTGGTCAGCGTCAGGGTGTAGGTCGGGGTCGGGGTCTCCGTGGAGGTCGGGGTGTAGGAGAAGGTGGGCGTATAGGTCCCGGTCAAGGTGTCCGTGAAGGTGCTCGTCCAGGTGGAGGTCACGGTGAAGGTCCAAGTGAAGGTGCCGGTGGCCGTCGGGGTGTTGGTCACGGTCGATGTCGCGGTGAAGGTGAAGGTGTCGGTCGAAGTTAAAGTCGCCGTGGGGGTCGGGGTGTAGGTGTCCGTCGCGGTGGAGGTCGGCGTCGAGGTCTTGGTGGCGGTGGGCGTCTTGGTCAATGTCAGGGTATAGCTGGGGGTCGGGGAATCCGTGAAGGTGTTGGTGTAGGTGTTGGTCGGCGTATAGGTCCCGGTGAAGGTATAGGTGAACGTCGGGGTATCGGTGCCCGTGAAGGTATAGGTCGGTGTGTCGGTCGCGGTCTCCGTCGCGGTATCCGTGGAAGTATAGAGGGACGTGGGGGTTTCCGTCGGGGTGTAACTCGGGGTGAAGGTCCGGGTCATGGTGAACGACCGGGTCGAGGTCGGGGTGTAGGTCGCCGTGGAGCTGTAGGTCGGGGTCGCGGTATAGCTTGGGGTCGCCGTGTCCGACGGGGTATCCGTGAACGTGAAGGTCCCGGTAGAGGTCGCCGTCGAGGTCGACGTGAAGCTGGCCGTGGGGGTCGCGGTGGCCGTCGCGGTGAAGGTGGTCGTCGACGTTCCGGTCGCGGTCGCCGTCGCGCTCGGGGAGGGGGTCCAAGTCGGGGTGAAGGTCCTCGTG
>CAYMOV010000069.1:0-13232 GCA_964392085.1 uncultured bacterium
CGGTCGGGGACCCCGGCGTGGGGGTCTGCGTCATTGTGGCCGTGTCCGTCCTCGTGGCCGTCGGGGTGGGGGTGCCGGAGGGTGTAAAGGTGGGGGTGACGTACCCCTGCCGCACGACCTGGATGGCCATCACCGTGGCCAGGTCCGTGATGTTGTTGAAATCGAGGTTTAATTGCCCGTCGGCCACGGTCACCGTCACGGTCCGGTCGTAGGCGGTATTCTTTCCCCCCGCGGCCGAATAGATATCCAGGTTGTTGATCACGGTGGCGCCTTCGGCCAAGACCCGAAAGACCCTCGACCCGGCGGATGACCAGTAGCTTTCCATGAACTTAAGGGTGACCACATAGGTCGCGTTGGGCACGTCGAACTGGTAGCTCACCCCATAACCCGCGCGCTCGGTCAGGTAAAGCGTGGGGTCGGCGGTGCCCGCGACCGGACCCGCCGACGAATAGGCGCTTCCCGCGGTATAACCCCAGCTTCCCGCGCTGTAGGCCTGGTCGGCTAGCCAGGGGTTGCCGAAGCTGTCGGTATAAAGCGGCCCCGCGCAGTTGACGCGAAGGAGGTATGGCGTGATGGTGGGCGTGAGGGTGGAAGTGGCGAGGGTGCCCGTCGGGGTCGGGGTGGCCGAGGGGGTCCGGGTGTAGGTGGCCGTGGGCGCGAGCGGCGTGTAGGTGTTCGTCGGGGTCTTGGTGCGGGTAGGGCTGTTGGTGACTGTCGGCGGGGGCGGCTGGTAGGGCACCCGCACCACCTCGATGGCGTTCGCTTTGCCGTCGGCCACCGACCCCACCCAGGCCAGGGTGAGGGCACCGCCGGACACCTGCACCGTGGCGGAGGCGTCGTAGGCGTGGTCGAGGCCTCCGGACGCCGCCACCAGGTCGAGGGCCGTGACGATGGGCTGGCCGTTGCCGCTCACCGAAAAGACCCGGCTGTTCGTCGTGGTGTAGAAGTTCTCGGCTTCCTTGAGCGTCACCCGGTAGAACCCGTTGGGCACCGTGAAGACATAGGCCGGGTTGTTGTACCGCTCGTTCCGGTACAGCTGGTCCTGGTTGTTGGTGGCTCCCGTGATGGCCACCCCGGTGTGGTCAGCCGTATTGCCCGCGTTGGTGTAGCCCCAACTTCCCGCGGTGAAAGCCTGGTCGGCGGCCCAGACCTGGGCAAGGCCGTCCGTGAAGGCGGTGTCCGCGCAGTTCACGCGCTGGGTGTAGGCCACCCAAACCGTGGGGGTCGGCGTGCAGGTGTAGAGCCCGCAGTTGGGGGTCGGGGTTGGGGTCCAACTGGTGGGATATTTGCTGTAATCGAGGAAGTTCCCGCTCATGGTGAGCATGGCCATCAAGGTCCAACACTCGTCGTAATAGGTACCCCCCACCAACCTGTCCATATTGTGGATCTGGGTGTAGTCCGCGTCGAGAAACGATTGGTACGTGCCCGAGATCATGGCGCCCACCCCGGCGGGCCCGAGGAAGGCCGCGGATTGGAACCCCGGGTTCTGGGACACCGTCAGGGCGGGCAATTGCGGGTCCTGGGTGCCGTCCAGATGGTAGCCGTCGCGGATGTTGGCGGCCCCCACCCCCGAGAAGAAGTTCGACGTCTTGCTCAGGTAAGTGAAGGCCCGGCTGTCGCCGTTGTAGAGGTAGTCGAGCGCGATGCGGAAAGGGGTCCGGCAGGCGTCGTACTGGTAGTCGGTATAGGAGGAACTTACGGCGTTGATCGAGACCCCTGAGGAGTCGCACCAGGCCGAAACCAGGCCGTCGGCCGTGTTGCCGTAGGCGGTCTTGAGGTTGTTGTTGATGAGGGTGTAGCAGTTGTCCGCCACGGAATTCCAACCCGGGTTTCCGGTGGCCGCGGCGAAGTCCTTGTAATAGGCCGGGGCAAAATAAGAGGGGTTGATCACGCCGAAACCGTCCCCCGCCATCAAGGTGCCGCCGTTCGTCTCAGTGTTGTAGATCGCGTTGATGGTGCGGTTGGCGTAGAACGAATAGGTGTTGCCGAGCGACCCGGAACCGCCCCATTGGTAGGTGGCCATCAGGAGGGCCCAGGCCATGTCCTCATCAGCGTCGGAGGCGGCCCCGCCCCCGGCCGTCCCCCCCGACGAGTCGATGTACCAGTTCATCAGGTTGTTGCCGTCCAGGTGAAGGAGGGCGTACTTCCAGATGTTGTCGAAGAGGGCTTGGTCGTTCATGTAGACGGCGATCAACAGGCCGTATCCGATGCCCTCCGACACGGTGGAGTTCAGGCTGAGCCCCGAATCGTTGGGACGCTGGACGCGTTGGAACCCCCCGGCCCCAGCGCTCGTCACGCAGTCGGTTTTCCACTTCGCGTAGGCGGCGATGATGTCCGCGTTGCTGTAGTTCCCGGGATGGACGCCATAGGGGTGGTCGAGGTTTTGGGGGAAAGGGAAATTCGCCGCGGCCCGGACAGCCGGAACGGCCAGGCCGAAACCGACCGTGAGAGCGGTTATATATAGAATGGTTTGGGTGAAACCACGATCCAAGTTGAGGTCCGCTTGTAATCGATTTTAGGGGCTCTTGCGGAGCCCGATGCAAACGGAATTATATCGCCTCTTGGGAGTTCGAGCCTTAAAGACACGTTAAAGGCTTATTGTCCGGACAGGGTGGATGAACAGGATCACACGTTCAACCGGTTGCCGCATCGTTTGGCATAAAGCCTGGTCCGATCCCTCATCAAACCACACCCATTGGAACTGATGGGAACCTGGTTTTGTGGGGGAATCCCCATCGTGTTGACCAAAAGAAACTGAAATCCAATCCACTATCGACCCTTGGAAAGGTCCTGACCCCGAAGGAAGTCGGATATTTCACCAGCCGCCAAATCGAATCCCGCCGCGTTCAGATGGGTATCGTAATCGTAAAAGAGCTTCAACTTTCCCGCCTGGGCCCGGAAAGCCGGATCCAGGTCGATCGACGGGACGCCCTCCCGCCGCAGACGTTCCACCAATTCCCGGGTGTAGTTTGAGGTAAAGGGATCCACCCCGGGCCCCTCGATCACCCATTTACTCGGTAGGGGGATGAAAAGGTAACGAATCCCATGCCGGTCCATCCATTTTTTCCGCTTCACAATCAAACGGATCGGCTCCTCGAGGTCCCGGGAGGTCCGACGGTAAGGCTGGAAATCCACCCGGGCCAATCGCCCCGGGTCGTACCCGGCCTGGTGAAGTTCCCCCAGGTCCTTCCAGAGACCCCGGCACCACCGACCGAGCAGGTTTTGGAACCGATACCTCTCCACCGGCACCGCGTTTTCGGCGGTCCAGGCCGACTCCGTCGGATATTTTAATTTCTCCGTTCGTTGGCCGACCAGGGAAATGTCAAATCGCGCGTCCAGCCAGCTTTCGATCACGCAATCGACCACCCAGGTGGGACGGGGCATGGATTTCCGCCCCAAAAACGCGTAAAGGTCCACCCGCGAGGCGTTAAATACCGGGAGGCCCAACCGGTCTGAGAGCTTCCACGGCAAGGTCTCCGAATCGCCGCATCCGGACCCGAATAGGTTCGACTCCCCGTGCATCACCACGGGATAAATGGCCGCGACCCGAGGGATCGAACGAAACCCCCCCGGATCCGTCGTGACCCTTGTCTTTCGGCCCTCCTGGTGGAGGAAAAGGTTGTCCCGGGTCCGGTCCCCGTATTCCATGCCGTCCCACTCCGCGGTCAAATCGTCCGTCCGGTAGGCGAGGTCATCGAAATATTCCCAGGGACGGAAGTAGAAGGCTTGGGGATGGATCCGGAACCAAACTTCGGTGGTCCACAGGGGCCCCAGACTCACCAGGAGCAACAAGGCCGCGTAGCGTCTCATGACTCCCTTTCCCCGTTTGGGTTCCGGCAACGTTCGGTTCAGCGTGGCGCGACGGGCCCGTCAGAACTGGTAATAAAGGAAAGTGCTCGGCACCGACGCCGCGGACACCCAGGCGACCCAGAACAGGAGCGCCGCCCACAGCCACCATCCCCAACTGGGCCGCCATGCCAGGTCCGCCTGCCAACGCGCGGGGGGGACCGTCGGGTCCAAGTAGGGGTTCATGGCCCTCATCCATTGGGATATGTTCGGGGCGAACCAAACCAGGACCCCGGATAGGGCGAGCCGAATCCAAAGGACGCCGCCCAGGCCCCTGACCGTTTCCACCCCGTTGCGCCCCGCCATGCCCCGGAGGACGACCCAGGCCGTATCGATGTTCGGCGCCCGGAAAACAACCCAACCCACGAGGACCGCCAGGAACGTCACCGCCACCGAAAGGGCCCGGCCGATTTCCGACGGCTTCGTTCGGTCCCAGCCCCTTCGAACGGCGAACCCGGACCACAACTGGTGCACCATCAGATAGGCCCCATGCAGCCCGCCCCAAAGCACGAAGGTCCAGTTCGCGCCGTGCCAAAGCCCCCCCAGGAGCATGGTCACGGCGACGTTCAGGATTTTCCGGCCTGAGCCCCGCCGACCCCCTCCCAAGGGGATATAAAGGTAGTCCCTGAGGAATCGCGAGAGGGTCATGTGCCAACGCCGCCAAAAGTCCGCGATGTTCAGGGCCCGGTACGGCGAATTGAAGTTCATCGGCAACCGGAAACCCAACAGGAGGGAAAGGCCCGTCGCCATGTCGCAGTAACCCGAGAAGTCGAAATAAAGTTGGAAGCTGTAGGACAAGGCCCCAACCCAGGCCCCCCAAAAACCCGGCGGTTGCCCCGCCTGGAAGGCCGGCGTCACGTAAACGGCCAGGGGGTCCGCCAAACATATTTTCTTGAATAATCCGGCGATGAAGACCGTGGCCCCGGCGGCCAGGTTCTCCGCCCGGGGACGGTAACGCCCGGGATCCTTGAACTGGTCGGTCATTTCCCGGTGGTGGAGGATCGGCCCGGCGATCAAATGGGGGAAGTAGGAGACGAATAGGGCGTACCGGACCGGGTGGAGGTCCCGTACCAGGCCCCGTCGCGCGTCCACCAAGAAGGCGATCTGGGTAAAGGTGAAAAAGGAGATGCCGAGGGGAAGCGCCACCGCGTCCAGGTGCCATCGGAGGGTCCAAGCCGGGCGGAACGTGTCCGCGAGGAATCGGGCGTATTTGAAATATCCCAGGGCGGCCAAGTTGATCGTCACCCCCGCCGCCAGGAGGAGCCCGGAACCTTTGCCGCGGAAACGGACGATCGACCAACCCATCAGGTAGTTGAATACGATGGAGAGAAGGAGGACCGGCAGGAAAGCGGGGAAAGCGTACCCGTAGAAAAAGAGGGACGAAAGGAGCAACCAGGTCCCGGCCGCCCGGAATCCCCATCGGGCAAAACCGCGGAAAAGGATCGCCACCACGGGAAAGAACAGGACGATGAAGGCGTAGGAGGTAAAAAGCACTGGGGCCCCAAGGGATATGATGGCGAACCGGCCGATAGGCTCATCTTACTCCCAAGACCAGGCTAATTCGACCCTGGCCCAAGGGGCCGCCGTCCAGGCTTTACCCGCCGGACCATGTTCGGGGATAGCGGGCGAACCCCTGAAAAGGCGCGGGAACCTTTCCCTTACCTCGTCACGGTCACCGCCGCCCCGTCGGGCGGCAAGGAAATCTCCTGGGTCTTCCCCCCCACCTTGATCGAGTAGTCGCCCTGGAAACCCCGGACGGAATAAGTCCCGTCGTCACCGGTCTTTCCCTTCGCGTTCGTCCACCAGGCCCCCAACACCAGGTCTTGGTAGGCCTTGCCCGTCGGCTTGATCTCCCAATCCTTCGTGAAGATCGGCGCCGAGTTGTGCCAATGGGCCCCGTCCCAGAAGCCCCACATCAACATCCCCACCACTTTCGGGTGGCTGAAGACGGCGGTCAGGTAATCCCGCATGTAGTCGTAGGCCACGTCCGGGTCGGGCTCGATGTCGAATTCCGTGATCTGGATGTCGAGTCCCAGGGTCCCGAACCGGTCCAGCAGGGACAGGAGGGTTTGGGGCGGCGTCAGCGTCGTCCCAAGGTGGCTCTGGATGCCCAGGCCATCGATGGGCGCTCCCTGCTCCTTCAGGTAGGTCAGGTTGTTGAAGAAGCTGTCTTGGTGGCCCTTGTCCGCCCCCCCGCCCGAGAAGATGCCATACTCGTTGAGGTACAGCTTGGCCTTTGGGTCCGCCTCGTGGGCCCACTTGAAGATATCCACCATGATGCCGGGACCGAGCAGATCCATGAAATCGTGTTCGGCGTAAGGCTCGTTGATCGCGTCCCAATCCGTCAGTTTGCCCTTGAAGGCCCCGGCTTCCTGGAGCACATGCTCCCGGATCGCCTTCCGAAGGCCTTCCTTGTCGTCCTTGAACGCTTGGAGGCGGGTAGGGGAGTTTCGCCAGGAGGGCCAGACCAGGTTGTGGCCCCGGACGGTCAGGTGATTCTCCGCCAGCCACTTCAGGGACTCGTCCACCCAGGCCTGGTTCCAACCGGACTGGGCGGTCAACCCCGGTTCCCAAAACGGCCACTTGAGGTCGTTCTCGAACACCACGTGGTTGAACCATTTGGGGATCTCGGCCTTGTAGTTCTCCACGTCCTGGCCGATACCGGCCAACCGCTGGGCCTGCACCGCCGTGCCCCAGTAGAACCGGTGGCGGAGCATCCGGGCCTCGACGAGCACGCCGCTTTTCGGCTTCCCGTCCTTCCCCACCACGACCACCCGCAGGTCCGCCTTGCGGATCTTCTCGATCCGGGCCAGTGCCTCCCGGCGCCAGGGAGCGTCCTTTTCCCGTCCCGCGTAGGTGACCACCATCTTGGGGAACTTCCCCAGGTCCACCGCTTGGCCGTAATGCAGCAGCCTCATCCCCGCCAACTCGATGGTTTGGGGGGCGAACCCCATGCGGAAACAGATATGGGACCCGCCTTCCGGGGTTGGGAGGGCTGCGTTAAAGGGCAGGTAAAAATGTTTCCAGTCACGGCCGGCCGTGACGTCGGACTCCGCGGACTTGGTCCAGGGATCACCGTTCTTCTCGAAACAGAAGATGGTGCGTCCCTCGGCCGATTCGGCCCCACCCGAGACGCTCCGGACCCAGAATTCCACGTAAAAGGTTTCCCCGAGGCCCACCTTCACCGGGCAGGGAGCCGCCACCTGGACGCTCCAAGCCGATTCCGCCTGGGCCGTCGTGGAGAGTCGGAGGGCTTGGGTAAAGGATGCCCCCGCCGGGAGGTTTCCCGTCACCGGGACGAGTACGGCCTTGCCGAGGGCGGTTTGGTTACCGACCAAAACCAAGGCGGCCAGGGGATCGCCCGGGTAGACCGGGCTTCCGCCTTGCGGGATGGTCTGGGCGAACGCGGTGGAAACCGCCAGGGCCAGGAGGAGTGTCAGGATGCGGAATTTCATGGTCGCCTCGGGATTCAAATTTCCAACCCCCTCATCATAATCCCAACCCCTTGAACCGTCGGGATGGTTCTTTACCGGAGCCGCGCCCGGAAGGCGGGGCACAACCGCATCCGGTCGTAAAGCCGGACGGGAAAAGCCTCAATCCACCTTTTCCATCCGGATTTCGCTTAGGCTCGTCGCGTACCTCAACCAGGACCGGATCTCGACCGGGTGGGTCCCGGCCGAAAGATTCCGCTCCGCCCTCAAAAGGTTCGCCCCTCCGGCGTGGGGCAATACCTTGAAAAGGGTTTGGCCGTCCAATTTCGCCCAAGTGGGGTTGGGGGTCTGGAGGGTGAGGCGATAGGTTCCCGGCTGTTCCACCGTGAAGGCGCCCCGCGCGACCCCCATCCGCCCGCCCATTTCCATTGGCAGGTCGTCCCAAGGCGAGGCCACGTAGTCCTCGTAAAAGACCACCCCCTCACCCCACCCGTAGACGTCGTTGAAGAACGTCCTCCGCCAGGCGGTCGAATTGGGCCGATGGAGGTAGACCAGTCTTCCCGGGTCCTGTCCCAATTGGCCCGGGGGGATCTCCACCTGCCAAAGGTAGGCCCTCCCATGGGTGGGGCGGAACGTCGGACTCAGGTCGGCGGGCAGGGGCACCTCGGTCCAGGTCGCATTCGGAAAATCCCGGCGTATCCTCGCCTGGATCGGCAGGATCGAATTTTCCCCGAACAGGATCTTTATTTCCGGGACCGGCTGACCCGGCGGCAATTCCAACCGGTTCGAGTCGAGGAGTCGACGGACGCCGACCCCCTCATTGAGGACCGATTGGGTCGTCCAATAGAAAAAGGAGAGGTCCTCCCATTGCCAACCCAGGTACACCACCGCGTCCCGGGAAGCCGACCGGCAGGCGTCGGCCACCTGGCGGTCGGTGTAATAGAGTTTTTGGTAATCGACCAAAAGGTTCTTAGCCTGGACCGGCGCCATCAGGACCCAGACCGCCAGCAAACCGGCGAGGGCCGCCCGGCGGGAATCCAGGTCCGGAAGGAGGGACAGGAGGCGGTCCAGCGCGGAGGCCCCCAACAACAAGGCCGGCACGACCAACCCGATCAGTTTGCCGCTGTGGGGATCCGCGGAGAGGACGAAGGGAGCCAAGCCCATCGCCCACCCCCCCAACAACCAGAGGTGGAGGCCTCGGTCCTTGGGGGCGAAGGCCCCGAGGACCCCCAGGGCGCAGATCCCCGTCTCCACCGGTGAAAAAAACGGGCCCCAATTCACCGTCATGTCCGGCCGGTCGAACCCTCCGGACAGGATCAGTTGAAAGGCGGCCCGTAACTTTTGGATAATTAGCATAACGGCCGGCCCGGTGTTCGAATGGAAGAGATCCAACCCCTCGAACCGGCTCGCGTAGAGGGGATGCGTCATCAGTGGGTACAGGATCCAGGCCGCGCCCAGGGTCGCCCAGGCCCAACCGGCCGTCCGGGGGCAGTCCCCAGTTTTACGTGATTGGGCCCAGAAAATTCCCACCACCGGGACCGCCGGGATCAGGATCCAGGGTCCCCACCCGCTCGAAAGGGTCCCATGTCCGTTCTGCAGGATGAAGAACAACGGCCAAGCGGCGCCCAGGAGCGCCACCGAGGCCCAAGCCCAGGACCCCAGGGCGGCCCGTTCTTCCCTCCTCGCGAGGCACCAGGCCAAAACCGCCAGGACCGCGTAGGGTTCCCAGGGCCGGGCCCCCGTGTAGGTGAAGCCGACGAGCGCCACCGCCAAACCCCAACCGAGGAACCGGGAGGCTTTGGGTTTCCGGAAGACCCGGAGGGTCGCCAGGATGAGCGCGGCCACCGCCAAAGGTTCGGTATCGATCCTCATCCCCAAGGTGGATTGGATCACCAGGGGCCGCGCGAGGGCCGTCAAGGCCGCCGCGATCAGCCCCAGCCGGCGTCCGGACAGCTCGCGTCCCGCGAGGTAGACCAGCCAGATTGTGGTCAGGTCGAAAAGGCAACATCCCAACCGTTGGATCCAAGGCCCCGGCTCCCCCGGGAACAACAGCCAGAGTCCCGCCATGAAATAGTTGTAGAAGGGTTCCCGGGTGCCCAAATTGAGGATCAGGGGATGCTGTCCCAGCTCGGCGGTGTTCCGGGCGTCCATGATTTCCGAAGCCACGTCCATCCAATAGGTGGCCCAGGGCTGGCCCCCATTCAGGAGCCGGACCCAAAGGGCCGCCAGGACGATCACCCCCAGGCCCATCCATGCCCAGGTCCGGGTGACTTCCGACGGGGTCACCCGGGGGATGGGCGCCGGCGGGAACGGGATCGAACGGGATGCCCGGGGGGCATTCCGCCGGGTGGTTGGGGCTGGGCGTCGTCGGGTCATACCGTTGAATATTATGGAGTCTTCCGCCGAAAGGTACGAAAAATATTCCCAGCCCGATGGGCTGTGTTAAATTGGGCCCATGGCGAAAAGGCGAAAAAGCTCGGACCGCCCAGCCCTCCGGGCCAAGGTCCATCGTCCCGAATCGGCCAAAATGGCCGTTGCGGCGCGCCCGGTTTCTCCCGTCTTGCCCCAATCAACCCGCAAATCCACCCAGCTCCCCCCGCCAGCCGAAACCTCCCTCAAAATAACAGCGGCTCTCCTATTATTTGCGGTTTCCAACGGGCTTATAAGCCGGGCCCACCTTCCGCTCCTTGCGAAAGGATGGATCGGCCTCCTCGGGATCCTCCTGCCTTTCTTGCTTCTGACATTCAGCGTCCCGGACTCCCCTCGGGACGAGAGCCAATTCTTCCGACCCGCGCGCGGCCGATCCCTGACTTGGAAATGGCTTTGGATACTCCTGCCTTCGGCCGTGTTGTTGCGCTTAATTTACCTCACATCATTCCAACCGGGGCCCGGCGGGGACGAGTCGATGAACGCCTTTCTATCCTTGGGATTGACCGAGCATTGGCGATGGGATTTCTTTTATAGTTGCGGCCAATTGCCCCCCGTTTGGACCTGGATGTTGGCGGGACTGATCGGGTGGACCCACCAACCCATCCTGGCCACCTGGTTGCTCCCGGCGTTTTTTTCCATCCTGTCCTTCATCGCGGGTTTCGCCGCGTTTAGGGCCGTCCTAAAGCCCGATCCCGCGAAATGGGCCGCCATCTTGTGGGCTTTCGGGTTCTGGCCCCTTTTCAGCGGAAGGTTTTGCCACCAGGGTGAATTCATCCCATTTTGGCTCATGGTCGCCGTCCTCCTCATTTCCCGCCTTCGCGAAGCGCCCCGGGACGCCCTCAGGCTCCGTTCCGCCGGGGCCGGCCTTTGGATCGGGTTAGGCACTTTGACCTTCACCGCTTGGCTCGCCGCGGTCCCTTTCCTTTATCTAACGTCTTGGGAACTACTTCGACGCCGCTCCAAGAAAAAGCACCTCGGTTGGGGTTCCCTCACCGCGGGGCTTTTGGCCGGACTCACGCCGTTCCTGGTGGCGGCCCATCACGAGGGTTATGGTCAACACCTCTTGGATATCTCACCCCTGGGCAATTGGACCGACCCCATTCGCCGTGGGTTGGTGGGCGCCTCCTACGTCACCTCCCTCCTTTGGGGCAGTCTTGTCGAAAAGGGGTCCTATAGCTCCCCCTTGGGGGGGTTCCTGAACCCGCTTTTAGGCGGGGCTTTCCTAGTGGGGTTGGCCCTACTCCTCCGTGGGATCCGCCGTCCCCGGAACGCATGGCTCTTGGCGGCCCTTCCGTTCTTCTTGGCTCCCGGCCTATTGGCGCGGGACTACATCGAGTCCTTCCGGATCATCCTGGTCCAGCCCTTATTGGTGGCGGTCGCGACTTACGGGATCCTCCGAGGTTCCTTGGGCGTCCAGAAACGGGGACGACTCCTCGCGGTCGCCGCCCTATTGACCGTCTCCTCGGTTTGGGATGTCGGGACCTTCCTTTCCCTCCGGAACCCCGGGACGCTTTCCCCGGCACGGGCCGATTCAAACCAGTTCGGTGCCGCGCTGATCAGGAACAAGGCCCGGTCCGACGGACCCGGTTTGTTGTTCACCGATTTCTTGACACTCCGTCACAACCATTCCCTCTCGGTCCTCGCCTACCCCGATAACGCGGCCCTCCGGGCCGATCTCGACCCCAACCACGCGACCTGGGCGGCCATCCTGGCCGAACCGGGTTACTTCGGTTTCCTCGAAAGGGATTTCCCCGAGGGTCAATGGACCTCGATGCCCCCCCGGGGCGGTGATCCCGGCTTGTCCCTCGGCCTGGTCCCGATCACCCCGGCCAACCGCGCCCGCTTGGAAGGCTGGGTTTCGGCCCATCACTTTTTCCACCGCCAGAATTGGCTGGCCGAAAACGCCCAAGGCTTCCGGACCCGTTATCCAGCCCTCGTTTCCGACTTAGAGTCGGGGCGACCGCTCATGGAAGGCGATCCATTCCTTTTGTCAGCCTATGGGGAATGGGCCGCGCAGTATTACTGGGACCCGAAGGAAGCCCGGAACATCGGGTTCCTTCGCCTCGCGATCCGGAAGGGCTATCCCGCCCCCCACTTGATCCGAAAGCTGGTCGACCTCCTGCGTGAACAGGGAGACAGGAAGGAGGCGGACCGGATCCAGAAGGCCTATTTCCCGAACGAACCCATTCGGTAAAAAGCGGCTTCCATAAACCGAAATATCCGTCCCACTCGATCTCAGCTGGTTTATTTATTGGATTTTTCGTTTTTCAATTTTCCGTTTCAGCTAACCGCCAACGGCTAGTTGCGCCGTCACTTTCGGTTCACCATCCACTTCGAAAACTCCCCCAGGAACACCCGGAACCCCTCCAGGTGTTGCGGCGGGAAGCCATATTGGGCCCCGGCATTCTCGAGCGTCTTTTCAAAGCAAGCCACCCAAACCAGCCTCGCGTTTTCATCGATGGCGAAAGGCGGGTGCCTCGCCCGCAGCCGGGGCGGACCATGTTGTTCATTGAAAAGGGGGGACCACCGAGCAATTGGACGAAGAACCTGGCCGATTTTTTGGAGGATTCCTCCAGGTCGCCCGGAAACATCGGCCGGATGGGGGGACACCCCAGTTCGGCATAGAAATCGGACAGCATCCGGAAGATCGCCGCTTCGCCCATCCGCCCATACCCTCATCCTCTTGAGGTTGAAACCGTGGATTATCATCCACGGTTCGACCATGAGGGCGACCCCTTCTTCCCTGCCCCAGGTCCGGTGGACCTGGGGACTGAATCGGGAATGGGTAGATCTCACGGGACGGCGGCGGCAGGCTGCGCCCCGGGGGTCCCCCAGCCGGGGTGAAAGCCGACCCGGCCTCAGGCATGGGAAGCCACCGGGCGACTTTGCTTCACGCCCTTCACGATCACCCGGAAGCTGTTGGTGCCTCCCACCAGGGTCGGATCGGAGCCTTCGGTGAGGATCAGTTTCTCGCCTGTTTTCGCCAAGCCCGCTTGCTGGAGGAACTTCAGGATCGGGACGTGCCAGGACCCCTGGCGGCGGACCGAGGGCACGCCCTGCACCCCGTAGGCCAACGAGAGGAACTCGTGGATCCGGGGGTTCTCGCTGAAGGCCAACACCCAGCTCGCGGGTTTGAACCGGGAGATGCGCAGGGCCGTGGCTCCGCTGTGGGTGGGGGTGAGGATCCACTTCGCCTTGAGGGCCCGCATGGCCTCCACGACCTGGGACGACACCAGGTCCTCTACCGAGAAGGACCCGGGCGCGGCCGTTTCCCCCCGGAAATGCTCCATCATGCGCCGCGAGAACTTGAAGGGCTGCCAGCGCCGTTCCATGGAGGCAGCCACCTTGGCCATGGTCTCCACGGCCTGGAGGGGATATTTCCCCATGGCGGTCTCCTCGGACAACATGACGGCGTCGGTGCCGTCCACGATGGCGTTGGCCACGTCGGTCACCTCGGCGCGGGTGGGCCGGGGGTTCTCGGTCATGGAGGCCAGCATCTGGGTGGCGGTGATGACCGGCTTGCCC
>CAYMOV010000070.1:0-11777 GCA_964392085.1 uncultured bacterium
TAGATGACGGCGATCGTCAGGGCGATCCCCACCAGGATGAACATGGGGTTCGAATCACCCTTTTGGTTGAGCCGTTTGTCCGCTGGTTTCATGGTTCTCGTTTCTTGTAAGTTGATCGAGTTTTTCAGGGTGATGAAGAGCAAGGAACATGCCCGGGAGGCGCGAGGTCGATCGGCGCAACTACGGCGCGAATCATCCCCCTAAAGCGCGCTCGGCTATCAATTTGATGGCGGACGTCCTATCGGTTTGATTGAAGCATTAACGGCGGGGTAAAAGAAAAGCAGATCCCCCGTCGGATCCGCTATGCAGTCCTTTGTGGGGCGACAACTTAACGGATGGGCTGCGGACCCATCACTACCTTGACCTGGTGCTTCTTGCCGTCATCCCTCAAATCAAGCATCGCCACCAACGCGTCAACGGCTTCCCCATCCATTTCGATCCGTCGGATTCCCTTGGAAACGTGGTCCGGGTTCTCGAACCGGATCTCATAAGTCGCCGCCCCATGGCGGTAGGTCACCTGGAATCCCGGCCAGTCCCTCGGGATGCAGGGGTCGAGGAACAGGTCCCCCCCCCGCGGGTAAATCCCCAGGATGAATTCCACGCCCGCCCTGTACATCCAACCCGCCGACCCGGTGTACCAGGTCCATCCGCCCCGGCCCACATGGGGCGCTGCGCCGTAGATGTCGGCGGCCACCACGTAGGGTTCCACCTTGTAGGTGCCCACGTCGGTGCGGGTCAGGGCGTGGTTGATCGGGTTCAGCATCGAGAACAGCCCGACAGCCTGGTCGCCCTGCCCCAACCGGGCGTAGGCGCAACAGCACCAGACGGCGGCGTGGGTGTATTGGCCGCCGTTTTCCCGCACGCCCGGCAGGTAACCCTTGATGTAACCCGGGTCCTTGGGGGTTTTGTCGAAGGGCGGGGTGAACAACAGGACCAGCCCGCTTTTTTTCCGGATGAGGAGGTCCTGGACCGCTTCCATGGCCTGGACCGCGCGTTCCGGGGCGCCGACCCCGGACAGGACCGCCCAGGTCTGGGCGATGGAGTCGATCCTGCATTCCTGGTTGGCGGACGATCCCAAGGGGGTGCCGTCGTCGAAAAAGGCGCGCCGGTACCAGGACCCGTCCCAACCATGGGTCTCCAGGGCATTCTTCAATTTCACCGCATGTTCGGCCCAAGCCGTCGACCGGACCCTTTCCCCCCGGCGGTCCGCCAGGGGAGCCATCTCCACCAGGAGCCCATGGAGGAACCAGGCCAGCCAGACGCTTTCGCCCTTGCCCTCGTGCCCCACGCGGTTCATCCCATCATTCCAGTCGCCGGACCCCATGAGGGGCAGGTCGTGGACGCCGGTCCGCAGGCTCAGGTCCAACGCCCGGGCGCAATGCTCGTAGAGGCTCGCCGGGGGCAATCGGGACGTTTGGGGCTCGTAGAACGAATCTTCCTGGCCGGGGGCCAAGGGGGGGCCTTCCAGGAACGGCACCGGCTCGTCGAATAAAACCGCGTCCCCAGTGGCCCTCCCGTACCGCAGGGCCACGTAGGGGAGCCACAAAAGGTCGTCGGAAAAACGGGTGCGCACCCCCCGGCCCGAGGGGGGATGCCACCAATGCTGGACGTCACCCTCCACGAACTGCCGGGACGCCGCCAGCAGGATGTGGTCTCGCGCCAGCTTGGGATCCGTGGTCATGATCGCCAGGACGTCCTGGAGTTGGTCCCGGAAGCCCAGGGCTCCCCCGGCCTGGTAAAAGGCCGTCCTCGCCCAAAAACGGCAGGCGAGGGTCTGGTAGAGGAGCCACTGGTTCAGGAGCAGGTCCATGGACCGGTCGGGGGTCCGGACCTGGATCTTCCCCAGCTTTGCCTCCCACCGGTCCACCACGTTCTTCAGCTCGGCGTCCAGGTCGGACCGCCGGGTCTTGAGCAACAGCTCCCGGGCGGCCTCGGGACCCTCGGCCTGTCCCAACAGGAACACGGCTTCCCGCTTCTCCCCGGGCGCGAGGACCCATTCCACCTGCAGGACCCCGCAGGGGTCCAACCCGGCCCCCGTGGCGCCTCCCAGGGGCTCCTTCCGCAGGAGCGCGGCCGGCCGTTCCAAACGGCCGTTCCGCCCGATGAATTCGGTCCGGTCGGCGGTGTGGGCCTTCTTACCCGCCAAAAGGTCGAAGAAGGAGACCCGGTGGCCGAACAGGGCGTGGAGGGGGTTGACGGCGAAGATCGCCCCGGTGGCCTCGTCCAGCTCGGTGACCAGGTTCGGCGCGGTCTTCGACCGGGTGAACCCCAACACCCACTCCACGTAACCGGTCACCGCGATTTTCCGTGGCCGGTCGGTCTTGTTCTCCAGAACGAGCCTCGAGACCTTGACCGAAGCTTCCCAGGGCACGAACTGGGTCAAGGAACTGTGGATCCCGTTCGATCCGTTCTCGAAGACGCTGTAGCCGGTCCCGTGGCGGGCCACGTAGGTGGCGTTCTCCAGGCGGATGGGGTTGGCCGTGGGGGTCCAGACCTGCCCGGTGGCGAGGTCCGTGAGGAAGAAGGCCTCGCCCGCCGGGTCGATCACCGGGTCGTTCGACCAGGGGGTGATCTGGTTCTCCCGGCTGTTCACGGCCCAGGTGTATCCCGAACCCGACTCCGATGCCAGGAATCCGAACCCGCCGTTGGCCACCACGTTGATCCAGGGGGCGGGGGTGCGTTGTCCCTTTTCCAGGACCACCACGTACTCCCGGCCGCCGCCCGCGAAACCCCCGATGCCGTTGAAGAACTCCAGGGGGGGTCCCTCGGGGGCGGGTTCCTCGCGTTTTTGGAGGCGGAAAGCCTCGGCCTCCTCCAGCTTCCTCGAGGCGACCTGCTGGCGCCCATCGGACTTTCGGACCCGGAGGACCTGTTGGGCGAGCGTGCCCTGGCGGCTGCTGAGGATGGCCCGGGCCACGGCCAGGAGCAGGTCCTTTTCCCGCTGGTCCATCAGGTCCTTCCGGAGGACGAAGATCCTGCCGGGGAGCAGGTCGCTGTTGCCCGAGCTGGTGGCCTCACTGCCGCGCACCATCCCCTCCAGGGTGGTCTGGAGTTCCTGGACGTAGGAGGAGCCCTTCTCGTTGAGGATCACGATGTCGACCGCGAGGCGCTTCATGCGCCAATACTCGTGGGCGCGGAGGAGCTGGCGGATCAGGGTTTGGTCCTCCAGGTCGTCGATCCGGACCAGGAGGATCGGCAGGTCCCCGGAAATGCCCCGGCCCCACAGGCCCGTCACGTCGAGGCGGTTGCGCTTCAGGATCTCGCTGGTCGGCCGCATCAGGGGGTCCGAGTAGAGGATCCGGTTGGCGAGCTTCTGGAAGAGCTGGGCCTCCTCCACGTCGATGCCCAGGTGGTGGAGTTTGGCCTTCGAGTGGGTCCAGACCAGGCTCGAGGCGCGCTCGAAGGCGGTGGGGTTGTGGTATTTCTCCGCCAGGACCCGGGCCTCCGACAGGGTGGGCGCCACGAGCGTGGTGAAGCAGATCTTGGCGGTCGCGCCGGGCTGGAGCCGCACCCGGATCCTCAGGCTCAAGACCGGGTCCAGCACCGCGCCGACGGTGTTGGAAAGCGCCCGTCCATCCATCACCGAAATGGGCGTCCTCAGGCTTCGGTTCCTCCCGATGAACTTCGACCGGTCCGTCTCGTACTCGACCGCGCCCGACAGCTCGCCCTCCCAGGACAGGACCTGCGCCATGAAGATCGGCTCATCCGTCCCGGACCGGGGCCGACGGTCGGCCACCAGGGCCGTGAATTCCGGCAGGTACTCCGTCTGGATGAAGAGGTTCGAGAAGGCCGGGTGGGCCAGGTCGGCGTCCTGGGGCACCAGCACCACCTCGGCGTAGGAAGTGACCTCGATCTCCCGGGGTTCCGCCGTGAGGTTCGTGAGGCTGATCCGGCGCAGTTCGGCGTCGTCCTCCGCCGAGACCAGCACCTCGAGCTCGCTGGAGATGCCGTGGTCGGTCCGGGTGATCTTGGCGCGGTCCTCGGAGAAGACGGCCTGGGACTCGTCCGCCGTGACCAGCGAGGGCTGGTACGTGGCGGACCAGACCGCCCCGCCCGCCTTGTCCCGCAGGTAAAGGTAGCTGCCCGAGTGGTCCCGGGTCACGTCCTCCCGCCACCGGGTGACCGCGCGGTTCTTCCAGAGGCTGTAGCCGGACCCGGCGGCGTTGATCATCACCGCGTAGCGGCCGTTGGACAATAGGTGCGAACTGGGGATGGGATGGTGGGGCGATCGGAACCGGTGCAGGACCGGGGAGACGGTGTCCCGGACGTTGGTGATCTCCACTTCCATCATCTGGTCCCGAAGGGCCCCCAGGTTGCGGGGAGTCCTCTCCTGGAGCAGGAGCTCCCCAGCCTGGACCAGGGGGTCCATATGGAACCGGCGGCGGAGCAGGCCGTCGTGCACCACGTTGGAGAAGGCCAACAGCGACATGCCCTGGTGGTGGGCCATGAAGGACCGAACCACCGCGAAGGCTTGGCCCTCCATCAGCCGGGTGGGCGTGTAGTCCAAAGCCTCGTAAAAACCCAGGGAACCGCGCCCCCCCAGCCTTTCCAACCGGTCCAGGTTCCGTAGGGCCTCGTGGGGCGCCACCATGGCGGCCAAGGCGGTGGCGTAGGGCGCCACCACCAGGTCCTTCCCGAGGCCCCGCTTGAGCCCCAACCCCGGCACCCCGAAATTGGAGTACTGGTAGTTGAGGTCCAGGTCGCGCTGGTTGTAGCCGGACTCCGAGGTGCCCCAGGGCACGCCTTCCTGGTGCCCGTACTGGATCTGCCTCCGGACCACCCGCTTGCAGGTCTGGTCCAGCAGGCTCCCATCGGGGTTCATCATCACCAGGGAGGGCATCAGGTACTCGAACATGGAACCCGACCAGGAGATCAGAAGCGCGCCGCCCGGGTCGGGCACCAGGCCCCGGCCCAACCGGAACCAATGGGACACGGGCACGTCCCCCTTGATGATGGCGATGTAGCTCGTCAACCGCGCCTCGGTGGCCAGGAGGTCGTAGCATCCCTCGTCCAGCTGGTCCTCCGCGACCCGGTACCCGATGGAGAAAAGTTTCTTCTTGGGGTTCAGCAGGAAACCGAATTCCATGTCCTTGAATAGTTTCCGGGCGGTCCCGGCGACGGTCGAGAGGCGTTCCCTCATGTGGGCGCAGGATTCCGCCGAGAACAGGAGGGCCCCGATGACCCGGTCGAAATACACCTCTTCCTCGGCGGAGGGGTCGGTCTTTTCCCGGGCCGCGCGCCAGGCCTCGAAACGCTCCACGGCCTCCCGGCAATGTTCAGGCGCGTCGCCCAGTGGCAGGTCGGGCGGCAGGAGTTGCTCGATGGTCCGGCGGATTTCCATCTCGTCGGGGGATTCGGCGCCGGATCGGACGGGGTTCGAGAGCAGGGGCGCCCAGGGGAACAGGCCGTGGAAATCCGCCGAATGGCCCTTCAAGTCGGCCGCGACCAGCACCGCCCAGACCACGATCTCGCTCTTGTCCATCCCGCCGTGGTCGGCCGCCGTAGCCTGGGCGATGTCCTTCAGGGTCTCGGCAAGTTGACTGAGCTGGTCCCAATGGCCGGCCCACTCGAAATAGGTTTGGGGGTCGCCCGCCAATTGGGCTTCCAACCGCGCGATCCCGTCCTTCAACTGGTTGAGGGGCGTGACGGCGGTGCGCCCCTCGGGGGGCAGGTCCTGGACCGCCTGCTTGAGCAGGGCCACCGTATCCCGGACACCCAAGAGCGTGGCGTTCGAGAAGAGGGGGCGGCGCAGGAGGTCCCGGCAGGATTGGGACAGCGTGAGGAGGTGGCCCGCCAGGTTTCCGCTGTCCACCGAGGAGATGTAGGCCGGGTTCAGGACCTGCAGGGTCCGGGTCTCATACCAGTTGAAGAAATGGCCCCTGAACTTGGGCAGGGCCGCGAGGGTGCCGAGGGTCGCCTCCAGGCGGCCGACCATCTCCCCCAACCCGCACCAGCCGAAATCATGGGCGGTCACCACGGAGAGGAGGTAGAGGCCGAAGTTGGTGGGCGAACTGCGGTGGGCCACCACCGGGTGGGGGTCCTCCTGGAAGTTGTCGGGCGGGAGGAAGTGGTCATCGGTTCCGGCGTAGGTCGAGAAGAAACGCCAGATCCGCCGCCCATATTGCCGGAAAGCCCGGGTCTCTTGGCTGTTGAGGGGCACCGTTTTTTCGGGCTCGCTGGGCAGGCTGACCCAACGGGCGAACCAAGGGGCCAAGGCCCAGAGGACGGCCAGGGGAAGGAAGGGGGCCAAGGCCAGGGGATGGAGTAACCCGATCAGGACCGTGGTGGCGGCCGTGAGGGCCACCGAACCCCGCATCCTCCGCCAAAAGCTGAGGGAGGAGAGCGATGAGGCGGATTTTGCCTGGGCCGCCGTCACCCATTCCAAAAGGTCCTTGCGGCTGACGAACAACCGCCAAAGGGTGCGGACGATGGCGTCCAGGTGGCTCCAAGAGCGGTCCGCCAGGAGCGCCAGGTTCACGCAAAAATGCCAGGAGCCCAACCGGAGGTGCCGGAGCGTCTCCTGGAGGCGATCCTTCCAATGCATGGGCCGGCGCCAAAAAACCAGGTCCTCGAGGAACGGCATGAAGGGCGGGACCGCGAGGCCCAACAGGGCCAACCCCATCCAAACCCTGGGGTCGGCCCTGGGGACGCAGAACGCCGCGACCAGGAGGCCGAGGATTCCCACGGGGCTCAGGCTGCGCCTTAGGTTGTCCGCCATCTTCCAGCGGGAGATCGCGGACAGGTCCTTCCCCCGCTTCCCGAGGATCCAGGGCAGGAGCTGCCAATCCCCGCGGATCCAGCGATGTTCCCGGACCGACGAGATCCCCGCGTGGGAGGGGAATTCCTCGAAAAATTCCAGGTCGCTGGCGTACCCGCACCGGGCGAACGATCCCTCGAACAGGTCGTGGCTCAAAAGCAGGTTCTCGGGGATCCGTCCCTCCAGGGTCAGGAGGTAGGAGTCCACGTCGACGATCCCCTTTCCGGTGAAGGTCCCCTCGCCGAACAGGTCCTGGTAGACGTCGGAGACCGCGGAGGCGTAGGGGTCGATCCCGCAATCCCCTGAGAAGAGCTCCTGGAAAAGGGACTTCTCGCTCTTGTCCGGGAGGAACGCGGTGACGCGGGGCTGGAGGATGCCGTAGCCCTCGACCACCTTTCGGGACTGGGTGTCCACCCGGGCCCGGTGCAGGGGGTGGGCCAGGATGCCGACCAGTTGTTGGACCACCGAAGGGGGCAGTTGGGTGTCCGAGTCCAGGGTCACGACGTATCGGACCCCCTCGGGGGCCGTCACGGGCGGCCCGGCGGCCTGCCCGTAGGTCGTGTCAGAGGCGCCCCTCAACAGGCGGAAGAATTCCAGGAGCTTTCCCCGCTTGCGTTCCCAACCCATCCAAACGCCCTGCGGGGGGTTCCAAACCCTGCGGCGGTGGTAAAAGAAGAACCGGGGGCCCCCATCGGGGGCGGGTCCATGCTTGAGGTTGAGCGCGGCGGCTTCCCCCTGGGCCTTCAGGAGCAGTTCCACCTCCCCGGGAAGCGTCTCCCGGTCGGAGTCCTTCCAATCGGTCAGGAGCGCGAACCGGACGTCCCCCTCGGGGTTGGAAAGGTAATGCACCTCCAATTTCTCGAACTGCCGGATGATTTCCGACTCTTCCCCAAGCAGGGTGGGCACCACCACGAAGGTCCGGCAATCGGCGGGGGGGCCCCGGAGGAATTCCAGGCGGCACAAGTGCCCGGGAGGGACGATCTGAGCGATCCACCGGTGGACCCAGGCCACGGACAGGTCCGCCGCCGGGAATAGGCCGAAGGCCGCGAGGAGGAGCAGGCCCCAGGGGGAGAGGCCCGGGTTGAGCAGGACAGGGAGGACGATGAACAGCGCCGCCATGAGCTGGAGGCTGGCGACCCAAGCGAAGGTGGGGTAATCCGTATAAAGGCGCAGGACCTTCCGCCTCAACGGGACCTTGAAGCCCACTTCCGCCTCGAACGCCCGCCGACCCTCGGCTAGGAGGAAATACCCGGGATCCTGGTTCCGGCCGGCGGTCCCAAGCCCGGGGGCCTCCCCCCCCGCCTTCCGGACCGCCCACTCCGCGATCTCCATTTCGGTCCGGCCGGAGCCCTTCGCGATCCGCTCCACCGCGGTCCGGTATTGGTTGCGTGACATGAAGTCCATCTTCCCGAAGCCCGGGTGCCGCTCCAGGATGGCCTGGACCAGGCTCACCCCCTCGACGAACTCCTGCCAATCGAAGGACGCCATGGTCCGGAAACTGGTGATGAGGTTGCGGATCGTGAGGTTGTTCGCGGCCTGGAGGTTATAGACCGAGGTCACCAGGTCCTCGGCGGTGGTCCCGCGGGCGGCCAGGCGCTCGTTCAGCCATTGGACCGCCGGGGTCCCCGCCGGGTCCTGGTAGAGGAGCCGTTGCACCAACTGCACCAGGAAGGCGGGGTGTACGGACTGCCGCTTCAGCTTCTCGGCGGTGGGACGGCTTTCCCCGGCGGATTCCTCGATCACCCCCAGGAGCTCATCCACAAAGGCGTCGGCTTCCCGGCGGGCCTCGTGGGCCTTCACGACCTGGATGGCGACCCGCCGGAGGTTCTCGACCATCACCACGCGCAGGGTCACGGCCAGGGCCCAGAGCTCGCCGATGGTGAGGGGTTGGACCTTTTGGTAGGACTGGACGAAATGGACCAAAGAATCGGAGTCGAACCGGCTATCGGTGTGGGCGATGTAGGCCCAGGCGAGGCCGTATACCCGGGGACTCCCCCGCAGGAACCCCCGGGAAAGCTTGGGGAGTTCCCGATAAAAACCCCGGGGCAGGTACCGTTTGATGTCCCGGAGCTGTTCCTCCACCACGTAAAAGGAGTCGATCAGCCATTCCCCCGCGGGGTTGATGGGCTTCTTCTGGTGGACTTCGTTGGTCAGATAGAGGAAGGATTCCTGGAGGATCCTTTCGTTTTCACGAAGTCGGGGACCCAGGGGGACGCCGGCGCGGGGATTGTCGGTGATGGTTTGGGCTTCGGCCAGGGAGCGGGCGTGTTGCTCGAAGCGCTCGATGCTGAACAGCTCGGAACGGATGGGGTCCTCGCTGGGCTTGGAGGCCAGGAGCGGGGAGAAGAGCGCC
Source organism: uncultured bacterium (assembly GCA_964392085.1). GTDB lineage: Bacteria > Oederibacteriota > Muellerivitia > Muellerivitales > Muellerivitaceae > CAYMOV01. The sequence continues at coordinate 9,111 of CAYMOV010000070.1, forward strand.
TGGAAGCGGCGCCGGAGCTTAAAGAGGGGGCGGATCATGGAGGCGCGGTCCAAGGTGCGGGAACAACCGCGGATTTAAACGGGCTGGATGAGGGCGGCCGAGAGAGAGGGGGGGCAATCGTCGGTTAGGGGGAGGGAAAATAACCGGGCGGACTCTGGGATGGCTTCTTATTGTACTTCATTTCAGGGACCCACCCTGGGACGATCCCACTGGCCGGCTCTCATTCTGAGAGCCCCCCTTGGAAATTCCCGGGCCGCCCGCTAGGTTGTCGCCCATCCGGAATAACGCGGAGGCGTTATGGGCAAGGGCAGGTTGGAAGCCTTCAGCGACGGCGTGTACGCCATCCTCATCACCATCATGGTTCTGGAACTGCGCGCGCCCCGGGGGACCGGCTGGTCCGACCTCGCGCCCCTGCTCCCGGTGTTTTGCAGTTACGTCCTCAGTTTCATCTTCCTCGGCATCTACTGGAGCAACCACCACCACCTCTTCCAGGCGGTCCAAAAGGTGAACGGCGCGGCGCTCTGGGCCAACCTGCTCCTGCTCTTCTGGCTTTCCCTCATCCCATTCACCACCGCCTGGATGGGTTCCAACCACTTCGCGGGTCCGCCGGTCTCCCTCTATGGCGCCGTACTCCTCGGGGCGGCGGTCTCCTATTACGTCCTGGTGCGGGTCCTCCTGGCCCATCACGGCAAGGGCTCGACCCTCGCCAAGGCCATCGGGAGCGACTTCAAGGGGAAGGTCTCGGTGGTGATCTACGCCCTGGCGATCGTCGGCGCCTTCTTCGTCGCCTGGTTCGCCATGGCCCTTTATATCCTCGTGGCGGTCCTGTGGCTGGTCCCCGACCGCCGTATCGAGAAGGTCCTGGCTTGACCGACCTCCACAAGCCGGCGCAGGCCTTCCTTTAACCTGAAATCCAGCCGGTAAATCGACGACCCTGCCCAATCGATTTTTAGGGGGCCCCCCGGGGGTTTCTCCGGTAATCTTTGATCACAAACCAATCCCGCACCTCGGCTGACACCGAAAAGGCATTCATGTCGCTTCGCGCCAAATCCAAAACCCTTCCGTCGCTCCTCCCTATCCTTCTCGGGGTCGGGTTTCTCATGACCATCCAAATCCCTAGTTCGGTTCAAGCCGCCGCGGCCTTCGCCAAGGGCGCCGACATCGGTTGGCTGTCCCAGATGGAATCCCAGGGACGCCTGTTCTACGACGAGGCCGGCAACCAGAAAAATTGCCTCCAGATCCTGCAGGAGCATTGCATCAACACGATCCGGCTCCGGGTCTGGGTGAACCCCGCCGGCGGCTGGTGCGGCAAGACCGACGTCATCAATATGGCCGTCCGCGCGAAAAACATGGGTTTCCGCATCCTCATCGACTTCCATTACAGCGACTCCTGGGCCGATCCGGGCCAGCAGAACAAACCCGCCGCCTGGACGGGTTACAGCTTCGCCCAGTTGACCCAGGCGGTGTCGCTCCACACGGTGGACGTTTTGGGCGGTTTGTCCGCGGCGGGGGTGACGCCCGAGTGGGTGCAGGTGGGCAACGAGACCAATGACGGGATGCTGTGGGAGGACGGCCGCGCCTCGGCCAGCATGGCGAATTTCGCGGCCCTGGTGGATAGTGGGTACGGGGCGGTCAAGTCCATCTTCCCCTCCGCCAAGGTCGTCGTGCACATCTCCAACGGCTACGACAACGCCTTGTTCCGTTGGATCTTCGACGGGTTGAAGTCCAACGGGGCGCGGTGGGATGTCTGCGGCATGTCCCTGTACCCGGACCCCACCACTTGGACCACCCTCGATGCCCAATGCCTGGCCAACATGAACGACATGGTGTCCCGGTACAACAAGGACGTCATGGTCGTAGAGGTCGGGATGGATGTTTCCCAACCCCAGGCCTCCCATGACTTTTTGGCGGACATCCTGGCCAAGACCCAGTCGGTGTCCGGGGGACGCGGACTGGGGGTGGTCTGGTGGGAACCCGAGGCCTATAACTGGCAGGGATACACCAAGGTGGCCTTCGACAATACCGGCCGCCCCACGACCGTCCTGAGCGTTTTCGGGCTGGGCTGTTCGGCTCCCACCCCGGGCACCACGCCGACTTTCACCGGGACCTTCACCCGAACCAATACACCGACCAGCACCCGCACAAACACCCCGACCTTTACCGCCACCTTCACCCCCACCCGAACGGTTACCCCAACCGCGACCAATACCCAAACGAGTACGAGGACACAGGCTTTTACAGCCACCTTCACTCCCACCTTCACCCTGACCCGCACGACAACGGGCACTCCAACCCCTACGGCGACCAGCACACCGACTTTCACCCCGACTTCCACCCCAACTTTTTCTTGGACCCCCACCGCGACCCGGTTTTGGACACCCACCTCGACCGCAACCCCCACCACATCCTCCACCGCCACTGCGACCCGGACATTCACCGCCACCCCAACCCTTTCTTGGACCCCCACCTCGACCGCGACCTCAACCACCACCTCGACTTTCTCACCCACCCGCTCGTCTACGCCTACGCCTAGCGCGACAGCGCCCCCGGCCAACACTTCAACGCCCACTCCAACCGGGACGGCTTCGCCGAGTGCTACGCAGACCCTGACGGCGACCCGAACCTTCACCTCGACTTCGTCCCCGTCCTTCACAACGACCCGGACTT
>CAYMOV010000070.1:11877-13224 GCA_964392085.1 uncultured bacterium
GACCCGGACTTCAACCCCCACAACCTCAGCGACCTTCTCCCCCACCCCGACGTATTCGGCCACATGGACGGCCTCGCCGACACCAACCCTCTCGATGAGCCCAACAACGCCACCCACCCAAACATCAACATCCTCTCCCACCGGAACGTATACGTCTTTGCCTTCAAACACTTTTACGTCAACCCGGACCTCGACCCCCACTTGGACCTTCACGCTCAGTCCAACGCCTACACCGACGACCACATTGACGGCTTCAGCCACACCCTCCCAAACCGCGACGAACACGTTGACCTCCACCTCAACGCCCTCCCACACCACCACTCCCAGCCCCACGGCGACCTCGACCCATTCAGCGACGCCGTCCTCCACACCCAGCTCCACCCCGACGGCCTCGGCGACGCCGTCTTACACACCCACGAAAACCCCCGTATCCACAAACACCTGGACCAACACTCCCACTGCCACTTGGACAGACTCACCCACCGCCTCGGCGACTCCATCCAAAACCGCGACGGATACCCCCTCCCCTTCCCCGACGCCTACCAACACGTCCTCATCCACATCCACCCCGACTTACTCAAGTACCGCAACCCACTCTCTCACTTGGACGCCCACCCTCACCCCGATCCCCACGGCCTCCTTCACCCCCACTCCCGCCCGGACCCCTTCTTGGACTCCAACCGCGACCCTCACCGTCACGAGTACGGCTCCCTCACCCACCGCCACGCCCTCCAACCTTCAACCGCCGAGCCTCTATCCCAACCCATCCACCGGCGGTTTCCTGAGCGTCTTGCCGCCTTTCTTTACGGGCCTCACCGACATCCGGATCCAGGTCTTCACCCCGGCCTACCGGAAAGTGCTGGAGCGAACCTGGTCCACCCACCCCTACGGGCCCGTGACTTTGAACCTGACAGGCGTAAGCGGCCATCCCCTCTCCAACGGGCTTTATTACGTGGTCGTCACTGCGGGAACCGATCAGGTCCTTCTCAAGCTGCTGGTTTTGCGCTGAGTCCACCCTCAGGACCCGGTTGCCCTTCAGCCCCATTTAAAGCGCTCCAGACCCGTAACCTCCTAGTCCGCCAGGGGTAGGCCCCTTTTCATTTGGGTTCGGTTAGAATCCTTGCATGAACCCCTGGCTCAAGATCCGCCTCGAAACCTTCCGGGACTCGCTTCCCCACCCGGTGCTCCTCGCCGCTTTAGGGTTCCTCCAAACAGCCAGGATCTATTGGGCTTACCGACCTCCCTCCTTATCCTCCATCCCCCTTACCGGATTCCTGCAAATCCCCTGGTTTCTTTGGGCCCTCGCCTGGACGCTTCTCCTTTGGGTCTCCACCCTCAACCACTCGG
>CAYMOV010000071.1:0-13131 GCA_964392085.1 uncultured bacterium
GGGGGCCTTCGGGGAGATCCTGCTGACGCTGTCCGAGAACGCCCCGGTCCTGGCCTCGGCCAACGACACCGCCGTGGACGGTCCGAAGGCCGCGGACGAAACAACGGAAGAGCCGAACGAAAAAGCGTAAACTTTGCCACCGATGAACATGGATGAACACCGATAAAGAAATTCCGGGTTAAACGGCACCGGCCATCCTTGCGGTGTGAAAAGGTTTTCGGCTTGAGCCTGATCTCCATCCATGTTCATCGGTGTTCATCGGTGGCTAAAATGTTGTGGCTTTGCTGTTAACCCAATACCCTGTGGCCCCGTTTCGCGACGCGGGCCGACCGATCGGTGAGCCATGGAAAGCGAAAAACTGAAGAAGGTCCTCGAGAGCCTGCTGTTCGTCAGCGAACAGCCCCTGACCGCGAAGCGCGCGGCCGCCCTGGCCAAGGACGCCACCGTGGACGAGGTGAAGGAGGCCTTCACGGCGCTCCAGGCCGAGATCGAGGCGCTGGACCGCAGTTTCCAGCTCGTGGAGATCGGCGAGGGGTGGCAGCTGCTGACCCGCGGCGAGTACCACAAGTGGGCGAAGGAACTTTACAAGGTGGTCACCACCACCCGCCTCACCAAGCCCGCCCTCGAGGCCCTCGCCATCATCGCCTACAAGCAGCCCGTGACCCGGGCTGAGGTCGAGGCCATCCGGGGCGTGGACGTGGCCAACATGATGCAGACCCTGCTCGAGAAGAAGATGATCCGCATCCTGGGGCGGGCCGAGGCCGCCGGGCGGCCCCTGCTGTACGGCACCACCCATGAGTTCCTCATCCACTTCGGCCTGAAGGACCTGTCGGACCTGCCGCGCATCTCCGAGATCCAGGAACTGGCCGGCAACCAGCTATCGCCCGACCTGATGAAGGAGATGGAAGGGGAGCTGAGGCGCCGGGAGACCAAGCTGGGCCTGTCGCCCATGGACCTGGAAGCCCCCGTCCCCGCCGCGGAAGCGGAAGGCGCACCGGCCGGGGAAGCCCCCGTGGAAACCGCTCCGGTGGAGCCTGCGCCCGACTCGGACATCACTTAACCACCCCCACCCCGACCCGCCCCCCTCGAGGGAGAGGGTGAACTGAACGTGGTTTTTTACAATTTCCCTCGTCCCTTGGGGGAGAGGGCGGGCCCGAAGGGCCGGGGTGAGGGGCGCTTTCATCCTTGTGGTGAAACCAGTTTAAATCCAATACCTTAAGGTGTGACTATGCGGTTGAACCAATTCCTGGCCCGGGCCGGGGTTTCCTCCAGGCGCGGCGGCGATGACCTGATCCGCCAAGGCGCGGTTTCCGTCAACGGGGCCGGCGTGACCGATATGGGCCGCCAGGTGGACCCGGCCAAGGATTCCATCAAGGTCAACGGCAAGCGGGTCACCCTCAAGGAATTCCACTACTACCTCTATTACAAGCCCGACGGGGTGATGTGCACCCTCGAGGACCCCGAGGACCGGCCGAACCTGGGGGACATGGTCCGGCGCCTGGGGGCCGGCCGGCTGTTCCCGGTGGGCCGCCTCGACTTCCACACCGAGGGGCTCCTGCTCCTCACCAACGACGGGGCCCTGGCCCAGAAACTCCTGCACCCGAAGTTCCAGGTGGCCCGGATCTACCAGGCCAAGGTCCAAGGCATCCTCACCCCGGAGGAATTCGAGCGTCTCGGCAAGGGCCTGAGGCTGGAGGACGGATGGGCCAGCGCCGAGGCGAAGCCCATGGAGAAGTTGGAGACCAATTCCTACGTCCAATTGATCGTGCGGGAGGGCCGCAACCGCCTGGTCCGCCGATTGATGGAGGCCATGGGCCACCCCGTCGTCAAACTGAAGCGGGTCGGTTTCGGCCCCCTGAAGCTCCATCCCATGAAGCCCGGCGACGTCCGGGAATTGGAACCGCGTGAACTCAAGGACCTTTGGCGCTCCACGGGAGTGGCCAACCCGGCCCCCCGGAAGCCCCGGAAACCCGGTTTCAAGAACAAGAAGCGGTTGACCCGATCACCCCGTCAGGGCGGCGCCCAGTAGCCCCACCCCGTCCCCGGGACCCCCCGTTTTGTGTAAAATACCCCACGCTTCCATCCCATCTCCCGCATCGAGGGTTTCGTGAGCGAACCGGTCCCCACCCCCATCCCCGCCCCCAAGGCCTTCGCCCGTAAACGGCATTTCTTCTCCCTCCGGGTCAAGTTCATCCTCGTCCTGACCCTGCTCATCGGGACGATCATGGGCGCCGTCACCTGGATGGTCTTGAACCAGGTCCGGCAGACGTTGGTGCGCCAGGTCATCGACCGCGGCGAGGCCCAGGTGAAGAGCCTGACCTTCAACTGCGTCGACCCGCTCCTGACCCACTTCAGCCAGGAAGCCACCGAGGACGTCAACATCCCCTTGATGCAGTTCGTCAAGGACGCCGTCCAGGTGGAGACGAACAGCACCCACGACGTGGACCCGACCCTCATGGGGTCCTTGCCGCCCTGGCAACAGGCGCTTTTCGACCAGATCACCCAGCTCAACGCCCTGGTCCAGGACTCCCTCTGGAAGAACCGCGACCAGACCCGGTTGGGCGACGTGGAATACGCCGTCATCACCGATAAGGATGGGCGCCTGGTGGCGCTCCGCACCAACCGCACCACCACCGACCAGGACCTCCAACGGGTCATCCAGAAGGAACCCTACCTCCTGCCCGCCGGCGTGAGGTCGTTGACCGATTCCGAGCGGCTCTCGGGCCAGGTGGTGACCCAGCCCTTCCGCAGCCAGGAAGGCCAGACCTTCTACCACATGCAGGCGCCGATCCTCACCCAGATCGTCGAGGACGGCCAGCCCAAGAAGGTCTCCATCGGGGTGATCCACCTGGGCATGAACCAGAACTCGATCCTGCGGGTCGAACGGTCGGTGGCCGTCACCATCATCCTCATCTCGGGCATCGCCCTGGCCGTCGGCATCCTTTTCATGATGCTGTTCGTGACCTTCCTGGTGAAGCCCATCGGCCTCCTGGTGAACGGCGTGTCGGCCATCGCCTCCGGCAACCTCGACCAGAAGATCCAGCTCAAACGGGGAGACGAATTGGGGGACCTGACCGACGCCTTCAACGACATGGCCAAGAGCCTCCGCGAGAAGGAGATGCTCAAGGGCGCCTTCTCCAAATACGTCACCAAGAGCGTGGTGGACCGGATCATGGCCAACGAGGGGGGGCTCAAGCTCGGGGGCGAGAAGAAGGAGGTCTCCGTGTTCTTCTCGGATATCCGGGGCTTCACCCCCATGTCCGAGCAATTGAGCCCGGAGGAAGTCGTCCACCTCCTGAACGAGTACTTCACCGAGATGGTGAAGATCATCTTCAAGTACGAGGGCACCCTCGACAAGTTCATGGGGGACGCCATCATGGCCATCTTCGGCGCGCCCGTGGACCTGCCGGACCACGCCGAGCGGGCCGTGCTGGCCGCCGTCGAGATGTCCGCCAAGATGAAGGAACTGCAGGCCAAGTGGCGCATGGAGGGCAAGAAGGAGGTCAACATCGGCATCGGGATCAACACCGGTGATGTCGTCGTAGGCAACCTGGGAAGCCTGGAACGCATGGAATACACCGCCATCGGCGACAACGTGAACCTCGCCCAACGGCTGGAATCGGTGGCCGAGAAGGGCCAGATCCTCATCTCCTCCTCCACCTACGAGCGGGTCAAGCACAAGGTCAACGCCCGCATGCTGGATCCCATCAAGCTGAAGGGAAAGGCCGACAAGGTGATTCCCTATGAGGTGGAGGGGTTGAAAGCGTAAAACAACATAAGCCGCTAGCCGCTGGCGACGACTAGACCCAGACGAACGACAAACGATCGAAACAAAGCGATAAAACGCAATAAAACGGCAGGGACGGATCCAAAGGGCGGGTGGGGATCAAAAGAGCGGGATGCGGAGTCAAAAACAAGATGCCCCGGGTCCAACCCCGCGGGACCAAGGCGAGAGACCGTGAGCGACGAGAAACAGAACATCATCAAGCTGGCCTTCGTGTACACCCAGAACGGGGAGTGGTACAAGGCCATCGAGGAATACCGCAAGATCCTCCAGAGCGAGCCGGATAACGCGGCGCTCCTGAACTCCATCGGCGACGCCTTCGGCCGCAAGGGCGACGACCAGGACGCCCTCGACAGCTATTGGCACGCCCGTGGGATCTTCATGGCCCAGGGCAACACCGCCAAGGTGGGATCCATCGAGAAGAAGGTCGCCAAGCTCAACGCCGACCGGATGGACGCCAAGCACAAGGCCCTGGTGCGGACGCTCCAGAAGACCTCCGAGGCCGACCAGATGGTGCAGGAGGGGCGATTCGACGAGGCCCTGGGACTTTACCGGCAGATGATCGAGGCCGAGCCCTCGAACCACTCCTACCGCGAGAAGCTGGCCGCCATCTTCCTGGAGAACGCCCAGGTGTCCGAGGCCGCGGATGAGTTCAGGGCCATCGCCCAGGCCCACCTGGAGGCGGGGCACGTCGAACCCGCCAAGCTGTACCTGGCCAAGTCCGCCGAGATCGACGGTGACAGCCCGGCCCAAGTGCGGCTCGAATGCTTCCTCGCCGAGTCGGCCGGCGATACGGCCAAGCTCGGGGAACTGATGGAGCGCCTGGCCCAGTCCGAGCACCAATCCGGCCGACATGAGCTGGCCCTGGAGGCCGCCAAGAAGGCCCAGGCCGCCGGGCGGGGGGGCTTGGACATGGTGATCGCCAAGAGCCAATTGGCCCTCAAGCAATATCCCGAGGCGCGGGCCGCCTTCCAGAAGCTCCACGACGCCAATCCCTCGGATGATTCGCTGTTGGAACCCCTCCTGACCCTGGACGAGCAGGCCAAGGATTGGGCCTCCGCGGTGGGCCGGGTGAACCAACTGCTGGCCAGGAAGGGGGACGACCCGGGGCTGCTCAACCGGGCCGCCCGCATCCACCTACAGGCGGGCAAGAGCCCGGAGGCCGCGCAGATTTACCTCAAACTGGCGGGGGGCGCCTTCAAGGAAGGCAAGTTCGACGCGGTGCTGAACTACTTCAGCTCCATCCTGGCTTTCCAGCCCGACAACGTGGAGATCCTCAAGAAGAAGGCCGAGATCCTCTTCAAGATGGGGAAGAGACCCGAGACGATCGCCGCCTATAAGGAACTCGAGAAGACCCTCACCCACAAGAAGCTCACGGACGAGGCCCGCAAGATCGCCATGCTGGTGAACAAGATCCAGAGCCTGCCCGACCACCCGACGAAGGGAACCGTCTGAACCGCGGAATCCGGAATTAAGGATTGAGTTTTTTTGTCTTCGAGCTAAGGCGTCCCATTCCTAATCCCTCATTCCCTCTCCCCGGGGTGTCCCACGTGACCGTCCCAGAAATCCAAATTCCCGCTCCTGTCCGGCCCAAGCGCGAGCACCGCACCACGGACATCAAGTGCCTCGGATGCGGGGCCTATAACATCCCCGAGAACATCGTCTGCGGGGCCTGCGGAGCCAACTTGCCGGTCATCTATGGGAGCGACGGCAAGGTATTCAGCTGGGAAAGCGATTCGCCCTATTGGGCCGGGTACCAGAAGACCCGCCGGGAGGGGCCGCCCGCCTCCCCCGCGGTCTTCATCGCGGTCCGGGTGCTGGTCATCCTGGGCCTATTCGTCCTGTTGACCGCGATCATCAAGCGGTTCGAACTGCCGGCCATGGGATCCTTCATCGGCGTCATCGCGATCCTGGTGGTCACGGTCCGGATGTTCATCCCGGCGAATCGACCCCATTGAACCACGGGGGCCATGGGGGTACGGGGAACCACCCTTGGTTTCGCGGGCAAGTGCTTGAAATTCCAACCGCGGGAAATGGCTTCCAACCCAATCCAAGCCAGTCGTCGGAAAACCCAGTAACCCTCCCTCCGTGACCTCCTTTTCCCCCGTGGTGAACCCGTTTTAGCCTCCGGCTTCGGTTGCCCTGGGCCCCTGGGCCCCTTAAAATAACCCCTCCAAAAACACGCCGTCCCGCCGACCCGAGGGGTCCGGGGCCCCCCGAAAGAAGACCTTGGACTCCCTGTCGACCGCCCCCCAACCCAAGAAGGTGTTCCTCGAGACGTTCGGCTGCCAGTCGAACACCCTGGAGTCCCTCCACCTGGTCCACCTGCTCCGCCAGGGCGATTTCGTCATGGCGGAAGGGGCCGAGGACGCCGACGTGGTGCTGTTCAACACCTGTTCGGTCCGCCAAAACGCGGAGCACAAGGTGTTTTCGCGGCTGGGCCAACTCGCCGAGTGGAAGTCCGACCGGCCCGGCCGGGTGCTGGGGGTGCTGGGATGCATGGCCACCAGCTACAAGGAAGAATTGCTGGACCGGGCCCCCCACCTCGACCTGGTCCTGGGCCCGGACCAGTACCCCAAGGCCGCCGATCTCCTCCGCAAGGCCTCGGACCGATCCAACGCCCCGACGGTCATGGCCGACTTCGACCCCGCCTATTTCCCCGAGAGCATGCCGGACCTCCTGCCCTCGCCCCACCGCGCCTTCGTGGAGATCATGAAGGGCTGCGACAAGTTCTGCACGTTCTGCATCGTGCCCTTCACCCGGGGGAGGGAAGTGTCCCGGGACCCCGAGTCGATCCTGGAGGAGGTCGGGCGCCTGGTGGCCTCGGGGGTGCGCGAGGTGACCCTCCTGGGCCAGAACGTCAATTCCTACGGCCTGGGGCTCCGGTCCCGGGGCGGGACCCCCACCTTCGCGGCGTTGGTGCGCCGGGTGGCCGCCGTGCCGGGCTTGGCCAGGCTCCGCTTCATGACGCCCCACCCCCTGGACCTGTCGGACGAACTGGTTGGGGTCGTGGGCGACACCCCCCATGTCTGCCCCTGCGTGCACTTGCCGGTGCAATGCGGGTCGGACCGGTTGCTGAAGCTCATGAACCGCAAGTACACGGTGGAGCATTACCTCGGCCGGGTGCGGGCCCTCCAGGCCGCGCGCCCGGACCTGGCCCTGACGAGCGACCTCATCGTGGGTTTCCCCGGGGAACGGGACGATGACTTCGAGGGCACCCTGCGCCTCATGGACGAAGTGCGGTACGACTCGGTCTACAGCTTCAAGTATTCCCCCCGCCAAGGCACCCCGGCGTCCCGGATGCTGGACCAGGTGCCGGAGGAAGTGAAGGAAGGGCGCCTGGCCCGGTTGAACGGGAAGGCCAACGCGCACGCGGCGGAGCGGGCCTGGGCCCGGGTGGGAAAGGTGGAGGACGTCATGGTGGAGGGGACCGCGGACCGTACCCTGGGGGCCCTCTTCGGCAAGACGGAGCACAACCGGGGCGTGATTTTCCCGGGGGAATGGGCCGGCCCCCCCGTCGGTGGGCCGATCGCCGGGGACGAAACCCCGGAAGCCGCGGACCCGCGGTTGAAGTTGAGGGCCTTTAAGCCCGGGGACCTGGTGAAGGTCCGGATCACCGGCCGCCGTGTGGCGAACCTCTTTGGGGACTTGTCCGAATGAGCGACCTTTCCCGAAATATCGCCGGCCGCCTCCCGGCGGCGGTCCTGGGCCTGTGGGTCACCCTCGCGGCCCCGGCTTGGGCCCGCAAGGAACCGCCCACCCCGACGCCCACCCCGAACCCCACGGCCCAGGCCCTTTTCGAGAAGTCCCAAAAGGCCTTCCGGGAAAAGCGCTACAGGGACGCCAAGGACGGCTTGATGCAGTTCGTGGCGAAGTATCCCATGGAGAACGCCATCCCCCAGAGCCGGCTGATCTTGGCGGAGTTGGAACAGGACTTTGAGGTCTCCGTGATGCAGTTCAAGGTCCTGGCCCAGGAATACAGCCACCGAAAGGAGGGAAGCGAGGCCCTCAAGAACCTCGGGGCGCGCTATTACCTGGCGGACCGTTACGACGAGGCCGTGGCCACCTACCGCGAATACCTGAAGTCCTACCCGAAAAGCCCCGATGAGCCCGAGGTCCATTATTGGCTCGGCGCTTCCCTGGCGGCGTTGGGCGACGAGAAACACGCCATCGGCGAGTTCGACAAGTCCATCAAGAGGGACCCGGAGGGGAAGTGGGCGCCCAAGTCGTACCTGGCCCTGGGCAACGCCTACCTGAAGGAGACGAAATACGACAACGCGAAGCGCCAGTACCTGAAGATCCTGGATCGGTACCCCATGTGCGAGGAACTGAACCAGGTCTACCTCAAGTTGGGCCGGACCTATGAGGCCCTGAACAGGCCCCAGGAGGCCCACGCGGCCTACGCCACCCTGCTGTCCCGGTACGCCAAGTCGATCGAGGCCCCGGAAGCCCAGGAACGTTGCCGGGACCTCGAGACCCGAAACCCCCAGCTGGCGGCCCAAGCGGTCGTCATGACCCCGACGACCGTCCCCACGCCAGCGGACCAGATCCGGCCCACCCCCGGGCCCTCTCCCACCGGGACGCCTGAGGCCGAGTCGTTTCAAGGTGATCCCACACCGGTCCCCACGGCCGGGATGGCGGACAAGCCCACTCCGATACCGGTTCAAGTCCGGGTCGATTCCTCCAATCCCTTCCGGGTGCAGGTGGGGGTCTTCACGAAGCGAGCGTACGCGGACCAAACGATCCAGAAGCTCCACAAAGCCGGGTACCGGGCCGAGGTGGTGGAGGTGAAGAACCCCGACACCACCTTCACGACCCTCAAGGTCCGGCTCGGGCACTATCCCGACCGGGAGACCGCCCGGAAGACTTCCTTGGAAGTGAAGCGCCGCTCGGGCATCCCCGCCATCGTGGTGGAGGAATGACCGGAGAATCAGGGATTAGGGATGAGGAATTAGGGATGTCGGGCCAAAATCCCGTTCCGCGTTCCGAATTCCGCATTCCTCATTTCCTTCTGGGGGTTCGGATTGGCTGAGATCACCCCCATGATGAGGCAGTACCTGGAGACCAAGCGCGTCCACCAGGACAAGATCCTCTTCTTCCGCCTCGGGGACTTCTACGAGATGTTCTTTGAGGACGCCAAGACCGCCGCCAAGACCCTCAACCTCACCCTCACCAGCCGGGGCAGCCACGACGACAGCCGCGTGCCCATGGCGGGCATCCCCTTCCACGCCGCCGAGAACTACATCGGGCGGCTCATCCGGGCCGGCCATTCGGTGGCCATCTGCGAGCAGACCGAGGACGCCTCCCTCGCCAAGGGCCTGGTGAAGCGCGAGGTCACGCGGGTCATCACCCCCGGCACGGTGCTGTCCTCGGCCATGCTGGAGGACAAGGCCAACAACTACCTGGCCTCGGTGGCCCTGTCCGACAAGGGCGTGGGGCTGGCGGTGGTGGACGTCTCCACGGGCGAGTTCAAGGCCTGCGAGTCCAAGGGCGAGAACCGCCTGGCCTCCATGCTCCACGAGCTGGCCAAGTACCATCCCTCGGAGGTGCTGGTGGCCCAGGGGTTCCCCACGGCGGGGGACGGCGGCAAGCTGATCGAGGCCGTGCCGGGGGCCAAGCTCACCCGCGTCGAGGACTGGAAGTTCTCCACCGAGGACGCCACCCGGGAGATCCAGGACCATTTCAAGGTGAAGACCCTCGAGGGGTTCGGCCTCTCGGGCCAGGCCCACGCGGTGCGGGCCGCCGGGGCCCTTTTGGCCTACCTGCGCGAGACCACCCACAGCGTGATGTCCCACCTGGTGTCCCTGTCCGTCCAGCCCGTGGGCGAGGGAATGGTGCTCGACGCCTCCACCCAGCGCAACCTTGAGATCCTCAAGTCCATGCGGGACGGCTCGCTCGACGGCACACTCCTGAGCGTCCTCGACGAGACCTGCACCGCCATGGGGGGCCGCCTCCTCAAGCAATGGCTCACCAATCCCCTGACGAGCCTCTCCGAGATCCGCCGCCGCCAGGACGCGGTCGAGGAACTGCTGGCCGACCGGGACCGCCACGACGCCCTGCGGGAACGCCTGCGCGAGATCTCCGACCTGGAGCGCCTGGCCGCCCGGGTGGGCTGTTCCACCGCCAACGGCCGTGACCTGGCGGCGCTCCGCTCCACGCTCCGCGTCCTGCCCGAGGCCGAGCGCCTGGTGCGGGGCCTCAAGTCGCCCCTGGTGCGGGAGCGGGTCGAGACCTGGGACAACCAGGCGGACCTGAAGGCCCTGCTGGAAAAGGCCCTGACCGAGGAGCCGCCCCTGGCCCTCAAGGAAGGCGGCCTGATCAAGGACGGCTACGACAAGGATTTGGACGGGCTGAAGGTCGGCGCCAAGGAAGGCAAGGACTGGATCGCGACCCTGGAGGAGAAGGAAAAGAAGCGGACGGGCATCTCCACCCTCAAGGTGCGGTTTACCTCGGTCTTCGGCTATTACATCGAGGTCTCCAAGGCCAACCTGGACAAGGTGCCGGCCGACTACCACCGCAAGCAGACCCTGGTGAACGCCGAGCGGTTCATCACCCCCGAACTAAAGGAAATGGAAGGCAAGGTGCTGGGGGCCCAGGAGAAGGCCGACAAGCTCGAATACGAGCTGTTCGAGGGGCTGCGCAAGGCCGTGGGGGAGGAACTGCCCAAGATCCTCCGGATGGCCCGCACCCTGGCGGAACTGGACGTCTTGTCCTCCCTGGCCCAGGCGGCCCAGCGGAGCCGGTATGTCCGGCCCGAGGTGGACGATTCCCTGCACCTGGTCATCGAAGAAGGCCGCCACCCGGTGTTGGACCGCCTGATGCCCAGCGACCAGTTCGTTCCGAACGATTCCCACCTTGCGGAAGATGAGACCCGCATCATCGTGTTGACCGGCCCCAACATGGCGGGGAAGAGCACCTACATCCGCCAGACCGCCCTGCTGGCCCTCATGGCCCAGGTGGGGAGCTTCGTGCCGGCCAAGCGCATGCAACTCGGGGTGGTGGACCGCATCTTCAGCCGGGTGGGGGCCTCGGACAACCTCACCCAGGGCCAGAGCACCTTCATGGTGGAGATGGTGGAGACCGCCAACATCCTCAATCACGCCACCGAAAGGAGCCTGCTGATCCTCGACGAGGTGGGGCGCGGCACCTCGACCTTCGACGGCATGTCCATCGCCTGGGCCGTGGTGGAGCACCTGTCCAAGAAGATCGGCGCCCGCACGCTGTTCGCCACCCACTACCACGAACTGACCCGCCTGGCCGCCGATTTCCCCAACGTGAAGAACTTCAACATCGCGGTCAGGGAATGGAACGACCAGATCCTTTTCCTGCGCAAGATCGTGCCGGGCGGCGCCGACAAGAGCTACGGCATCCAAGTGGCCCGCCTGGCCGGGGTGCCGAAGGCCGTGGTGGACCGGGCCAAGAAGATCTTGGCGGGCCTGGAGACGGGCTCGACCCATCCCCCCAAGATCGAGGGTTCGACCACGCCCGGGGCGGCGGAACCTGATATCCCTCAACTCACCTTCTTCGGCTCCAACGGCCAGCATCCTGTATTGGAGGAACTGTCCCAGATCGACGTGGACGGCCTCACCCCCCGGGACGCGCTGAACCTGATCGGGGAGTGGAAGAAGAAAATAGAAGGCTGAAGACGCCGTTAGCCGCTGGCCGTTAGCCGTTGGCTTAAGGCAAGTATTTCCCCTCGCCCCATGAGGGAGCCCTTCGACTGCCTAAGGGTGGCGGTGTGGGTGAGGGTGTTGAGGCCCGAGATTTGATTTGCCGTAAACGGTTTCAGGCGATGCGGACCCATACCGGAAACCTTGCCTATCGTGTCCCGCCTATTTACAATGCCTCCGCTTGGATCACCCGGGGCTCGAGGGAAGGGACACGGGACGCCGTTCGAACCGTATCAGGCCGATTTCACAGGTGATTCCGACAAGTCGGGGTTGAACCGCTGTCTCCCTGGCAAACCCAACCTTTTCCGGGAGAACCCATGACTTCGTTGCGCCGATTCGCGGTTTTGGCCGTTTGCCTCAGCCTTGTGCTCTATGCCTGCAAAAAGAAATCATCGCCGACCACGCCTGAAACGCCGCCGCCCCCCTCCAACACATCCACCTTTACTCCGACGTCTACGTCAAGCCTGACCGCCACTTTTACGGCCACGTTCACCCTGACGGGAACACCGACTTCGACCGCAACTCAGACCGACACGCCGACCGAGACCCTGTCCCCCACGGAGACATCCACGCCGACCATTACCTTTACTCCAACGGAAACCTTGACCCCGACGGTGACCTCGACCTTCACGGTCACCTCGACCCCCACCGACATCATCTGTCCGGCTTCCGGTCAGTTCGGCCATACGGCTTACTTGGAGGGGACGGATATGTCGTCCGAATACCTCCACTTGAAGCCTGTGACGTTCACGTCGGCCGTAACCGTCGACAACCTGGTGACCTGGGGCTGGACTTGGTTCAGCGACAGTTGCATCGTGGAAGGGGGCCTGTACACCGACCATAACGGGGCGCCCCAAAGCCTCCTGGTGGCGGGAGGGCCCGTGACGACTCCGGACAACGTCACGAATTATCCCTTGACCATCACGTTGAACCAGCCGGTGGCCGCCGGGACCTATTGGTTCGGGATCCGTGGGACTTCCGCCAACAGCATCTTCGACGCGAGCACTGACGTCTACACCACCGAATCCGAGTACCTGGTCACCACGAATACCGCCAACCCACTTCCCGTTGCCTTGGGTTCGGGTAACTGGTATCAGGGGTACCTTTTGACGGATGTGTTGAACTGGCACTGCAACTGACCTGGGCCACGGTTGACGCTGCGTTCCGGAGGGTTTGATGTCCAAGGCCCGGCCCCGATGGGGTCGGGCCTTTTTTTATTCCCTGGAGGCATGGTTGGGGAAGGGCCCCCGGGTCTTAATATGTAGCTACAGGGTGGCTATACTGTGCCTTGAAATGAGGTGCGCCGATGGCCAACGCACAAGCGACCCGTAAGTCGGGTTGCTCGACCTCAAGGACGGATCGATTTTTAACCGTTGGCTGATTCCTCGTCGCCGGATCGCCTTTGACGACCGGTTCGCTCGGAATGACAACTGAGGAACCTCCTCCCCACGTAGGAGGTGCCGTCCTTCCTCTCCCCAACATGTTGTGGTGTTGTCACTAGGCTGACAATGGGACTGTCAACCGCCCAAAAAACCATTAAAATGCCCTGCATTGAGGCTGTCGCAGTTGGGCGTGAACTATACAGATACCGTCTTGGGGTACATAGGGGCGAGCCCCTATGAGGACGGCGTACTGCGGGTCCGCACAACGCCCTCGCCATCCACACTTTTGGGATCC
>CAYMOV010000072.1:0-8228 GCA_964392085.1 uncultured bacterium
GGAAGGGCAGGAACTGCTCGTGAAGTGCATCGGGATCGACCCGGTCACCAAGAAGGTCAAGCTGTCCCGCAAGGACGCGCTCGGCCTGAACATTGAGGACTACAGGAACAAGTAAACCGTAACAGGGCGGACAGGTGGGCGATTTCGCCCACCTGTCCCGCCGCTCTTCGATTCAATTGTTCTGAGCTTCTAGTCTTGGCCCTGGGGGGCGTGCCGCTCCCCCGGGGCTTTTTTTTGATCAATCGGCCCTGCCTATCAACCGGACCAGTCCGCTACTGGGTGATCCTTAATTCGGGGAAATCGAGTGGTTTCAAGCGGGGCTCATCTTGGATGAGCCGGCCGTTTTGATCAAACCTGTAATACCACCAAGTGTCCGACAAGTGCCCGCTTGGCGCGGTTCTCCCCAACCAAGAATGAAGGATCGTCTCGATCGCGGGGTTGTAAAACTGCGCGGTCTGCGCAAAGGCGGCGTTCATCACGTATACCCGTTCGGGGTCCGGTTTATCAAAATCTCCCGCTTCCCAAGGCCTTGAATTGAAGCCCAAGTCCCGGAGGGCGGGCGCGGAATGTTGGAGGGCGACTAAATTTGACCAGTGATGTCCCTGCAAGGCGGCTGCGGCCCGGTAGGTTTCCTGGCCGATATCGAGGTTCGAATCCCCCAACAGCCAAATCCTCCTGTCGGGGGGCACCGATTCGTTGAAGTAGCCGATCAAATCGGGGGCGGCCTTGATCACGAAAATAAGTTGGAAAACTAGGCCCGCGGTTAAAACGGCCCACTTCACCCGGCGCCGGCCCGGGCCGGAGACCCATCGACCGGCGGTCTCCGCCGCCAAGAGGATGGCGATGGTTTGGATCGGTAGGAGATAACGAACGCCCATGTTGTGGGCGGGTAACATGAAGGCCAGGAAAACCGGGAAACACCAGGACAGGACCGGCGATATCCCGCTTTTGTCCCGGGCAACGGCCAATAAACCGCCAGCGGTCAGTAAAAGCAGGGTGGTTGGGTTCTTGAGGAGATATGCCGCCGGGAAATACAGGGGATGATGCCGATCCGAGAGGACGCCCAGGAATAGGAGGGGGTATTTCTCGCGGTACAAATTATGGAGGTCCTGAAAGCCGAGGAGCATGAGACGGAGCGGATTGGGGTGGTCCGGTATGGCGAGGGTCCCGGGAAGGTAAACAAGGGCGGTTCCGAGGGCTAAACCGGCCATCATCCCAGCGAGGTATCTGTATTTTCCGCCGGTGGATAGGTCTTTACGTAAGACGGTGGATGCACCCAACCATGGGATCAGGAACGCCGTGTGGAATTTTGTGGTGACAGCCGCGGCCACCAGCAGTCCCTGGAAAATTCCGGGGGTAAACCTTGGTTTGGCGGATTTTTGGTGGAAAAGAAGGGCGGCCAAAAACCAAAAGGCGGAAGGAACGTCCGCCAGCGATTGGGTCGAAAAGGCGCCGAGGGTCGGATCGAGGGCCCAGAGGAACAGGCCGACCCCGAAAACAGCCAATCCGAAGCCGCTCAGGAAATAAGCGATCAATAAGCCGATGCCCAAACCGAAAAACCAAACGACCCAGCGACACTTTATGACCCAGTCGAAGTAACGGTCCGGATTCAATCGGCGGAACTCACCCGCGCGATCTGCAACCGAATATAGTTTCGGGGATGGGAAGACGGGATCGCGGGCTTCCAACCCTAAAGCCAGTCCCTGGATTGCGGCTAAAAAGGGCGGGTGCCGGGGATTCGACACCACGTCGCCTTTCCAATAATAAAAGGAGTCGGTGACCTGGATCGCGTCGTCGGTGGTTTCCGATAATTGACGGATGACGGGTATTGTCAAGCTTCCATAGGCTATCAATGCGGATAAGAGTAACAGCCAACGGATGGCTGTCGTTTGATGCAGGTCCAAAACGAGATTTCCTAGGAAGAGGTGGTCGCTTAGGCTCATGGTGCACTTGAGTTGAAACAAACCTATGATAAGGGTTTGCCGCAAAAGAAGCACTCGACCTTTGTAGCCTCGAATCCGAGAATTGGCATATCTTTGTTGAGGGAAATGCTTTTAAAGCAGGTCATAAGCCGGCTAGACGAAATTACCGCCTGGAACCAGGATCGGATGATGTGGACCGAAAAACCTTACGTGATTCAAAACGTATCCCTGAGGCGCTTCACCCCGGGGCTTTTTTTTGTTGGGCACCTATCACAAATTTCACAACGGGTCCTTTGGCAACGGTTCCAACCTTGTGGTTACGGTCTTTATGATGCCCTTTATGACTTCTATAAACGGCGTATTGAGCCGGTCCTGGTAGACTTTTAACGACGGACCATCCTTTGAACGGTCTTTTGGGGCGTTTTGGCGCCTCCAGTTAAAAACGTTATCAGTCGCGGCTGAAACCGCTGACCTGGGACTTATTGATCATGAAACCGAAATCATCCAATCGAATGCATCCGACGGCGTGGGCCGGTTTATTCGGTTTTGCCCTTTTCCTGGCGGGCGCCTCCCTCCAAGCGACCCCAGTCTCCATCAACGGCAAGTTGTCGGTCAGCGGCACCCAACTGGTGAATTCCTGCGGCAACCCGATCCAACTGCGCGGGTGGAGCACCCATAATTTCTGGACCTACGGTTGGGGCGCCTGCATCACGTCCGGTTCCGTCAGCTACCTGGCGAATGACGTCGGCGCCGACGTGTTCCGCGCGGCCATGTACCTGAACGAGTCCGGCAACGGCTACATCAACGACATGGCCGGCAACACCAGCCAAATCACCAACATGGTCAATGAGGCCACGAACCAGGGGATGTACGCCATCATCGACTGGCACGTCCTCACCCCGGGCGACCCCAACGCCTACGTCACCCAGGCCGTCACCTTCTGGAAGCAGATGGCCACCACCTATAAGAACTCCAAAAACGTCCTTTACGAGATCTGCAACGAGCCCAATGGGGTCGATTGGCCCACCATCACGAACTACGCCAACCAAGTGATCCCGGCCATCCGGGCCATCGATCCGAACACCATCATCATCGTGGGGACGCCCAACTGGTCCCAGCTCGGCGCGGCGGTGGCCAGCGCGCCGCTCACCCAATACTCGAACATCATGTACACCTGCCACTTTTACGCGGGCTCCCACAACACCTCGATGATCACGCCCTATATCGGGAAGATCCCCATCTTCGTGACCGAATGGGGGGTCAGCAACTCCTCGGGCAACGGGGGGGACAACTACGCCAACGCCCAGACCTGGATGGACCTCCTGGCCGCCAACAAGATCAGCTGGTGCAACTGGTCCTACGGCGATAAGTCGGAAAGCACGGCGGGTTGGAAGAACGGGACCTGCAGCGCCAAGAATTTCATCACCAGCCAGTTGAGCCAGTCCGGGGTGTCGGTGCGCTATTGGATCCAGAACCCCGCCGACAGCTTCGTCTGCGGTGGCGCCCAGCCAACCAATACCTACACCCCCACGATCACCCCGACCCGGACGGCGACCCCGAGCGTGACGGCGACCTTTACCTTCACGAGGACCTTCACGCCGACCTTTACCGGCACGGCCTCCTTTACCTTCACGAGGACCTATACGCCCACCTTCACCAACACGGCATCATCTACCGCCACTCGGACTAACAGCCCGACCTCCACCCTGACGACGACCTCCACCCCCACCCTCACTTTCACACCCAGCGCGACCGCGACCAATACTTTCACGCGCACCAGCACCCCTACCTCCACCACCACGGCTTCCTTCACCCCCACCCGGACGAATTCCCCGACCCCGAGTCCAACGGGCACGCCGACAGCGTCCGGGACGGCGACTTTCACCCGATCCTTCACGCCCACTTTCACCCAAACCGCGGTTCCGCCGACAGCCACGGCCACGATGACGACGACGGGGACTTTTACATCGACGGCGACCGGAACGTTTACCTTGACCCGAACCCCCACCGCGACCGCCTCTTTTACGTCGACCCCAACTGCCACTCCGACTTTCACCCGGTCCTTCACGGCCACTTCAACCGCCACCGGCACCGCGTCCTACACCCCGACCAGTTCGCCTACGCCCACGGCTTCGCCGAGTGCTACGCAGACCCTGACGGCCACCCGGACGTTCACGTTTACCGCAACCTCCACCCCCACTTTCACGAGATCTTTCACGCCCACTTCAACCGCCACCGGTACCTCGTCCTTCACGCCGACCCGGACCTTCACCCCGGTGCCATCAGCCACGGCGAGTGGGACGCCCACGGCGTCGCCCTCCCCGAGCCAAACGGCGAGCGGGACGGATACCCCCACGCCTTCCACGACCCCCACCAACACCAACACGGCCACTTGGACCCGTACCCCGACCTTCACTCTTACCCCGACCTCAACGTCGACCGCAACTTCCACTCCATGCCTGACTTTTACCCCCACGGCGAGTGCGACAGCCTCCCGGACTCCGACAAATTCATCAACACCCACTGGGACATTCACCCAAACATCCACCCTGACACCAACGGCCACCCGTACACCGACGGTCACTTTGACGCCTGTGCCGTCCGCCACCGTTACGGATACCCCCACGCCTTCCGCGACCCCCACCCACACCAGCTCGGCCACTTGGACCCTTACCCCGACCTTCACCCTTACCCCGACCTCAACGTCGACCGCCACATCCACTCCATGCCTGACTTTTACCCCCACGGCGAGTGCGACAGCCTCCCGGACTCCGACAAATTCATCAACACCCACTGGGACATTCACCCAAACATCCACCCTGACACCAACGGCCACCCGTACACCGACGGCCACTTTGACGCCGGTACCATCAGCCACTTCGACCGAAAGCTTCACACCCTCCAATACCTACACCCCGAGCCCGACAAGCACCCCGTCACCCTCCTCCACTTCCACCCCGACGGCGACATGGACTGGGACCCCGTCCTCTACGGTCACCTCCACCCGTACACCCACATCGACCCCATCCAACACCCCTTCTTTCACCAAGACCCCCACGCCTTCCCAAACTTGGACCCCTTCGGCGACTTCGACCTTGACCCTGACCCCCACGAAGACACCGGTCCCGACGGCCACCTGGACCCCGATCCCATCGTCCACATCCACGCCGACTATGACCAGGACGAACAGTCCCACGAGTACCCCCATAGCCCCTTCGATCACCCCGACCCCCCAAAGACCCTGTGGAGTCGTCTTGATCTCCGCTCCCTATCCGAACCCGGTGGTGGGGGAAGAGGTGGTTCGGGTGAACCTGTCGTCGACCTGCCCCATCCAGGTGGCCTGGCGGGTGGTGAGCGTGGCGAACCGCAAACTGGCGGGGGGGAGCCTGCAGGTATCCGGCTTGACCCCTTGGTCCTGGGACTTGAGGGACCAGGCAGGGAAGCGAGCTTCCAACGGCCTCTATTACCTGGTTTTTATGCCTGAGGGACAGCCCCAGCAGATCCAAAAGGTCCTGATCCTTCGTTAATAGGGTTGGTTATCTGGGTTTTTATTATTAATTCCCATAATCACCAGAACGGCCTTCAGAACTGGTCAAACCTTCCATCTTCAAGTGTTAAAATCATTTACATAGGGCCCGGCGGTCACCTGGGGCCCAAACCATCCCAAAGCGGGACACCATGAAGCGAACCATGCTCAAGAAGGAAGATTGGGGTGGTTTGACCATCCTGTCCCTCCTCGCCGTGTTCGCTTTCCCCCCTTACTTCATCCACCTCATGACCATGGCGGCCCTCAGCGAGTTCGCCCACCTCTGGACCACCCACCTGGACACCGTGGCCCAGGCGAAGTTCGTGGAGTTCGAGAAGAAGTTCCGCAAGGGTTACCAAATGGAGAAGGCCGGCGACAAGGCCGGCGCCCTGGCCTGGTACCGGGCCCTCGAGAAGGAATACTCCGCCCTGCCCCAGGCCGAGAAGCTCGCCACGCTCCAGATCCGGAAACTCAAGGGCAAGGAAACCGGATCCAAACCCACCGATCCCAAGACCCCCGCCCCCGGCGCAGGCAAGAAGACCAAGCGCCCCCAGAAACGGAAGGGGTAACCCATGGCCCCGACCCCTTGCCGTGTCTGTGGAAACCCCGAGGTGAATTTGGGATCCCCCTGCCAGGTTTGCGGCATCCCCGCGGAAGCCTTGGGTCCCGACACCCGGAAGGGAATGGAAGCCTTCGAGATGGGGGAGTACGAGGACGCGCGAAAGGCCTTCCAAAAAGCGCTCGATAAGAATCCCCAGAGCCCGCTCGCGATCCGGGACTTGGGCCACGCCTACTTCCACCTGAAGGATACCGGCACCGCCCTGGACCTGTACAAACGGGCCCTGGCGATCCAGCCCCTCCTCATGGGCGTCCAGTTCAACCTGGGGTTGATCCAATTCCAGCGGGGGCAGGTGAACGACGCGCTCTTCGCCTTCCTCGAGGTGATCCAGCACCGTCATCCCTTCACGCCCGGCACCTACTACCTGGGGCTCCTCCACACCCCCCAGAACCTGGAGCAACAGGCGAGGCTGCAATTGGGCCTGCTGTTCAAGCAGCGGGGCGAGTTGGAACGGGCCCTGGAGCAGTTCCGCGCGGTGTTGAAGGTCGCGCCCAAGGCCCTGCAGGCCCTCGGCAACCTGGGCGACTGCCTGTTGGCCCTGGAGAAGTGGGACGAAGCCGTCTCGGCCTACCGTAAGGCCCTCACGGTGATCCAGTCGGGCCCCGAGCGGGACAACCTGCAGAACGACCTGGGCGTGGCCTATTTCCGCAAGGGCGAGATGGAAAAGGCGGTGGAACAGTTCAAGGCGGTCCTGAAGCGCGACCCCGACAACGTGAACGCGGTGTACAACCTGGGCCAGGTGTATTTCCAGGAGGGCCTCACGGGCCGGGTCCAGCGCGACTATGAGGAATTCGCCAAGACCAAGGACGGCGGCGCGATTTTGTTCGCCCTGTCGAAGTCCATCGCCGACGTGGCGGGGTCCCACCGCGCGGGCCAGACCGATGAAACACCCCTCATGGGCCACAGCCCCGCCCTGCGCCAGGTGCAGGACCTCATCCGTCGGGCCGCCGCCAGCGACGCCACGGTGCTGATCCTCGGCGAGAACGGCACGGGCAAGGAACTGGTGGCCCGATCCATCCACCAACTTTCGAACCGCCACGACAAGCCCTTCCAGGCGGTGTCCTGTTCCGCCCTCACGGAAACCCTTCTGGAGTCCGAACTCTTCGGCCACGAGAAGGGGTCCTTCACGGGGGCCACGGGCCGCAAGATCGGGCGGTTCGAGGCGGCCCACCGGGGCACGCTGTTCCTCGATGAGATCGGCGAGATCAGCCCCGCCACCCAGGTGAAGCTCCTGCGGGTCCTGCAGGAACGGGAATTCGAGCGGGTGGGCGGCACTGAGACCGTGAAGGTGGATGTCCGAATCCTGGCGGCCACGAACCGGGACCTGCGGAAGGAGGTGGCCGAGGGCCGGTTCCGTGAGGACCTGTTCTACCGTCTCAACGTGATCCTCATCGAAATTCCCCCCTTGCGGGAGCGGGACGGCGACCTGCCGGTGCTGGTACAGCATTTCCTCGCCAAGATGAAACTCAAGCGCCCAACCCGGTTCGAGGGGGCCACCCCGGAGGCCCTGAGACGGTTGGAGCGGTACCGCTGGCCGGGCAATGTGCGTGAGTTGGAAAACCTGATTGAACGGGTGGTGACCCTTCACGACGACGTATTGATCCGTCCCGAACACCTTCCCCAGGAAATGGGGACCGACCAGGCGGGAAGGCCGGTCCAGGCCGCGTTGGGGGCCCGCAAAACACCTCCCCTGCCGACATCCGGGCGGTTGGACGACATGGAGCGGGAAACGGTTTGGCGGGCCCTTGAAGATACCCGGTTTAATAAGAAAAAGGCGGCGGAACGTTTGGGGATCAGCCGGCCCACCCTTTACCAAAAGATTAAGAGGTATGGGCTGGAAAGGCCAAAAGTGTAAATATATATTACATTATTTACATAGTGTAAATATATTAAACACATGGCTTTACACTTTTATAAATGTGTTTTATCCTTATGACGAATTTAAAGGGTTTTTGAGTCGTTTTTAAAGCCCGTTTTTGGCATAACCCTTGCTCTATAACCGAAGTGGAAGCAACGCTCCGCTTGACCCGCGGGACCTGCATCCGAACCAAACCTCCAGAGGCCTCGGTCCGACCCACCGGGGCCTCTTTTTTTATATAAAATCAGGGGGCGACCTCCCCCTGATAACCCCCCGTCAGGGGGAAACGGCCCCCCTGAACCC
>CAYMOV010000072.1:8328-13068 GCA_964392085.1 uncultured bacterium
GACCCGCGCTTCATGGGGCGACCTCCCCCTGATAACCCCCCGTCAGGGGGAAACGGCCCCCCTGAACCCCCTTAAGGGGTCGTCCTCCCTGACCCGCGCTTCATGGGGCGACCTCCCCCTGATAACCCCCCGTCAGGGGGAAACGTCCCCCCTGAAACCCCCTCCAGGTCCCCCCAATTCCCCGCTTCTTCCGTGATACTTTTGCCCAATTCCAACTTTTGGTTTTAAAATCGAAGTTAGAAACCCCTTTGGACGCCCGGAGGACACCCCTGAACGCCACCTGGATCCTTTTCGCCGCCGCTTTCCTTCTCTCCCTGGGGCTGACCCCCCTCTTCCGCAAAATCGCCCTCCGTACCCAGTTCCTGGACAACCCCGCGGGCCAGTTGAAGAAGCACACCGCCCCAGTGCCTTACCTGGGCGGGCTGGCGGTCTGCCTCGCCTTCGCTTTCTCGACCTTGGGGGCCGTGATCCTGGTGGCCCCCTCCGACCTCAACACCCTCTTGGCGCTCCTGGCCGGGGGCGCCGTGGTGGCCCTGCTGGGCCTCTGGGACGACCTCTTCGGCCTGGGCCCCTGGTTCAAGTTCCTTATCCAGATCCTGGCGGCCCTGTTGCTCGTGGGCTTCGGCGTGAAGATGGAATTCCTCCCCAGCCAACCGGCCCTCGGGATCGCCCTGACGGTCCTCTGGATCGTGGCGGTCACCAACGCGGTGAACCTCGTGGACATCATGGACGGCCTGGCGGGCTCGGTGGCCCTGGTGGCCTGCCTGGGGTTCATCCTGGTCCCCCTGCAGGGTGAGCAGACCTACGTGAACCTGGCGGCGGCGGCTCTCGGCGGGTCCCTCCTGGGGTTCCTTCCCTTCAATTGGCGGCCCGCCCGAATCTACCTGGGGGACACCGGCGCCCTGTTCACCGGCTACATCCTGGCCGGGGTGGCCTTGGGGGAACGCTACACCCAACTCAACAACGTCGGCCTTTTCGCGCCGATCCTGATTTTGGGCGTGCCCCTTTACGACACGAGCCTGGTGACCGCGCTTCGCCTGATGAAGGGTCGGTCTCCCTTCAAGGGCTCGAACGACCACCTGGCCCTGCGGTTACGGGCCCTCGGCCTCAGCGTGCCCCAAGTGGCGTCCTTGTTGGCGGGGACCGGGGTCGTCTTGGCCATCTCGTCCTACCTGTTGATCCGCCTGTCCGAGAAGCGCGCGCTCTTCCTCATGTTCCTATTGGGGTCGATGGCCATGGTGTTGAGTTTCCTCGTGTCCCAAGTCACCATGGAGACCGCCACCACGGGCCACGGTGCGCCGCGACGGCTTTTTCCCGACAAGCCCCCTCGGCCGCCGAAAACCAAACGCCGCCCCAAGGGACGTTGAGCCTTGCGCGTCCCGGTCCTGATCGCGGGCGGCGGACTGGCGGGTCTCGCCTGCGCGCGGGAACTCCAGGCCGCCCAAGTTCCCTACCTCCTCGTGGAACGTGAAGCTGAACCCGGCGGCCTATGCCGGTCCGTGCGGTCGGGCCCCTACACCTTCGATTACACCGGCCACTTCCTCCACTTCAAGAACCCCCGGACGCGGTCCTGGGTCCAGTCGCTCCCGGGCCTGAGGCTGAAGGAAAGGCGCCGCCACGCCGCGATCTACAGCCGGGGCGGCTACAGCGAGTACCCCTACCAAGAAAACACCTACGGCCTTCCGACGGCCACGGCCCGCGAGAACCTTTTGGGCTACCTGGAGGCGGCCCTGCAAACGCGGTTCCACGGGAAGGACGCGGCGGAGGCCGAGGATTTCCTCGAGTGGTCGCGCCGGGCGTTCGGCTTGGGCATCACGAAAAACTTCATGGAGCCCTACAACGCCAAACTCTGGAAGTTTCCCCTCGACCGACTGACGACCCATTGGATGGGCCGGTTCGTGCCCCGGCCCCAGGTGAAGGCCGTGGTGGAGGGCGCCCTCCGGGTCCGACCCTCGGCGGCGGGTTATAACGCGACCTTCCTCTACCCCGAGGGGGACGGCATCCAAGCCCTTCCCCGGGCTTTGGCCCAGGGCCTCCCGAACCTGGCCTGCGGCACGGCCCTCCGGTCCCTGGACCTGGGCAGGCGCGAGGCGCGGTTGTCGAACGGAGCCCGCGTGGGTTATGACCGCCTCGTCTCAACCTTGCCCCTCCCGACTTTGGCGGCCCTGACGGAAGACTTACCGGCGCCGCTCCGGCGCCAGGCCCGGGGCCTGAAGGCCACCTCGGTGGTCAGCCTTAACTACGGCCTGAGGCGGCCGGATCCGGTGCCCTACAGTTGGGTGTATTTCCCCGAGCCGCGGTTCGACTTCCACCGGGCCGGCTGCCTCTCGGCCTGCGTGGCCGAATCGGCCCCGAAATCGGGATCCACCCTCTATGTTGAGGTGTCTTACCGGGGACCGAAGCCCGATGTCCGGGCGTTGGGGCGAAGGGTGCTCGGGTCCTTGAAGTCCATCGGTTGGATCAAGAGCGAGAGGGACGTGGCGGTCCGGGTGGACCTGGACCTGCCGGGGGCCTATGTGGTGTACGACGCCCACCGGGAAAAGACGGTCCCGGGGCTCCTGGCCCACTTCCGGTCCGGCGGCGTCGAGTCGGCGGGTCGCTGGGGCCTCTGGGAATACGGCAGCATGGAATCGGCGTTGGAACAGGGCCGCCAAGCGGCCGTCCGGGTCCGGGGCCGGTAGCCCCGCCTGGGGTGGGACTGGGACTGGGCCTCCTGTATAATGCCGTTTTCCACCAGCCCAGGCCCGGAGTTTGACGATGCCCACGCCCATCGAGCCCGAAGTCCTCAAGGCCCAGCCCCTGTTCAAGTCCCTGGGGAAGGCCGAACTGGACAACCTGGGCCTCCTGCTGTTCGAGAAGACCTACACCCCGGGAGCCACATTGTTCGTCGAGGGCATGAGCGGCGAGATCCTTTACCTGATCCGCAAGGGACGGGTGGACATCACCAAGAAGGGCCCGGACCGCGAGGACAAGGTGCTGGCGTCGCTGTCGGCCGGGGAATTCCTCGGTGAGATGTCCCTGATTGAGAACCAACCCCGCAGCGCCACCGCGCGCGTGGCCGAGGAGTCCGTCTTGCTCGTGATGACCAAGAAGTCCTTCAACGTGATGCTCGAGAAATTCCCGGCGCTGGCCGTGAAGATCCTCCTCGAGTTCCTCAAGACCGCCAACGCCCGCGTCCGCAAGGCCAATGAAACGCTGAAGCAGGTTTGAGGCCCATGAAACCGCAAAGGCTCAAGTTCCTCGGTCTGGTCCTCCTGGCGTCCCTGGCCCTCACGGCCCGGCCCTGGGCCCGCGTGACCCTGGTTCCCGGCCAGCCTACGGATGGGGACACCCGGGCCCAAAAGCGGCTCGCCCTTTGGCATTACGCCAACGCGCTTTACGCCCAAAACCTGGGCGACATCGACCGGGCCCTGGCCGAGTACAACCAGGCCGCCCTCTTCGACCCCAATTCGCCCTCCATCCACGCGCAACTGGCTTACCACTATTACGTGTCCGGCCTCGACTACAAGACCGTGGAGGAGCTGGAAAAGTCCCTGGTGCTGGACCCGGGGGACGAGGGCACCCGGTTGCTCCTGGCGGGACTGCTGGCCAAGCAGGGCGACACCGGCCGCGCCAAGGACGAGTACAACCGCATCCTCGCGAAGAACCCCCGCAACACCGACGCCCGTTACTACCTGGCCGGGGTTTACGTGGGCGAGAACCGAAACGACGACGCCATCGAGCAGTACCAGATGATCCTCAAGACGAACCCCAAGGACAACTGGGCCTATTACGCCTGGTACAACCTGGGCCTGATCTACACCCGCCTCAACCAGAGCGGGAAGGCCGAGGACGCCCTCCGCAACGCCATCAAGCTGAACCCCTCGATGGATTCGGCCTACCTCTCCCTGGGCCTCCTGCTCGAGTGGAACGGCAAACCCAAGGACGCCGCCGAGGTGTACGAGGCGCTCCTCAAGCAGGAGCCCGGCAACCCCCAGGCCATCCAGGCCATGGGCAAGATGTACTACGACTCGCAGGCCTACGCCAAGGCGTTGCCGGCGTTCCAGACCTACCTCCAGGCCCAACCCAAGGACCCCGGCGGGCTTGAGTACTACGGCTTGACCGCCTTCAAGCTGGAGAAATATCCCGAGGCCGTGAAGGCCTTCCAGGACCTGGTGGAGGCCCAACCCCAAAGCGCCTTGAACCGGTACCGCCTGGCGGCCGCGTTCGAATCCCTGGGTCGGATCGACGAGGCGGCCGACCAACTGAGGGAGGTGCTGAAGCGCGAACCGAAGGAAACCGACGCCTGGGTGCGGTTGACCCTCTTGTACCAGAGGCAAAACCGGGCCGAGGAGGCCCGGGCGGTTCTCCAGGAGGCCCTGGACGCCCAACCCCGGGACCCGGACCTGATGCTCCTGCGCGGCGTGTCCGAGCTGGACCAGGACCACTACGACGAGGCGGAAAGCTGGATCCAAAAGGTCCTCAACCAGGATCCCAAGAACGCCGGGGCGGCCTTCTACTACGGCGTGGCGCAGGACAAGAGCGGGCATTTCGACGAGGCCATGAAGTCCATGGCGAGGGCCGTGGCGCTGGACCCTCGTAACGCCGAGTCGCGCAACTACATGGGGTATTCCTACGCCGAGAAGGGGATCAAGCTCGACGAGGCCGAGAAACTGATCCGCCAGGCGGTGAAGCTCGACCCCGACAGCCCTTATTACCAGGACAGCCTGTCCTGGGTCCTTTACCAGAAGAAGGAATATA
>CAYMOV010000073.1:0-13065 GCA_964392085.1 uncultured bacterium
CCGGCGGTCGGCCAGGGCTTGCCGCTTGTCCCGGTAGGCCCGCATGATTTGGAGCACTTTGCGGTTCTTGACGGCGTCCTTCAGGTGGAGCAACTCCACGACCTTTTCGGCGTCCAAGCGGTGGTACAGGTCGGGGGGATCCGAGGGGGGTGGCGCGGCCGCGGAAGCGGTTGAAGCGACCAGGAGGGCCAGGGCCGCCAGGAGGCCCAGGGGAAGAAGGCTGAAGGATTGGACCGGCATTTCCGCCTCCGGGGTATTCAACGGGTAAGGGTGCTTTTCATTTTAGACGAACGTTTGGTCGTTTAAGTGTCTGGCGTGGGTTGGAATTCCCCCTCGTTCTGGACCTGTTTAGGCCCTCCCGGGAGTCCCCGCGGAACCCCTGCGCGGCGGTGGGGTTCACCAGGGATTTTGAGGGGAGCGACGGTTTTCGGCGGAGGAGCCCCGCCATCGATTCGGAGGCCCTTCAAGGCATCCACCCCTGAGATCCCGATCACGGCGTCCGACGCTTGATCAAGCCCGCTTCCCGGCATCACGTCACAAACATATTGATAAACATGGCGCGACCCACCCTGGGATTATTTCGGTAAGTAACCCCCTCCTCGATCCGTAAACCGGATCCCCCCATTGAAATAACCCAGCCAACAGGGATATCGTTTCCGAACCACCCCACAGTTTTTAACGGCTTCGGCGGGATGCCATTCATCCTACAAAGCCCAAGGTCCCCGGTCCATGTTCCGGCAAACCACGCGGCTTTGTCCGCGAACGCCCGTGAACCTCCAGGGACGGGAGTGGCCGGATGAACTCCCGAACAGAAGAACGGCGCCATGACCTTATCCGACGTCTCCATCAAGAACCCAGTCTTCGCCTGGATGCTCATGCTCGGGCTCATCCTGTTCGGGGCGATTTGCTTTTCCCGGATGGGGGTGTCCCAGTTGCCCGACGTCGACTTCCCGGTGGTGAACGTCTCCATCACCCTTCCCAACGCCTCGCCCCAAATCATGGAATCCGACGTGGCCGATCCCGTCGAGGACGCGGTCCTGGGCGTGGAAGGCGTCCAGGACGTGCAGACCACCTGTACCGAGGGGAACGTCAGCATCTCGGTCTTCTTGGACATCAGCCGGAACATCGACGTGGCCGTCCAGGACGTGCAAACCGCCGTCTTCCAGGTGCAGAAGTCCCTCCCGAACAACATCTACCCGCCGGTCATCAAGAAACAGAACCCCAACAGTTCCCCCATCATCTTCTTCGCCGTGACGGCGGACCCGCCCCTGACGTTGCGGGACCTCATGCTGTATACCCGCGACAACCTCAAGGACCGTTTCACGAACCTGACCGGGGTGGCCTCCGTGTTTTTGGGGGGGTTCATCAACCGCCAGGTCAACATCTGGGTGGACAACAAGAAACTGACCGCCCGCCAGCTGACCGCCGACGACATCGTCAACACCATCAACACCCAGCACGCCGAAGTGCCGGCCGGTTTCATGGAAACCCCCTTGACCCAATACAACGTCCGGTCCATGGGCGAGGCCTATACGGTCAAGGATTTCGAGAACCTGCTGATCCTCTCCCGGGGCGGGACCCCGAACTACATCCGCACCCGGTTGAAGGACGTGGCCACCGTGGAGGACGGGTTGGCCACCATCACCCGCATCTCGCGCTTCAACGGCACCCCCGCCTGCGGACTGGGCATCGTCCTGCAGGACGGCTTCAACGCCGTGGACGTGGCTAAGGCCGCCAAGGCCCGCATGGCGGAGGTGGCGAAGGAAATGCCCAAGGGCTACCACATCGCCACCAATTTCGACACCACCGTCTCCATCGAGGACAACATCCATGAGTTGGAACTGACCATCGTCCTGGCCGCCCTCCTCACCGCCCTGGTCTGTTACATGTTCCTGGGAAGCTGGTCCTCCACGTTCAACGTCTTTTTGGCCATCCCCACCTCCCTGTTCGGGACCTTCATCGTCATCAATTTTTTCGGCTTTTCCCTGAACACCTTCACGTTGCTGGCCCTGTCCCTTTCCATCGGCATCGTCGTGGATGACGCCATCATGGTCCTGGAGAACATCGTCCGCCACCAGGAGAAGGGGGAAAGCATGGTGCAGGCGGCCCTGATCGGCGCCCGGGAAATCACCTTCGCCGCCGTCGCCACCTCCACGGCCATCGTGGCCATCTTCCTTCCCTTGGCCTTCATGCAGGGCATCATCGGAAAATTCATGTTCCAATTCGGGGTCACCATCACCGGGGCGGTGCTGATTTCCCTATTGGAGGCCGTCACCCTGACGCCCATGCGCGCGTCCCAATTCGTGCATAAAACCGACGAAACGAAGGGGTTCAGCCACTTCTTGACCGGGCAGTTCAACTGGCTTTCGGCCGCCTATTCCAAGATCCTAGGTTGGTGCCTGTCCTACCGCACCGACCTGCTGGACTCCCAGGCTGATTCAGGGCGCTTTCCCTGGTTCAAAAATGTCGTCACAAAAATATTCCTCACGGGCCCCCGCGAGCTCCAAAGGGAAGCCCGGGAAGAGGCGGCGGACCCCCGCTACGCGCTGGGGCCTGTCCTGTGGACCGCGCTCGGCCTGGCGGCCCTTTACGCGGTGAAGTCCTGGTCCCTTTTGGGTTACCGGATCGGGGGCGGGCTGCTGCTGTTGGCCTTCCTGGCCACCCTTTGGAAAAAACGGCACTTCCTGATCGCGCATATCCTTTACGACCACCGGTGGTGGGTGACCCTCGGGACGTTGGCGCTGTTCTTGGCATCCTTGAACCTCACGAAACTGATCAAACAGGAAATGGTGCCGTCCACCGACCAGAGCGTCTTCCTCCTCAACCTCCAACTGCCGGTGGATTATTCCATCGAACGAACGGACGAGGTCGTCAAGAAATGCGAGGCGATCCTCAACCGCCGCGGGGAAATCAAGAACCTCTACGTGGCCGTGGGCGGGTTCGCCGGGAACGCCTCCAATACCGCCGTCATGTTCATCACCATGAAACCCGAAGCCGAGCGGCCCGCCGCGACTTGGGGGGAGAAGTTCGAGCCGTCCGGCCCCCTCGGCTTCATCAACCGGTTCTTCAGGAAATATTCCACGCCCCGCCTGAGCCAGGCCGAATTCATGCATGTTTGCCGCAACATCTTGAAGCCCGTGTCGCCTGACATGCAGGTCTACTTGCTGGACCTTTCCCAGCGTGGGCTTTCCACGGGCAAGGGCTATGCCGCCGAATTCATCGTGACGGGTCCCGATTGGGGAAAACTGGCCGAGTGCTCGGAAGAGATCAAGAAACGCATGATCGCGAGCCCCGTCCTGGCGGACGTGAACAACAACTACCTTTCCGGCACCCCGGAACTCCAAATCATCCCCAACCGCGTGAGGGCCGGCGCGGAGGGGGTGAACCTGGCTGATTTCGGGGGGGTCCTCGGGACCCTGATTGGCGGCTTCACCTCCCAGACGGCCTACTACCATGAGAACGGTCACGAAAACAGCATCTTCATCCGGATGCCCCAAAACGAGCGCCTGAAGCCGGACGACATCTCGAAGGTCAACACCCGGAACGACCGGGGCGAGTTGGTCCCCCTCTCGGACGTGGCGGGCATCAAGCAAATCCCATCCCTGCAGCAGATCACCCGGGATAACCGCCGCCGCGCCATCTTTTTCCAGGCCAACGCCGCCCCCGGCTCATCCGCCCAGCAGGCCCTGGAGGAGTCCCTGAAGATCGCGGGGGCCGTCTTGCCCGAGGGATACGAGGCCCTCTTAACGGGCACATCCCAGACCAACTCGCAAACGGGAAACCAATTGATCCTCACCATGCTCTTGGGGGTCGTGGTGGCCTATATGATCTTGGCCAGCCAGTTCAACAGTTTCCTCCAACCCATCGTCGTGCTTTTGGCCCTGCCCTTCTCCGTGACGGGGGCCTTCGGGGGTTTGTGGCTGTTCAACCAGTCCCTGAACATGTACAGCCTGATCGGGCTCATCCTCCTTTTGGGGCTCGTGAAGAAAAATTCCATCATGATCGTGGACTTCACGAACCAGGCCCGGGCCCGGGGGAGTACCCTGCGGGAGGCCCTGTTGTACGCCTGCCCGGTCCGTTTGCGGCCGATCCTGATGACGAGCTTCGCCACGGTGGCCGGGGCCATCCCGGCCGCGGTGGCCTTGGGGCCGGGCGCCGAACTACGGCAACCGATGGCGGTGGCCATCATCGGCGGCATCCTGGTCTCCACCCTGCTGACCCTCGTGGTCGTGCCCTGCGCCTACAGCATCCTGTCGGGATGGGAAAGGCCCCGCAAGCACCGGTTCGACGTCGACTCCAAGGGCCAATTGACGGCCCTGGACCACTCAGGCGACTGACGAACAAGAGCCTCCAACAAAACCAAGAAATGCGATTGATATCGCCCCAAAGACCCCTGCCCCTCAGTCGGAGTGTTACGGGTAGGGGTTCTCTAGGGCTTGTTATCCGATCAGGGTTTCTTTGGGGTGGAAAAGGGGAGGACCGGGTTTTAATCCGCATCCTCCCTCCCGGTGGGCGCGCGGATGCGTGGCTTTGGAGGGCGGGAAGTGACACCCGCTGCGGTGGGGACCCGTCCAATGGACGGCCATGACCCCCCCACCGGCGGTATTCCAAGCGAACTTTCCCCGCGCCCGACTGGCGCCTCAGCTATCCTATGGCTCCGGGGAGCCCGCCATCGAAGAGTCCGACCTCATCCGAAAGATCCTCCAGGGCGAAAAAGACCTTTTCGCCGACCTAGTCACCCGCCATGAGACCCGGGTCTACAGGGTTTTGTTGGGCATCCTGGGGGATCCCCACCAGGCGGAGGAGGCCGCCCAGGAAGTCTTCGTGAAGGCCTATCGGGCCCTGGGGGCCTTTCGGGGCGACGCGGCCTTTTCCACCTGGATCACCCGGATCGCCATCAACCGGGGCCGGGACCTCCTGCGCCGCCGCAAGATCCGCCGGATCTTC
Source organism: uncultured bacterium (assembly GCA_964392085.1). GTDB lineage: Bacteria > Oederibacteriota > Muellerivitia > Muellerivitales > Muellerivitaceae > CAYMOV01. The sequence continues at coordinate 4,948 of CAYMOV010000073.1, forward strand.
TCCCTTGATTCGATCCTGGAGGACTCCCCGACCCTCCCGGAAGCGCTCATCCAACAGGCCCCCGAGGGCCCGCCCGAGGGGTTGGCCCGGGCCCAAGCCATCCTGGCCCGGTTGCCCGAAGGGGAGCGGGAAGTGCTCCTCCTGCAGGAGGTCGAGGGCCTTTCCTACGAGGAAATCGCGGGGGTCCTCAAGACCAGCGTGGACGGGGTCAAGGGGCGGTTGAAACGTGTCCGAATCAGGGTCCGACACCTTTTAGGGGAAGAAAACGTCCAATCCACCGAAGGGAAAAAGCCATGAAACATCCAATCCATCCATCCGAAACGGACCGGGACGGCGGCTTCGGGGAACTGTTCGCGCCCCTGAGGACCCATCCGCGCGGCGGTTTCGCCCTTCGGGTCATGGCCCGTTTGGATCGGGAGTCGGCCCCCGGGGCCGGCTTCGTTTGGACCTGGCCGAAGCTCGCGGTGCCCATGGCGGGCGCCCTCGCGGCGGTCGTTCTTTTCTTCGCCGCCTTCCAGATGCCGGACCCGACCTGGTTGGATTCCGACAAGCGCTTGGCGACCCTTGAGAACAGCCAATGGACCGACGGGGCCTCCACCCAAGTGGCTTTCGTCCAGGAGTCGGACCATGAATAACCCGACCTGGAAGTTCGCCGCGGTCTTCATCCTGGGGATCCTCCTGGGCCTGGCGGGCGGGGCCTGGGGCTTACGCTTTTTCATGGACCACCGCGGTCCCAAGGACCCGACCCAATTCTTCCTGAAGAAGTTGGACCGGGAATTGAAGCTCACTTCCGACCAGAAGCCCAAGGTCGCTGAGATCCTCAACGCCCGGAAGGCCGAGATGGACAAGCTGCAGGACGACACCCGGCCGAAGTTCGAGGCCATCCGGAAGAACGGGCTGGCCCAGATCCGCATCCTCTTGACCGTGGACCAGGCGGCGAAGTTCGACGCCATGGTCCAGAAGTGGGAAAAGCGCCGGGCCGAGAAGGGCCTTCCCCCGGGTCCGCCGCCCGACGGGCGTCGCTGAAGCGGGCCCTCGAATTAAAAACACGGAACAACACCCATGAAACGCCTGACCCTCCTACCGCTTGGACTTTTCCTCCTGCTTCCCACGGTGTCCCGCGCGGCCGACCTCACCTGGGAAGACTGCCTGAAGGAAGCCGCCCAAAATAACCAGGACCTGATCCGCTCCCGCGAGGCGGTCCGGGCCGCGCGGTTCGGCAAGGACTCCGTCTACGGCAAGTTCCTGCCCAGCCTCTCGGCCGGCGCCAACGTGGGAAGCTCCGGCAACGAGGGGTCCCTGGCGGGGGCCCTCCATGATCCCGACGCGTCCCCCTCCAGCGGGATCAACCTCTCGGCGCAACTCAACCTGTTCAACGGCCTTAAGGACAAGGCGTCCCTCGACGCGGCCCAGGCCGCCCTCGACGGCGCCCAGGCCGCCCTCCAGCAGGAAAGGGCCCAGCTGTCCCACGACCTCAAGTACGCCTTCGCGGGGCTCCTCGACGCCCAACAACAGGTGGGCCTCTTGACCGGCATCGCCGACCGGCAACACCAGAACGAGGGTATGGTGAACCTCCATTACAAGGGCGGGCAGGAAAACAAGGGCTCCTACCTCAACGCCCAGGCCTCCTCCGCCTCGGCCGACGTGGACATCCTCCAGGCCCGGCGGGCCGTGCGGCTGGCCCAACGAAGGCTCGACCGCCTTTTGGGCCGCAGCCTCATGGACTCGCCGACCGTCACGGGGGATTTCAATGTCCCGGCCCCCGACGGCACCCCGAACTTCCTGGACCTGGCGAAGACAGCCCCCGCCTACCTCAGCGCCCAGGCCAACCTCAAGTCCGCCAAGAGCCAGGTGGGAAGCGCCACCGGGCAGTTCCTCCCGTCCCTCAACGCCTCCGGGTCCATCGGCCGGTCGGGGACGACCTGGCCGCCGCAACAGGACGGTTGGACCGCCGGGCTGTCCCTCAGCTACCCCCTCTTCTCCGGGGGACAGGACGCCTTCAACCTGATGGGCGCCAAGTCCCGCAAGAAGCAGGCCGAGATCAGCCTCGCCACCACCCTCCAGGACACCGCGGTTTCCCTCGAGAACGTATTCTGGAACCTCTGCAACGCCCTGGAACAGACCGTGGTGCAGAAGAAGTTCCTCGACGCCACGTCGGTGCAGGAAGAGATCGCCAAGGCGCAGTACAACAACGGGCTCCTGTCGTACCAAGACTGGAGCCTGGTGGAGAACTCGTTGAACTCCAGCGAGAAAAGCAACCTCCAGGCCCTCCTGGGCGCGAAGACCGCCGAGGCCGATTGGGAACTGGCACAAGGAAAGGATGAACTTCCGTGAAACCCATGACCAAGGGGATACTCCTCACCGCGGCCCTGGCCGTCGCCCTCGGGGCGACGCTGACGGCCTGCGGCAAGAAATCCAAGGGGGCCGGCAATTTCCGGTCCGTGACCGTGACGAAGGGCCCCATCAAGCTGACGGTCAAGACCACCGGCACGGCCCAACCCGAGAACCGGCTTGAAGTGAAGCCGCCCGTGGCGGGCCGCATCGAGAAGGTCTTGGTGGTGGAGGGGCAGTACGTGCGGAAGGGCCAAGTGCTGGCCCTTCTCTCGTCCAGCGAGCGGGCCGCCTTGCTCGACGCCGCCCGGGCCGACGGTCCCGCCGCCGTGGCCCATTGGGAGGACCTCTACAAGGCCACCCCGATCCTGGCGCCCATGAACGGCCAAGTCATCAACCTGGAAGTGGACCCGGGACAGACCGTGGGGGTCGGGGATGTCGTAGTGGCCATGTCCGACCACCTGATCGTGAACGCCCAGGTGGACGAGACCGACATCGGCAAGGTCAAGAACGGCCTGAAGGCCCAATTGACCCTGGACGCCTACCCGGACAAGACTTTCCCGGGCAAGGTCAGCCAGATCCGCTATGAGGCCATCACGGTCAACAACGTGACCATGTACAACGTGTACGTCCTGCCCGTCAAGGTGCCGGGCTTCATGCGGAGCGGCATGTCGGCCGACGTGGAATTCACGGTGGATTCCAAGGAGGACGCCCTGCTCCTGCCCACCGAGGCCATCAAGACCGAGAACGGCCAAAGCTACGTCCTGGTGGCGGACCCCGCGAACAAGAAACCCAAGCACGTCGAGATCCAGACCGGGTTGGTGGACGGCAAGCAGACCGAGATCACCGACGGCCTCCAGGAAGGCGACCAGGTGCTGGTGGCGGTGTTCAACTCCGGCTCGAAGTCCGGCGCCACGGCGAACCCCTTCATGCCGGGCGGGCGCCCGGCGACCGGGGGCGGCGGACGGCCGAGCGGCGGGGGCGGCGGAAGGCCATGATCGAGGTCAAGGGACTCCGCAAGACCTACCACATGGGGGATGTGGAGGTCCAGGCGCTCCGGAGCGTGGACCTCTCGGTGGACGAAGGCGACTTCGTGGCCATCATGGGGGCCTCGGGGTCCGGCAAGTCCACCCTGCTCCAGTTGCTGGGCCTGCTCGACACCCCCGACGCCGGGTCCTACAAGCTCGACGGCAAGGAAGTGGCCAACCTCACCCAAGACGAGATGGCGGCGGTCCGGAGCCGAACCCTGGGCTTCGTCTTCCAGCAGTTCAACCTCCTCGCCCGCACCACCGCCGAGGAAAACACGGCCCTTCCGCTTTTATACGCCGACGGCGGCCTTGCCGACGACCCGAAGGCGCTTCTCGCCAAGGTGGGTTTGGGCGATCGGATGCACCATAAGCCCAACGAGATGTCGGGCGGCCAACAGCAACGGGTGGCCATCGCGCGGGCCCTGGTCAATTGCCCCCGGGTGGTGCTGGCCGACGAGCCGACCGGCAACCTGGACTCCAAGAGTTCCGAGGAGATCCTCGCCATCCTCGAGGGCCTCAACGACCAGGGCATCACCGTGGTCATGGTGACGCATGAGCCCGACATCGCGGCCCACGCGCGGCGGATCATCCACATGAAGGACGGGGTCATCGTCACCGACGAGAGGACCAAGCCGATCCCCTCCGTGGTCCGACGTAGCGACGGCCCACAGGTCGCCCCCAAGCACACCCAGGAACGCTATTTCAGCTACCTGAAGCAGGCCGCGCGGGCCCTCCTGGCCAACAAGGTCCGGACGGGCCTCTCGGTGCTCGGCATCCTGATCGGGGTGGCGGCGGTGATCGCCATGATGGCCATCGGGGCCGGGGCCAAGAAGTCCATGCAGGCCCAACTATCATCCCTGGGCTCCAACCTGCTGATGCTCCGTCCGGGTTCCCGCACCGTGGGGGGGGTGGCCACCGGGTCCGACTCGGGCAGCCGCCTGACCATGGAGGACGTCCAGGCCCTCAAGGACAACGTGGACCACGTGAAGAACAGCGCCCCCGAGGTGAGCGGGCGGGTCCAGCTCGTCTACCAGGACAAGAACTGGTCCACCCGGGTGACGGGTTCCACGCCGGCCTACGCCACCATGCGGGCCAACGTGCCCCCCCAAGGGCGGTTCTTCACCGACGCGGAGAACCAGCGGCGGGACCGAGTGGTGGTCGTGGGCATGACGGTGGTGCGCAACCTGTTCCCCGACGGGGCGAACCCCCTGGGAGCCTCCATCAAGATGAACCGCATCGATTTCCAGATCATCGGCATCCTGCCCGAGAAGGGCGCCAACGGCTTCCAGGACCAGGACGACGCCGTGGTGGTGCCGGTCAACACGGGCATGTACCGCCTGCTCGGCAAGCAGTACGTGGATGTGATCGACATCGAGGTGGACCAACCCGAGAACATCCAGCCGGTCATCGACGCCGTATCGGTCGTCATGCGCAAGCGCCACCGGCTCCCCGACATCGCGGACAACGACTTCCAGGTCCGCAACATGGCGGACATCCAGTCGGCGGTCTCGGCCTCCACCAACATCATGACGCTCCTGCTCTCCTCCATCGCGGGCATTTCCCTGCTGGTGGGCGGCATCGGCATCATGAACATCATGCTGGTGTCGGTCACCGAGCGGACGAGGGAGATCGGGCTCCGCAAGGCCCTGGGCGCCCGACGCCGGGACATCCTGTCGCAGTTCCTCCTGGAGGCCATCGTGGTGAGCCTGGCCGGCGGGATCGGGGGGGTGTTGTTGGGGTTCCTGTTCGGTGTTTTGGTCACGATGTTCGCCAGTTGGCCCACGTCCTTCAGCCCCTACGTGATCGCCCTGGCCGTGGTCTTTTCCGGCGCCATGGGCGTGATCTTCGGCCTCTGGCCCGCGCAGAAAGCCGCCTCGCTGGACCCGATCGTCGCCCTTCGCTACGAATAACCGATTCCACATCCGCCGGTGTCGGCGTCCTTCCCGTAGGGTTGAAAACAAAAACCCCAACTCCCATCTGGGAGCTGGGGTTTTTGTTTTGGGGTCAGCCCGGCGGGGCCCAGCGCTTCAGGCGGCGGAGGACCTCGTCAGCGGTCTTCACGGCCTGGGGAGGCGTGAGGCGGTAGGTGGCCTCCATCTGGGGGGCGATCCGCTTCACCATTTCGGCCAAGTTGAGGGCGGGTTCCAAGTATTCCCCCAACTTGAAACAGGTTGAGCAGTATTCACGGGTGAGCGACCCGTCCTTCTGGGTGCCCTGGTGGCCCGGCCGCAAGGGCAGGCCGCAGGATTGGCATCGGGGGATGTCAGTCAAGATCGACAACCTGGGGCGGATAGCGGATGGCACCGCGCTATTTGCGCGGCATAGCCAAGCTTGTGCCTCGGCTTGGGGCCTTGGCACGGCATGCTTATGGCGGATGGGGCAGGCAAGGCACGACCTCCGAATTCAATCGACGGCAACTTCAACGCAAGATCAGCCATTTGGTTTGGATTTGGCCGAAGGGTTTCCGCAACACCACGTAGTAAATCCCGTTGGAGAGGCGGGCGGCGGGGGCCGGGTCGAGCGCCCAAGTGGAGCCGCCCACCGGGGCGGGGCCGAAGTCCCACTCCGCCACCTTGCGGTAGGACGTGGTGAAAACCTTCAGGCTCAAGCGTTCGGCGGGGCGCAGGAGGTTGACCCAAACCGCCAACGGGGGATCGCCGCGCCACGGGCCGGGGAGGAGACGCACCACCTCGGGCCCCGGGTCCAGGAAGGCGTTGGGAGTGGCGGTGGCCGTGGGGGTTGGTGTGGGGGAACCCGGGGTGGGAGTGTCGGTCCAGGTGGAGGGGGGGATCGGTGTGGACGTGGACGTCGCGGTTGGGGACGGGGTGGCGGTCAGGAGCGCTGAAGGCGTCGGGCTGACGGTCCAAGTCGGGCTGGGCGATAGGGTAAGGGTCGCTGGGGGGGTCGGGGAGGGGCTGGGAGTCGGGCTCAAGGTAGGGGTGGAGGACGGCGTAGAGGTTTCCGTGCCGGTCATTGTCGAAGTGGCCGTCCCGCTGGCCGTCCCAGTCATTGTTGCGGTGGGACTCGGGGACGCGCTCGGGGTGGAGGACGTCGTCGGGCTGAAGCTCGGGGTCGGGCTGGGACTGGAGGTTGGGGAGTAGGTGTTAGTCGCGCTCATGGTCGCCGTGTAGGTCCAAGTCGCGCTCGGGGTGGCCGTCAGGCTGGCGGTGAAGGTGAGGGTAGGGGTCGTGGAGGGCGACAAGGATCCGGTCGAGGTCGGGCTGGGGGTTCCGCTGGCCGTGGCCGTCGGGGTGGCGGATGCGGTGCGGGTGGGGGTAGCCGTCAGGGTCCCTGACGACGTCGGTGTGGCGGTGGGAGTGGGAGTTGAGGTCGACGTAGGGAAAGGTGAGGGCGCCGGGCAGTAGGAGGCGTAGATCGTCTCATGCCAGTCGGAGCCGTACGTCAGGCCCACCAAGCCCGATGGAAGGGTCCCGAAGGTCAGTCCCGAATCGAGGTAGGCCAAGGAATTGGTTTGGGCCGGGGTGACGGCCCAATCCGCGGTGAAGGACCCCGTGGTGTTGTAGTAGCAGGCCAGCCAGTAATCGCCCGCGTTGAGCTGGAGGGGTGTTTGGAGCGCCAAGGTGTTCCACCCCGCCAACGCGGTGGCCGGGCCGGTTTGGCCAAGAAGCGGGCCCACGATGGCGCCCAAATCCTGGTAAATCCCGAGGTTCAATTGGGTGGTCCCGGTGGCAAAGACATATTGGGAGATCGTGGTGACCGTGGCCGGGGCCGAGAGGGTGTAGCGGCTCAGGCGGATGGCGGTCAAGGCGGTCACCGCCCCGCTGTTACCCGCGGTCGTGGCCTTCCCGAAGGACGAGAAGATGCCGCAGGGCGGGGTGAGGGAGGGGTTGGGGGTCACCGAGAAGGTGGCGGTGGAGGTGCCCGTCGCGGTCGGCGTCGAGGTGCGGGTGGGGGTTGCCGTCGGCGACGTCGTGGACGTCGCGCTCGGGGTGAGGAAGGTCCCGGTCGGGGTGGGCGTGAAAGTGGTGGTGGGGGTCCGGGTCAGGGTGAAAGTGAAGGACGGTGTCGGCGTGAAGGTGGATGTGCCGGTATGGGTGGGGGTCGGGGTGATCGTGGGGGTGAAGGTCCAAGCGGGTGTCCAGGACCCGGAGGGCGTGGGTGTGGGAGTGAAGGTTTGGGTGGCCGTGGGCGTGGGCGAGGGGAAGGGTCCCGGCGCGGAACAGCCCGAGGCGTAGATGGCCTCATGCCAATTGGCGGCGTAGGTGAGCCCGCCCAGGACGGGGGGGCAATTGCCGAAGGTCAGGCCCGAGAGGAGATAGGCGAGGGTGTTCGTCCCGGCGGTGGTGTCCCAGACCACCGTGAAGGATCCCGTGGTGGTGTAGTAACAGGCCAGCCAATAGTCCCCTGCGTTGAGCTGGAGCGGCGCGGTGAGGGGAACGGTGTTCCATCCCGCCAAGGCGGTGACCGGACCGGTCTGGCCGAGAAGGTTGCCCACCACCCCGCCGCTGTCTTGGTAGAGTCCGAGGTTCAATTGGGTGGACCCGGTGGCGTACACGTATTGCGAGAGGTTCATGATCGTCGCGGGGGCGGACAAGGTGTAGCGGCTGAGGCGGATGGAAGTGAGTGCCGTGACGGCACCGCTGTTGCCCGTGAGGGTGCTCTTGCCGAAGGAGGTGATGGGGGAACAGGGCGGGGTGAGGGAGGGGTTGGGCGTGACCGAGATCGTGGCGGTGGGCGTGCCGGTCAGGGTCGGCGTCGCGGTGCGGGACGAGGTGGCCGTCCAGGTCGGGGTGAGGAA
>CAYMOV010000074.1:0-6258 GCA_964392085.1 uncultured bacterium
TGTCGGCGATCTTCGCCCGCCAACCGTCCGTTCCGAATCGAATGGGTTCCAAGTTCAGTCCTTTCCGCCCTGGGAAAGCAGTCCCGGGCAGACCCGCATTTTACCCCGTCCCAAGGGCTGAAAAAAACGAAACCTCCGGCCCGCCGGGGCCGGAGGTTTCACGCAAGCAATAAAACCGCGGAAACTCCCTATTTCAGTAAACCACCAATCCGCAAACGGAGGCCGGCGGTAGGGTCACGGCCAGGGTCTTGCCCGGGTCGAAGGACATCCGGTACGTCGGGAGGGGCTGGATCGGGAAAGGTCCTCCCCCGCCCGCCGGGCCCTCAACGCCGTTCCAGGTGATCTTCTTGGAGTCCAGTCCCGGGCCCGTGACGATCCAAGCCTGGACCTGCCCCTTGGCCTGGAACCCGGAGATCTCGATTACGGCCTGTTTGGGCTCGGTCGATTGGTTCACCACCACAAAGCCGCCTTCCCCGCCGCTGAACCGGCTCGCGTAGACCTTCACCTGGGGATCGGAAGACTCAGCCCCCACCATCTTGTCGCCGAAGGACTGGGAATAAAGCGCGTAGGTGTAATAGGTCGGGCGCGGGGTGTTGTCCGGCACCGTTGGGTCGCCCTGGGACAGCATCCCATGGTCGCCCCCTCCGTTCTTGGCGTCGTACCCGTTCTTCCAATCCCAGATGTTGACGGCCTTGTAGCCCCACTTGATCGATTCGCCCAACACCTCGGCCGAGAAGAGGGCGTTGGTCAAGACGATCGTGCCGGTCACGTCCTCGTTCAGGTTGTATTCGGTGAACGCGATGGGCCAGGTCCGCCCCGCGTATTTCTGGGAGGCGGCCTTGAATCCATCCATTCCCTGGCGCACCTTGTCCATGTAGCCGAAAAGCATCTCCGGGGTCTGGGGGATGGGATTCTTGGCGTTGTCGTAAGGCCAGAAGAAATAGGTGTGGAAGATCAGGTAATCGGCCTGGTCCTTGAGGAGCGGGAGGGAGTCCCTCAGCCACCACTTGTAGCCGGTCCAATCGCCCCCGTCGTCCACCTCGACGGAATCCGCGCCGATGTAGAGGTCCTTGTCGGCCTTGCGTATGGCCGAGGCCATCACCTTCAGGTCCTTGGCGTAGATCGCCCCGGTGAGTTCGGGTTTGCCCGCCAGGTTGTGGCCCTCTTCCCAGGTGCCGTGGCACTCGTTGCCGATCTCCCAGTACTGGACCGGGAGACCCTTCTGTTTGAAGTACTTCACCCATTCCGCGGCCAGCTTCCCGGCCTTCTGGGGGGATCCGTAACGGGCCGCCGCGTAGTTCGCGGTCAGGATGGCCTGGGAATCGGTCTGTTTGCAGAAGTCGATAAAGCTGTCGGTATTGACGGCCCAGTCCTGGTTCATATGGGACGGGTCCACCCCATCCTTATCTTTCGCGTGCCAGGAATAATCGTTGTTCCAATGGTAGTTGTCCGAGGAGGAACCGCCCGGGAACCGCCAGAACCGGATCCCAGCCTGTTTGGCCTTTTCGATCCGGTCCGGATCCAGGAGCCAGGACTTGGAATCCCACCAAGCCGCGTTGCAACCGAACTGATAGGGGGTGATGGCCGCCACCGTTTGGGCGCCGTCCACCTTCAGGGTGACGGGGACGCCTTTGGGTTTCTTGGTTTTAGGCCAGCTCAATCCCTGGACGGGCAATGGCGGGGCGGGTTTGGAATAGGCCGTGGGCGTCGCGCCGGGCTCCTCGGGCCACAGCTCGAAGGGCCCCGCCGGGGCGTCCTTGGCGCTATGCGCCAGGGTTCCCATCCCCAAGAAAACCAACGCGGCGATGACGGCCTTTAGCTTCGTCGTATGACCAGGAGTCCCCATCCAGGCACCTCACTCAATTGGTTGGTGATTGAAGTCCCATCCGTTCAAACGAAAACCGCGTGATTTCCGGGTTACAACTGTGGTGTTCCCGGCACCAAGCTTCGCACTTTTCGGCCGTCTCCCGGTCCCCAAAATGCATGCCACACACCTTACAAGCAAAAGAAGGGCTGGAGTTTTCAATGCCCAGAAGGGACGCCAACCCCGGCAAGGACGTCAAAGCGTTTCCCTTCCAATCCCCCAACACCCATCGTTCGGGTTCACCCTGAGCGATCAAGCTCTTGATCAGGGCCGTCTCCATCCCCATCCCCCGCGCCCCCTCCAACTCCCCGCTATGACCATCCCCCAGGTAAAAACATTCGGCGCCCGAGATCCCCAAACGGTCCAGGATGAGTCGGTAAAATTTCGGATCGGGTTTTTTGAGCCCTTCCCGGCAGGAAAAGGCGGTCGCGTCCATTGTTCCGGCGAAAGGCGTCTGGTCCCAGATGAGGGGAACGGCCGGGCCGCAGTCCGACAAGAGCCCGATTTTAACCCCTTGAAGCTGAAGTTGGCGGAGGACTTCCAGGGCTTGGTCCCGGGGCGTGAGGGCCCGCCGGGTTAATTCGATGATTTTAGTCGCCGCCCGGCCTACCGCCGATGGATCCAGGGAACGACCGAGTTGAACCCCCACCCAACGGAAGTTTTCCTCAAGCGTCCCAAATTTCCCCAGGGTTCTACCAGGGTACGATCCCTGCCAAAGCGGAATGAATTCCTCGTCCCGCAAGGACAAGTCGGAAGCCAACTCCGAGAGGAAGCCCTGGTATTGAATCGAGGAAAATTCATCGTGGACCAGTGTCCCAAAAAGGTCGAAGACGACGCCTTTTACCCGCATGGAGGACTCCCGACTCAGGTCAATTTGACCCAGATGATCCCAGCCCGGATTTTGGTGGGATAGGTGGCGAGGCGGAGGGAGGGGTCGTTGGAGCAACGGCCGTTTCGGAGGTCCAGGCGGTAGCCGTGCTCCTTGCAGACCAGCTCATGGCCGAAGACGTTCTTCGGGTCCAGTTCGGTTTCCTCATGGGGACAGAAGGACCCGGTCGCGTAGACCTTGCCCTCCCGGTGGATCAAGAGGAGGGGGAAATGGCCCGCCTCGATGGCCTTCCCCGTCCCCTCGGGCAGGTCCGCCAGGGGAACGGTCTCAACCCAACCGTCACCGTTAGACGCGCGATTCATCGGCGAGGACGGACCCCGGCATAAGCTTCGTGGAATTCCCGATTCGGCAATGGCGGCCCACCACGACTTCCTCGAGGCGGACGGCCGCGCCGACCTTGACGCCTTCCCAAAGGACGCTCTTGGAGATGACCGCGCCTTTCCCGATCCGGCACTTGGGGCCGATCACGGTATAGGGCAGGATCTCCGCGCCATCCTCCAGGACACAACCGTCCTGGAGCAAGGCGGGACCCGCCAACTTGACTTCCCGGCCGATCTTGACGCCCTTGCCCATCCAGACGCCGTTGGGACCCTTCTTCAGGGGAAGAGGGATCTTGAAAGCCCCCTTCAAAACGTCCCATTGGCTGGAGAGGTATTTTTGCGGGGTCCCGATATCCTGCCAATAACCCTTCCAGACGTATCCGTAGAACGGCGTCTTCATCTTGAGCAGTTGGGGGAACAACGCCCGTTCCGCCGAATAGGGGATGCCCGTTGGGATGAAGTCGAACACCTCGGGCTCGAAGATGTAGACCCCGCCGTTGATGGTGTTGGCCACCGCCTCCTCGGGAGTGGGTTTCTCGAGGAAGCGGGTGATGTGTCCCCGCTTGTCGAGCAGGACCAATCCGAAAGCCGTGGGGTCCTGCACCTCGACGAGCCCCAGGGTCGCGGAGGACTTCCGGCGCTTGTGGTAGGCGATCATCTGCGAAAGGTCGAGATCCGTGAGGATGTCGCCGTTAAGGACCACCGTGGTGCGGCCCTTCACGTTCCCCAGGGCGTTGCGCATGGCTCCCGCGGTGCCAAGGGGCGTACTTTCGACGACATAATGGATCTTGACCCCGTGCTTTCCGCCGTTGCCGTAGACCTTTCGGATCTGCTCGGGGTGGTAACCCATGGAGAAGGTGATGTCGCGGATACCGGCCTTCTTGAGCATCTCGACCTGGTAGGTCAGGAAAGGCACCCCACAGAGGGGCACGATGTTCTTGGGAAGGACGTTGGTGAGGGGCCGGAGGCGGGTTCCAAAGCCTCCGACCAGGATGATGGCCTTCATGAACACCTCGAGGGGATGTAATGGCGGTTAAGGGTTCGCGGGGATAAGTTTAGGCAAACTTTCGACCCCGGAAAACCGGAAACTTCCTGCCCCTCAGCCGATTTTCTTGAAGTATTCCACCGTTTCGGCCAAACCCCGTTCCAGGGAGTAATTGGGTTTCCAATCCAGCATATTTTCGGCCTTGGCCGGGTCCAGCAGGCTCTTCTTCAGGTCCCCCAACCGGGCCAGGCCCCGCTTGATGGGATGGGGCCAACCGGTCAACTTGGCCAGGGCCTCGTAAAGCTGGTTGGTGTTGGTGGGGATGCCCGTCCCGATATTGAACGCGTCCGTGGTGGGATGGGTCAGGGCCATCAGGTTGGCCTGGGCCACGTCCTTGACATAGACGTAATCCCGGATGTTCAGGCCGTCGCCGTAGATTTGGAATTCCCGGTTCTTGAGCATGCCGTTGGCGAAGATCGCCACCACGCCGCCCTCGCCGTAAGGGTCCTGCCGGGGGCCATAAACGTTGGCGTAGCGCAAGGCGACGAATTCCAACCCGAAGTTCTGGACGAACACGTCGGCGTAAAGTTCCACGGCGTACTTATCCACGCCATAGACCGAGAACGGGCGGGGCCGGGTATCCTCCGGGAAGGCTCCCTGGTCAGCCTCGCCGTACATGGCCCCACCCGAGGAGGCGAACAGCAACCGCTTCACGTTGGCCCGGCGGCAGAGGTCCAAGAGCAGGACGGAACCCAGGACGTTTTGTTGGACGTCGTAGTAGGGGTCCTCGAGGGAAGCCTTGACGTTGATCTGGGCCGCGTGGTGGTTGACCGCCTCCACCTTCTCGTCGCGCAGGAGCTCGAACAGCTTCTCGTCGAGCAGTTCCATCTGGAACAAGCGGGCCTTGGGGTTGACGTTCTCTTTCTTGCCCGTGGACAGGTTGTCCAGGACCAACACCTCGTGCCCCGCCGCCACATAGGCGTCGACGACGTGAGAGCCTATGAAACCAGCGCCCCCGGTGACTAATACTTTCACCTTGCCCTCCACCCAGGTATCGAGAGGCCCAAACGGAATGGCGTTTCGACCCCACATTCCATGAACGATTCATAAAGGAGAGGGGTGAACCCCGCACCGCCAGATACCAGAACCTTCACAAGCCCCTCCCCCATTCGACGTCCCAACGCATCTGGCAATCACTGTAATATTTTTTAAGCCGTTCGGTAAATGTTTTTCGGTCGACCTCCTGGCGCCCAGCCTCGTCCAAAAGCTCAAACAAGCCTTGCCAATTCCGGTTGATCTCCTCCCCCTGTTCCCTCAAATCGTCCCATTCCAGGGCCAAGGCCGGGGTTCCGCGGTCGCTATGGGTCAACCCATCGAAGAACCAAACGAGTTTGCCGATATAACCCACTTTTTCGGCCGAGGATTTCCGCACCGCCCCTTCCAAGGACTCATTCTTGATCGCCCAAATCGCCTGGCCGCAGGCCGACTGCCTCCTCATTTCGCCGGCGACGTCGAGGCTGTCGATGAACTTACCCAGCAGTTTGTTCCGGAACGTCTTATCGCAGGCGTTGAAGCCGGCCCAAAAATCCAGGTCCCCGTTCGCCGGAATCCCGATCATGGCGAAACGGATGTCGGGCATGCCTTCCATCACCCCGCGGAGCGCCTCTTTGCCCCTTTCGATTTCCACGCAGATCTTACTGACGTGTTTTTGGACGTGCTCCTTTTTCCTGAACAGCGTGAAGGCGTAATGAAGCAGCAGGACACCGGCGATGACCTGCGCCGCCTCGCGCGCGAAAAACAACGGAACCTGGTTTGTGCTGTCGAGTAGGTTGAACATATTCCCCCTTTTTTCCATTGGATTGGATCGGGTCGATTATAGACCGCGCGGGGACCGGCCATCCCTCCGCCCATCTTTGGACGGAAGCGTTCAGATCATTTTGATTCACATCACCAAATCAGGTTCGTAAAGGCCGGAGGGACCATCCAGGATTCATATACCACAAGCCCCAGCCTTAATAAGCGTGGCGGTGTTCGAGGATATCCAGGACGGTGCGGACCAAAATGGTGATGTCGAGCCAGAGACTCCAGTTCTCGATGTAGTAGATGTCGTATTTCACGCGCTCGTCCAGCGACGTGTTGCCCCGTAGGCCGTGGACCTGGGCCCAACCCGTGATGCCGCTCTTGACCTGGTGCCGCTCGA
>CAYMOV010000074.1:6358-13062 GCA_964392085.1 uncultured bacterium
AGGCCGTGGACCTGGGCCCAACCCGTGATGCCGCTCTTGACCTGGTGCCGCTCGAAATAGCGGGGCACGGACTTCTTGAACTTCTCCACCAGGGCCGGCACCTCGGGGCGGGGCCCCACCAGGCTCATGCGGCCCTGGAGCACGTTGTACAACTGGGGCAGTTCATCCAGGCTGGTGCGGCGCAGGAAGCCCCCGAAGACCGTCTTGCGGGGGTCGTTCTTCTGGGTGAAGGCCGCGGTCTCGGTTCCGACCCTCATGGACCGGAACTTGTACATATTGAACCAACGGCCGTCCCGACCCACGCGTTTTTGCTTGAATAGGATCGGGCCCGGCGAGGACACCCGCACCCCCAGGGCGCAGAGCAATAGGACGGGACTGGACAGGACCAGCCCCACCAAGGCCAAGATAAAGTCGAAGACCCGCTTGAGGGCCTGGTTGTACCAGGCGTTCAGGGGGGCTTCCTTCATGCCGAAGACCGGCACGCCCGAGAGTTCGTCGGCCTCGACCGGCCGGGTGATGAGGCCGAACAGGTCCGACACGATGCGGTACTTGACCTGGGTATCCTGCAGTTCCACGAGCAGGGGGATCAACTGGGAGTGGGCGGTGGCCGGAAGGGCGAACAGCACCTCGTGAGGCTCCATTTTCTTCAGGGCCTCACTGAACTTCGAGAGCTTCCCCACCACCTTCACGCCCTCCACCTCGGGGGGCGCCTTGCCCTCGGCCACCACCCCGATGACCTGGTACCCCAGGCCGGGTTGGTCCTTCAGGCGGCGGATCATGCTCCGGGCCGCGTCGCCGGTCCCCACCACCAAGAGCCGCGTGAGGGACAGAACCCCAGCCCGCCGCAAGCGGATCTGGATGCGCCGGAGGAGCCGCCGGAGGAACCAAACCGAGAAGGCCGCCAAGACCGCCGTCAGGAGGATCACCAACCGGGATACGATCAGCTCGCGCACCAAAAAGGTGGCGGCGGCCACCAACACCGAACCCACGGTCACGGCCTGGAGGACCCGGGACAGTTCGTCGGCGCCCGAAACCCCGCGCCTCACCCGGTAGAGTCCGGCGTACTTGAAGACCAAAAGGTAGGTGGGCACCAATACCCAGAGATATTCGAGGTAGCGGGCATAGGGCGGGATGAAGTCGACCGGCATCCAACCGGACTGGAAGCGGATCCAGTAGGAAAGGATGAAGGAGAGGGCCACCAAGGCCGCGTCGAGGAGGAGGCTGGTGACGAGGAACAGGAACGGAACGTTGATCACAGCCAAACTCCTTTCCGTAGAACCTTTTCTCGTGCAAATTAATCCGGTTGTGGTCCAGGGACCTAACCCATCCTAGTGGCGGATAGCGGTTGGCGGTTAGCCAAGCCTAAAAGCCAAACAAAACCTTAATGGCCGCCTTCGGATTCAGCCGCAGGCAAATTATAGAGCCTCCGGAAGAACAGCTGGGCCTTCATCAAAAACTGTCCCTTGGAGAAGGCCATGGCCCTTTGCCTAAGGGCCTTGGGGTCCAAGGGGCCCATCTTTTCCAGGCGATCCACCGCCGCCTCCAGCGATTCCACTGTCTGCTCCATGAAAAGGGTCCCGGTCACCCCATCCTCCAGGCTGTCCAGCACACCGCCGCGCCCAAAAGCCACCACTGGCGTGCCGCTGGCCAGGGCCTCCACCGGCACCATGCCGAAATCCTCAAGGCCCGGGAACAGCAGGGCCTTGGAGCGGGCCAACAACCCCGGAACCTGATCCTCGGGAACCTGGCCCATAAAGGAGACGCTGGGTCCCGCGAGTTTCTCGAGCTTCGCCCTCTCGGGGCCGTCGCCCGCCACCACCAACTTCCAGTTCCTCTCCGAGCAAGCCCTCACCGCCAGGTCCAACCGCTTGTAGGGCACCAGCGCCGAGAAGACGAGGTAGTAGTCCCCCCGGACCGGGGCCGGGTGGAACCGTTCGACCTCGATGGGTGGGTTCATGACCTCGGACTCCCGTCCATATAGGCGCTTGATGCGGCCCTGGACCTCGGTGGAGTTGGCCAGGAAACGTGAAACGCCCAAGTTGGAGTTCAAGTCGCAGATCTGGAGGTAGCGCCGTGAGGCTTTGGCCGCCAGGCGGATCGGAAGGGACGCCCGGCCCGGGCCGAAATAATCGTCGAACCCGTCCCAGATGTACCGCATGGGGGTGTGGCAGTAGCAGACTTGGGGCACCCGTCGGGGGTTGCGAACCCACTTGGCGCAAGCCGAGGAGGTCGAGACGATCAGGTCGTATCGGGTCAGGTCAAAGCCCGCCATGAGACCGTCGTAGAACGGGAGGAAGTGGCGGTAATGGGAGACGCCGCCTGGGATCCGTTGGAGCGCCGAGGTGACCACCTTGCGCTCGTCCAACCGGTTCCCCAGGACGCCGGGGCGGTATACCAGGGTATGGAGGTCGGCCTTGGGGAACAGCTCGAGGAAAGCCTCGAGGACCCGCTCACCGCCCCGCCGGGCCACCAGCCAATCGGTGACGAGGGCGATGTTCATGGCGTCAGGGGAGGGCGCTTCCGGCTAACGGTCAAAGCGCCACGAGGTCGTAGAGGAGATAGAGGACCACCACCACCAAGACCCCCAACACCACCTTGAATCCCCAACTGGTCCAATCCGTCGACTTGGGGGTCGAGATGCGCTCGCCGATCGGGGAAACCTGCTGGCTCTCGGAACCGTCCTTGTGGACGCACTTCTCGGCGTCGAAGGCCTTGGGCACCCAAGCCGCCGGGCCCCAGCATTGGCGGCAGACCGGGCGTCCGCAATGGGGGCATTTGGACCAACCGGAAGGGTACAGCGTCACCATGGTGTGGCAGATGGCGCAACGGGGCGGATCCAGGATGACTTCGGATTTTTGCTTGGGCGGCTTGATCAATGAGGGCTCCTCCACGGGTTCCGGCCTGGAACCGGGGACGGCATCTTAACCCACCCGTCCGGGTGGCTCAAGCGGGCCGACGCGGTCCTTCCCCAGGCGGGGCTGTTCGCGGGTCGGCAACCCCACGGCCGCGAGGTAGGCCGCCGCGAAAGCGTTCACCAGGCTCGCCGTCAGGCCTTGACCCAACGCCAATCGGCCGGACAAAAGGCGGGTCCCCGCCGAGTCAGGCGAACGGCGCCTCAACGCCGCGGCCTTGCGGGCCGCCCGACAGGATCCCCAAAGCCACAACCCGGTCAGGTTGCCCAAGGCCGAGCCCCAGAAGGACCCCTCCGGGCGGAACCAGCGGGAGAAGGGACGGACGAGGGCGTCCGCCAGGAAAAGCGGGAACAGCTTGGCGAGGGTCCGGCCCTCCGCGAAGGTATAAAAAGCGGCCCAACGTCCCCGTTCCGCCGCGAGGTCGAGTCGGAAGGTCCCCGGCGCCGGGGGCGGGTCGCCGGGACGGAGCACCTTCGCCTCGAAGGCCCAAAACACCTTGCGGCCCAGGGCCTGGAGGGACCACCCCAGGGCGAAAGGATCGTCCCCCGTCGGGGACTGCGACTCGAAGGGACCTTCGGGGAACAACCGCCGGTCCAGCATGACGGCGCCCAACGCGGGGAGGAAAAGTTCCCCGCCGGGCACCGGCCCTTCCCGGCCGAGGACGCGGCCCAGGATATTGCGCACCTCGACGCCTTCCCAACCGGCCTTTCCGTGAACGGGGCTCACCACCGCCCCCGCCTCGGGCGAACGCGTCTCAAAGGCCTCGCCCAAACGCTTCAACCATTCCGGAGGGAGCGCGAGGGAACTGTCCACCCAAACCACCTGGTCGCCCCCCGCCGAGAGGAAACCCAGGTTCAAGGCTTGGGCCCGGGCGAAGCTTTCCTGGAGTTCGAGGATCCGGACGTCGGGATGGTTCGTCCGCATGAAGGAAACGCTGGCGTCCCCGGACTTGTTGTCCACCACGAGGATCTCGTCGGGGGGGCGGGTCTGGGCCTTGAGGGAGAAAAGGAAGTTCCAGAGCTTGTCGGCGCCGTTTCGGTTGTAGACCAACACCGTGATCTTCCCAGGGCCCCTCGGCGCCGGGGCCGTCCCCGCCGGTTCCAGTCCCTGGGGTTCCGCGCCGGGAAGGGGCAGGGCGAGCCGGGGGAAACGCACGCGGGGATACTCGGACTTGAGCGTCTTGGGCGGGTGGGCGCCGGAGTGGGCCGGGGCTTCCGGGATTTCCTGGGGCCCTTTCGCGCGGGCCGCCCTTTTCGGTTTTCGCTTAGCCACGGGCCTTCACGGCCTGCCGAAGCGACTCGAGGGTCTGTTGGGCCGTCTTCTCCCAGCGGTAGAGCGTGACCCGGGCCGCGCCCCGGTGGATCAGTTCGGACCGGAGGTCCTGGTCCTGGTGCAGCCGCACGAACGCCGAGGCCCATTGGTTCACGTCGGTGGCGGCCACCTGCATCCCCGCGTCGCCGGCCACCTCGGGAAGGGCGCCGTTGGCGGCGTACATCACGGGCGTCCCGCACCCCATGGCCTCCAGCATCGGAAGGCCGAAACCCTCCGTGAGGGCCGGGTAGGCGAACATCTCCGCGCCCGTGTAGAGGCCCCAAAGGTGCTCGGGGGGCACGGCGTCGATCCAACGCACCTTGCCCCCGAGGGCCGGGGAGGTGATGAACTGCATGAATTCCTCGCCGATCCAACCTTTGGGCCCGGCCAGGATCAATTCCATGTCGGTCTTGACCTGCTGGTGGAACAGCAAAAAGCCGTGGACCAGCCGGAGCAGGTTCTTACGGGTCTCCAGGCTCCCGACGTAAAGCGCATAGGGCCGGGTGAGGTTGTAGCGGTGTTTGACTTCCAGGAGGACCTCGGGGGGCGCGGCCTTCTGGAACATCCGGGCCACCCCGTGGGGCACCACGCGCACCTTCCCCTCGGGCAATCCCGGGAAGAGTCGCTTCATCTCCAGGCGGTTGTACTCGCTCCCCGTGAGGATCAGGTCGGCGGCCCCGATCTGCTTCTCAAGCTCCCGCCCGTAATGCTGGGATCGGGGGTCCATGGCCCACTCGGGGGCCGTCCAGCAGGACAGGTCGTGCACGAAGAAGACGCGTGCGCCCTTCTTTTGGGGCGGCACCGGTAGACCGGCGTAGAGGCAGACGTCCAGGGGCCTGCCCACCAGGGTGTCGAGCGTGGGGGAACCCAGGGTGTTCCAGGACATCTTGAGGGCCGCGGCGGGATAGTGGGAAACGGTATGGACCAGGTATCGGTTCTGGGGGACGCGGAGGTTTTCCTCCTCGCGCGGGTTGTTCATCCAGAGGTAGGCCTTGTCCTCCTCGAGGACCGAGGAAAGGGCTTCCATAAGGTGGGTCAGGTACCAGCCGGGTCCCGACCTTGAGCCGAGGATGGGGGTTCCGTCCACGCCGATGATCAAGTCAACCGCTCCGGGAATGCGTCGTTCCAAACCGTTCTTCGCTTCAAACAATAGGGCATCCGGGCGTTTCCGTCCATGACGGCCTTAGCCGCGCCGGAAGAAGCCCCCCAGGGCCCGCCATTCGGCCCGGCGGACGGTCAGGCCCAAGAAAAGCGTCCCGGCAAAAACCAGGGGCCCAAGGGGCACCCATTGCCACCCCGGCCAAACGCGCCCGCCCCAGACCACGCAAAGGGCCCCCGCCAAACCGCCCACCAGGGTCCGGGCCAATCGGAACATCGCGCCCCGCGGGGTCTCCCAGGCGACCCAGGCCAACACCACGGCCGCCCCCCCCAGCTCGCAGGCCAGGGTGGCCCAAGCCGCGCCCGGGGGGCCGAAGAGCGGGATGAGCTTGAGGTTGAGGGCCACGTTGCCGGCCAACAACCCCAGGTACCAAATCGCAAGCCGCTTCGGGCTTCGGACGGTCAGGACCGCCACCCCCAGGGCGTTCAGGAAGAACGGGGCCGCCGAAAGGAAGAGGATCTTCACCGTCAATCCCGCCTCGGCGTACTTGACGCCGAAGAGCCGGACCAGCAGGTCGGGTCCGGAGGCCAACCCCACGGCCGACACCAGCATCCCTCCCAAGACCAGGGTCTTCATCACGCCCTCAGCCAGGACTCCGAAGGCCTCCCGGTCGTCGCGACGGGCCGCCAGTGCCGGCAGGGCGGCGAGGGCCGCCATGTTGGCGAACATGAGGGCCAGTTCCAAAAGTTTGTAGGAGTTCGCGTAGAGCGCCACCGAGACGTTGCCCGAGAGGCTCTTGAGCATCACCACGTCGACCCGGTAGTACAGGGTCTGCAGCGATCCCATGACCGCCAAGGGGATCGCCGCGCGAAGGAGGGCGGCCGAGTCCCGCAGATTGAAACCGGAGAAGTCGGGTCGCCAACCCCGCCGTAGGCCGATCGCGGCCAACGCCAAAAGCGTGAGGAGGCTCACCCCGGACCACACGGCGCAGGCCGCCACCAGTCCCCAACCGAAATATACCACCAGGGACAAGCCGAGGAACCGGGTCACGCTGCCGAGGGCCACCAAGGCTCCTTGGAGCGCCATCTCCTCATGGGCCTGGAGGAGGTACACCCATCCCCCCGCGAGCCCATCGAAGATCATCCGGGTTGCCATGGCCAGCACGGCCAATTGGAGGATCGGTTCATAGCCTTGGAAGGAACCCCAAAGGGCCAGCCCCCCGAGGAAAAGCAGGGAGGACGTGAAGCGCCAGACCATGGCCGAGCGCAGGTACCGGGGGGCTTGAGCGGGATCCGCCGCCACCTCCCGGATCGTCAGGGCATTCAAGCCCAGGTCGCCGAAGGAGGACACCAGGCCCACCAGGGTCACGGCGAGGGAATATT
>CAYMOV010000075.1:0-12533 GCA_964392085.1 uncultured bacterium
GTGTGAGGGATCAAGAATACCTGACTGAAACGATAAACTTGGAGAAAAAGTTAATCGGACCAGAAACCTTTGGGTGAACCGGCAAACTCCCGAATGGTCCCCAAAGGATCAAAGGACCTCAAACATGTGGGGCCTACAAACACCTCCAGGGGTTGAGGCGGCGGAAACTCCAACCCCCACAAGTTGTCGATCCGGTCAATCCAACCTCCCACCCCACGAGATCGCCGGAAGTCTGCCCGATCCCATTCGAAATTCTATTGCGGCGAAAACTTAAATCTTACCGTGAGTTCTCCGCTCTTCACTTGGGGGCTGTACTGGAGAACACAGGCCGACTCAGGGCAATCCCCGTCCAAAACCGCGTGAATGTCCCCGGGCGCCAGATCTTGGAACAAACTGTGGTGGTACTCGTCCTCGCAGGTCAGCGTGAGCCGGGCGTATCCCTCCAAGTGACCCTCGATCAACACCTGGACGTGGCAAGGAAGGGCCAGTCGCTCAGGGACCCGAAGGGTGTCGGTTTCCGCCGCTTGGACGTCCCGAATCCGGACCGTCGTGACGGGTATCTTGGGGGCGCTCAACCACCATGAAAAGATCAGGAGCACCGCAAAGGCCGTCAAAGCCATTGGGACCCTTCCATAGGGACGGGTGGGAGGCATTAAAGGATCCATCAGATTTCTCTCCTAAGACTCAATGGAATGTCCAACCGGTCAGGAAGCTGAAAACTCGGCCGTGAGGAAGGTGTGGTCCGAGGGCTTCTCCCTCATCCGCGACTCCTTGTCCACCCAGATGCGCCTCAAACGCCCGACCATGGGGGCCGTGCCGAGGATATGGTCGATCCGCCAACCCTTGTTGGCCTCCAGCGACGAGGCGAACCGGTAATCCCAGAAGGTGTAATGGCCCGGCTCCGGGTGTTGGAGCCTAAAAAGGTCGGTCCAACGCGGGTCCCTCACCTTCAGGAAGGCGTTGCGCGCGTCCAGGTGATAGCAGGGGTGGTCCAACTTGTTCTTGGGGTTGTCCACGTCGATTTCCGTGGGGGCGATGTTCAGGTCCCCGAGCCAGAGCGCGGGCGTGGCGGCGGACACGTTCTTCTCGAACCATTTTCCCAAGTCGGCGTAGAACTTCAGTTTATATTGGTACTTTTCCGAGTCGATGGCGTAACCCTGGGGTATATACGTGTTGATGACCCGGACCCCGCCGATCGTGCAGGCCAGAAACCGGGCCGGCTCCTCAGCGTCCTTCGGGTACAACCGGTCCACCACGTCGGTCACCGGCTTCTTCGAGAGGAACGCCACGCCGTTGTAGGACTTCTGGCCCCGGAACACCACGTTCCAACCGGCTTCCTCGATCGGCCCCCGGGGGAACTCGATGTCCTGCACCTTGGTTTCCTGGATGGCCAACAGGTCCGGGGTTTCCTTCTTCAGCCAATCCAGGACGATCCCCAGCCGGGAGCGCAGGGAATTGGCGTTGAACGTGGCGATCTTCAACCCAACCCCACTCGTTTTGATTTCTTTTTTGGGCGGCGCGGGTTTGGTTTTCGGTTTCTTCGTCGGCATGTGGTCTCCGTGGTTGTTCGTTAACTCCTAATTCCTCAACTCCTCATTCCCAACTTACTTTGTTATATCTCGTAGTCCACCACCCTCCGCTCGGACACCCTTTCCCTCACGTAGGGCTTCACCTTCTCGTGCTCGGGGTGGGTGTCGTAGAGCCTCAGGGCCTCCCGATCATGGAAGGCCGTGGTCAGGACCACGTCGGAGGAGGTCTCCGAAACGGGGCCGAAATGGACCCCAACCTCCAACTGCAGGAGGCCCGGGACGGTTTGGGTCAGGGTCTCCAGGTGGTCCTTGACCTCCTGGGCCAGCTCAGCCTTATTCTTGCCGTTCAGGTTGTCCTTCAGACGCCACATCACGATGTGCTTTATCACTGGAACCTCCAGGGGAATGGAAGACCACAGATTGGTGGAAAAGCCCCATTATTTCAAGGTGATCCGGCCAACCCGGGAAACAGGCCCTTTCCCAAAGCCCTAAAAACGGCTACCCTATGGCCCCCTCAAACACTTGGAGGAAGTCATGGGTCTCTTATCGGGCAAGAAAGCCCTCATCTTTGGTGTGGCCAACGAACGCTCCATCGCCTGGGGCATCGCCAAGGCCCTCCACGCGGAGGGTTGCGAGCTGGGCTTCACCTTCCTGGGGGAGGCCCTGGAAAAGCGGGTTCGGCCCCTGGCGGAGTCCGTGGGCGCCACCCTGGTCCTGCCCTGCGACGCCTCCAAGGACGACCAGATCGAGGCCCTTTACGCCGAGGTCGCCAAGGCCTGGGGCAAGTTCGACTACCTGATCCACTCCATCGCCTTCGCCAACAAGGACGAGATGGCCCCCACTTTCGATTTCCATAACACCAGCCGGGCCGGGTTCCATCTGGCCCTCGACGTGTCGGCCTATTCGCTCATTGCCCTGGTCAAGCCCGCGGTGCCGCTCCTGAACGAGGGCGCCAGTATCCTGACCCTGTCCTACTACGGCGCCAATAAGGTTATCCCGAACTACAACATCATGGGCGTGGCCAAGGCCGCCCTGGAAGCCATCGTCCGCTACCTGGCCTTCGACCTGGGCCGCCAAGGCATCCGGGTGAACGCCATTTCCGCCGGTCCGCTCAGGACCCTGGCGGCCTCGGGCGTGGGCAACTTCAAGGGGATGTTGCGGGCGGCCGGGGATATGACCCCGTTGAAGCGCAATATCAGCCAGGATGAGGTGGGATCCACCGCCTTGTTCCTTTGCAGTCCCTGGGCGAGCGGCATCACGGGCGAGGTTATGTACGTGGACGCGGGCGCCAACATCGTGGCCATGACCCTCGAGCCGCCCCGCACCGAGGAAAAGACCCCCGGCACCTGATACTCACGGAATCGATAGTGGAGTTGCGGTAGCCGGCCCCTCCCGGCGGTTTAGCCTTCCCCCCATCCAGATGACGTATAGGAGTGGGATGTCCTCCCGCTTCACCACGTATACAACGGGTCTTCCCGGCACCTTGAGGTGCGCGTTCCATCGGGTGGTGGCCAGGTAGAAGTCGGCCTTTTCCAGGGGCACATAGGTCCAACCGGGGTCCATGTAGGGCTGGACCTGGGCCTGTTCCGTGCTCCCCGCCACTTTCCAGTGCCCCGGCGGCAGCCAATTCCTCAGGAAACCCATCCCTTCATTCAGGGATTCCCCCAAGTAATCCGTTTCGTACCGGCCAAAAGCCCCCCGTCCCCCCCCCACCCACCGGTTGAAATAAATGTATTCATAGGGATGGAGCCGCACCATGTGGACTGCCACCATACCCAGGTCAGCCAGGACGGCCACCACGAGGGCCGCACGGAACCAGGACGACTTCCACCGGTCCCAGAGGTCCCAAAAGGCCCCCGCCGCCAAGGTTCCCAGGACGGGCAAGAGAAATAGGTAGTGGCGGAGCCCGTCGTAGATGACGGGCCGGAGGGCCAGGTAATGGATGAGGTAGAGCACCACGGTGGCGGCGAGCAAGAAGTCCTGTTCAGCCCGCAGCCGCCGGAACGCCCTCGCGAACCCGACCAGGAACAAACCCATTAGGCTCAAGGGGGTGGTGATCCAAAACCAAACGGGGAGGTAGTGCCAGGGCAGGTGGAGGGCCGGGATCATTCGGCCCATATAAAGGACCTTGTCATCCCAAGGGAAACAGTTGGCGACCTTCAGTACCTCGAGGTAATGGGCCAACGGATGGACCCGCAGGTAGGGCCAGGAAACCAACAAAACGGCGTGGGATAAGAGAAATACTCCTGGCGCCACCCAGGCGAGAGCCTTTCGATTCTCCCGGGTCGGGGGGGTTCCCGAAGGGCCCCGTCCCTCCACATACTGGGCCGCCTCGTAGAATCCCCATAGGGGGAAGATGAACAATCCCGCCAAGCGGAGGCACAGGCAGGCCCCTAGGGCCATGCCCAGGACCAGGACCTTGGGAAGGGGCTTTTGGTCCCAGGTGCCCGCCCAGGCTGAGATGAGGGTGAGCGTGACGAAAAATGCCGCTGCGAAGACCGAATCTTTCGGGTTCGGGGCGATGTCCCCCGTGAGCCTCGGCAAGAGGAAAATCATGGCGGGAGCCGATAAGGCCCTCCAGGGGCCGCTTCCTCTCCGAATCATCCACTCATACGCCGCAGCGTACAACGGAATGACCGCCAACATGTTCAACGTGTGGAAGACGGTTATGGAATTTCCCGGGTTCAGGAGGCACAACAACGCCGCGTACACGTGGTCGTACATCACCCAACCGTCCGAAGGCCCGGCCCGCACACTCATGTTCCGGGTGCCAGGGATATGCCGCCAGTCTTGGAGCCAATCCGAGCCCCGGGTGTAAACGTCCACCTCATTCCATGAAAAGCTGTAGTGGGTCCGGGTGAGGACAACCCAGGCCAGGTAGGGAACCAGTATTAATAGGAAGGACGCCCGATCCGCCCAGAAACGGCGGAAGACGGAAGGATCGCTGGACACTTGGACGTCCTGGCCTCCGTTCATGGGGACACCTTCCCTTCGGTGGGGTCCCGGCCTTCCCGGTTGAACACCAGGCGAACCTGTTTCAACACGAAAGGTCCCCCGCCCGGGAGCCGGATCCGACACCGGCCCTGGACGGGATCGTAATCGCAGGCGGGTGGGACCTTGCGTCCCCCCCCCACGAAATAATCAAGGATCTGGGGGGCCCCGGGACAGCCGTACGTCTCCAGGACCACCTCGGGCATCGGGCTCCCGTCCCGGGCCCCTCCGGCGGGCCCCACGCGCCACTCCACCCCCTTCCCCGTCGGCGCCACCTCAAAATACCAGCGGGGAAGACAGGCTAGCCCCGAGGGCTCCGTCTCCCCATCGTCCTCATGCAGCCACCGGGGGCCCGAAGCCCCCGGTGCGTACCACCGGAGCACCAGCGGATCCGTGAAGGCCTGCATCCGCTGGAGGCCGTTCACCGCCAGAGGCACCACTGCCCCGACCCGCACGAAAAGGGGAATATCCCCGAGTCCGAACCGGAGGTCTCTTTCACAGGGACCCGTCCACTTCCGGTTCCCCTCCCAAGAGGCCCATTTCCCCGGGGGAAACCAAACCCGGACCGTAGCGCGCCCATCCGGCCCTGCGGGATGGACGATGGGCTCGACCAACAGGTCCCGCCCGTAGAAAAACTCCCCGGGATGGACGTAGGCGGCTTCGAGATCCGGTTCGTCCAGATAAAGTCCCCGGGCCGGCGGCACCCCCGTCTCGTGGCACTCCCAGGCCGACTGGTAGACGTAGGGAAGCAGCCGATACCGGAGGGCGAAGGCCCGACGAGCCGCCTCCTCGAATGGGTAGCCGTCCAACCAGGGGCGCCGGTCGTTCAGGGCATCCCGCGAGGAGTGGACCCTCATCGCCCCGGTGAATACGCCGGACTGGATCCACCGCACCACCAGCTCGGGGTCGGCGCGCCCCTTCGTCGCGATCTTGTGGCCCCCCAGGTCATGGGACCAGAAATCACAACCGGTGTTGCCGGACGTAACGGTGAAGGGCACGAGGAAGGCCAAGGTATTCCAGGTGGAATAGGTGTCCCCGCTAAAGTGGATGGGATGGCGATGGTCCCCCAGCCCTCCCCAACGACTGAAACTAAGCCCCCGGAGGGACTGGCCAGCCAGCCGGCCCCTTCGGGAAATCCGGTGCCGGTAAAAAAGGGTGTTGAGCCATGTCAGGGGTTCCAGGCCGGGGATCTGGGTTTCCTTCCCCTGTTGCCAATCAACCCACCAGAAATCGACCCCCTGGGATTCAAGAGGACCCAACACCCTTTGGAAATAGGCGTCCATCCACCGGCGGTCCGTCACGTCAAGGGGAAGGGTCTTCCCACCACCGGCCGGAACACCCAGGGCCCGGGCCATCACCGGGTAGGCGTCCTCGTCAGGCGCCAATCCATCCGCCGGGTGGAGGTTCAAGGTGACATGCAGACCGTCGCGGTGGAGTTCGGCCAGCAGGCGCCGGGGGTGAGGGATCAAGCTGCGGTTCCATGAGTATCCCGTCCATCCTCCCCGGTGCCAATCCATGTCGAGGACCATGACGTCAAGGGGGAAACAGTGCCGCCTGTATCCGTCCACGATGTCTCGGTAGTCGTCCTCGGTATAGGGCCAGTAACGCGAATACCAGCTGCCCAAGGCGAACTTTGGCGGGACCGGCACGGCACCGGCGATTGCAGTGAAATCCCTGAAGGCCGTCCGGTAGTCGTGCCCATACCCAAAGAAATACCCGTCGGTCCTTCCTCCACCGGGTCGAGCCAGGGCCCAGGGATCGGGGCCGTCCTCCAACAGCGGTGTCCTCGAATCATCCAGGTAGGTCCAGCCGGAACGGGATAGGAGGCCGTCCCCGACTGGAACGGACCCGGCCACGTTATCCAAAGTCCGGAGAGTCCCCCCGAGGTTTTCATGGTTCGGAAGGCCGGGATGCCAACGGACGCCCCGGTACGCCCCCCGTGGACGGATCCACATCCCCAGGTTTCGGGCGTTGAAGGGGGACCCGTCCTCAACGTAACTCAAGACCAATGAACCCGTGTCAAGGACCCAGTGGTGCGCTGACCGGTCCACGCGAAAGGTTTGGGTCGGGGTCCTTCGGTTCACCGCCAGGAGGGTCCGGCGGTCTTCGAAGACACCGTCGGGTGAATATTCCAACCGGAGGAGGGTGGGGCTGAGCACCGTGAAACGCGCATGGGAGGTTGAAACCACGTTGGGGTCCTGGGCCTTCCCAGGGCCTCCGATGGCCGGGACGGCCCACAAGGACGGGAGAACCGCCAGGGCCAAGAGGGCCGACAGAAATGTCCAACCCCGCCTTCCCCTGGATCCCCGCATATCATCTCCCGGCCGGAAATGGGGCCTTGCGACCCCGCATTTCAGCCTATCTTAATCTCCGCGCGCCACCCTTCACCAGCAATTAACCCACACCTTACGCCCCTACAACGGCAGGCGGAATGCCTCCAAGTCTGGAGAACCATCCCTGGTGCCCAGGCCCAGCGCCTGGAGAACCTCGGGGCCCACCCGTCTTCCTTCAGGAATATTTTTCAGCGAGACGAGAATCTCTTCGAAATCCCCTGTGGCCTCATGGACTTCGCGCCCAGCTTCGCCTTCCAGCGCGGCGGCCTCGGGCGTGGGCAACTTCAAGGGCATGCTGCGGGCCGCGGGCAAGATGACCCCCTGAAGCGCAACATCACCCAGGATGAGGTCGGGTCCACCGCCATGTTCCTTTGCGGACCCAGGTCCAGCTGCATCACGGGCGAGGTGCTTTACGTGGACGCGGGCGCCAACATCGTGGCCATGACCCTCGAGCCGCCCCGCACCGAGGAAAAGGCCCCCGGCACCTGAGGCCCGGCTTCCAAGCGGCACCCGTTGTTTCCCCTCCCTCAACAAAAAAAGGCCCCGGAGCAAATGCCCCGGGGCCTTTTTCACCCTCCTGCTACAGGTTCTTCTCGACGAACTCCCAATTGATGCGGCCCATGAACTGCTCGAGGTACTTGGCCCGGGCGTTGCGGTAGTCGATGTAATAGGCGTGTTCCCAGACGTCGCAGGTGAGGACGGGTTTGGACCCGCCCGTCAGGGGATTGGCGGCATTGGAGGTGTTCTCCAGGGCCAGCGACCCGTCGGCCTTCTTCACCAGCCAGGTCCAACCGGACCCGAAGTTGCCCACCGCCGACTTCTGGAACTCCTCCAGGAACTTATCGACGGACCCGAAGGCCTTCTCCAGCCCGGCCTTGGCCTTGGTGCCGGGCTTGCCGCCCGTCGAGGGCGAAAGGCCGTTCCAATAGAAGGTGTGGTTCCAGACCTGGGCCGCGTTGTTGAAGATGCCGCCCTGGGCCTTCATCACCAGTTCGTCCAGGGACTTGCCCTCCATCGGGCTCCCCGGCACCAGCTTGTTCAGGTTGTCCACGTAGGTCTTGTGGTGCTTGCCATAGTGGAATTCGAGGGTTTCCTTCGACAGGAACGGGGCTAAGGCCCCCAGGTCGTAGGGTAACGCCGGTAATTCGTAGGTCATCTAAATCCTCCAAGTTGGGTTTCGTCGGGATCATCGTAAGGTTCACCCCTTCCCCGAAACAAGACGCCCCCCATAAAAACCATTCCCTTCCCCGACAAATCATGGTTTTGGGCGCCCCGGTTACGCCGGGGTGGGAATCAGAATGATAAAGCGCCCGTCCATCGGCCATCCATTCCACCCCGAAGGAAGTCCCCTCCTGGGATTTCCCGTCCTCGGGCGTATCCGGGGGGCGGCCCCCCCTAAAACGCGGGCTGAAATCGGATGAAACATGGTCTTGGGGGACACAGCGGAACATCATCCACAAAGCCCAAATAAAGACCATCTGTGGTAAAATCTAGCGGTTGATCAGTTTTGTTGGAACCCGCCGACTGCAAGACGGCCCGCTCCCAACCCTTCCGCCCATTCACAAGGAGGTTTGGACATGCCCGTCGATCCCGTTTCCCGACCGCTTCCCCCCGATTCGTACGGCCAGATCCACCGTCAATTCCAGCAGGTCCTCAGCCTGGTCCTCTCCCATTTCAAGTCGGGCGAACCCGTGGTGGCCCGCGCCGCCGAGCGCCTCCACCAATCGCTCCAGGAAGTCCTGACCCCCACCCAATACGTGGCGCTGTTCAAGAAACCGGAGGGGTTTTACCTTAACGACCGGGCGCTCCCCGACTCCTATGTCCTCAACCGTCTTTTCGAGTCGGGCCGCTGCGACGGGATCTGCTTCCAGGCGGGGGTCCACTTCGAGGAGATCCTCGCCTGTGTGGATGAGATGGCCCATTGCCTCCAGGGCGGTTCCGAGGCGCTCTCCCTCGGGTTCCAGCGGGATTACCTGAAGCATTATTATTGGATCCCCGCCGGCCAATCCCCCCCAGCGGTCCAGGTCGAATCGGACCTGGACTGGGCCAAGCTTCTGCGCTGAAACCCATCGCTCGTCAGCCGGCCTTCCGCACCTGCGGAAGGGGGTAACAGCTCGGTAGGGCCTCGATGAACTCCGAGGGCTTGTCCGCCCATTCGGCGCCCCAAGCCAGGGAGTCCTTCCCCTGTTCCCTCACCCAGACGAACAGCCAACCCGCCAATGCCCAGCCCGCGGCGTCGGGTTTCAGGGTCCAATCCACCCGGAGCCGCTGGGGTCCCGCGGCCCCGAACCGAAGCAGGTGGAAAAGCGACAGGTCCAGTGCCCGACCCTCGCTTTGGGCGAAGGAGGTCAGTTCGAAGGCCGTGGCGGGCCACCGCCCCTTCGCGAGCCGGTAATCGGTGATGGCGCTCAAAAGTTGGTGGCGGGTCTTCTCGGGCGGCATGGTCTTCCTCCTAAGTTGAATCGTCCTTAAACTTGAATCTCACTCATTAGTCGCCGAATCTTGAGGTCACAAATTGCGACCTCAAGTTTAAGGTCGCAATTTGCGACCTTAGACAAAGGCCACCCTTCACACTTTGAGATAAGTCACACCTAACTTCCCTCCAGATACCTTGCGGCCTACAACAACCCCGCCTGGCGGAACGAGAAACTCCCCTCCGACGCCACGATGAGGTGGTCGTGCACCGTCACGCCCAGGGCCCGGGCCGCCTCCTGGATCTGGCGCGTCAAATGTCGATCCGCCTCGCTCGGGGTCAAACTGCCCGCCGGGTGGTTGTGGGCCAGGATCACCCCGCTGGCGTTCAGGTGAAGGGCGGTCTTGAGGATCTCCCGGGGATACACCGCCGCGTGGTCCACCGTTCCCTGCTGGACCTCGCGGCAGTCCAGCACCTGGTTGCGGTGGTCGAGGAAAAGCACGAAGAACACCTCCCGGGACCGGTCCCCCAGCTCTTCCCTTACATAAAGCGCCACCTCGGAAGGCGAGGTCAAAGACTTGCCCCGGCGCACATCCTCCCGGCGGGCCAGCCGCCAAAGGTCCCCCACGGCTTTCAGGAGAAGGGCGGCCTGGGGCGGCAGGCCGGACTGGGTTTCCAATTCTTCCCGGTCCGTCTCCAGGGCCTTCCGCACACCCCCGTAGGCCGCCACCACGGCCTTGGCGTAGGGTTTCACGTCCCGCCGGGGGATCGCGAAGCCCAGCACCAGTTCCAGCAGTTCGTAGTCCTGGAGGCCCTCCAGGCCCCCACGTCGGTATCGGTCGCGGAGCCTTTCCCGGTGGCCGCCGACTTGGGCGGAGGGCGAGGTTTTCTCGAGGGTTGGGTGAGTCGCCATGGAAGCCTCCTTATGCGCTGGACCAGCCGTCTTGGCCCCTACTTTCAGCTGGGGCCTAGCTGTGTCCTTGGCCGGGACTTGGGGACCCGGCATTGGGGCGCCCCGGCGGATCGTCCCTTGACAAGAATACACCCGTATACTAAGATAGTATACAACCGTACACCCACGGGCAACACATTTCGACATCCCCCGGAGGAAGCCATGGCCCCGAACGAAGAAGTCCTCACCGAGTCGCAAAAGAACGTCCTCGACTACATCCAAAAACACCTGGACGAGTTCCACCGCCCTCCCACCGTGCGGGAAATCATGCGTCACTTCAAATGGAGTTCCCCCCAGAGCGCGCGCAAGCACCTGCTGGCCCTCGAGGAAAAGGGATACCTCGAACGCGAGGACCACACGGCGCGGGGATTGACCCTGGTGGACGACGAGCCCGCGCCTGAAGGCTTGGTGGTGCCGCTGTTGGGGCGGGTGGCGGCCGGTTTGCCGATCCTGGCCGAGGAAAACCGCGAGGGCTCCCTGGTGGTGGACCCCTCGTTGGGCCGGGGCCGTCGGGCCCTCTTCGCCCTGAACGTAAAAGGAGATTCGATGGTCAACGCCCATATCCTGCCGGGGGACAAGGTCATCGTGCAGCAGACCACCCACGCGGACCCGGGCGAGGTGGTGGTGGCGTTGTTGGAGGGGGAGGCCACGGTCAAGACGTTCCGCCGCTCGGGGAACCGCACTTGGCTCGAGCCGGCCAACCCGAAGTACGACAATATCTACGTGACCGAGAATTCCGATTTTCGCGTCATTGGAAAGGTGGTGGGCGTGTTTTCACCGAGATAACCCCCCTCGTTCCCGCGGGGGTCGTTCCACCTTTTCCGTCTCACCTGGAAAGGTTCACCATGTTCCGCTCATCCGACATCCTGTCGTTATTCGAACCCGCAGTGGGCGAGGCCGATTCGGGCCGCCGCCTCTATGAGATCCTCCTGAGGCCGGCCCACCCTTCTTCGGGGGAACCGGCCCAATCCCCCCTGATCCTGCGTCTCCTGGAAGAAGGACAGGCGGAGGGCCATTACCAACTGGAGGGCCTGATCCATTGGTCCTCAGGGCTGCTGATCCGTTTGCGGGCCCCCCGGGACCTGGAGTTAGGCCCCCTTCTCTCACAGCTCAAGACCAGGACCGCCCCGCCGGGGCTGGGACCCGATTATTGGGAGGACGAGCCGGTTTCCATCCGATTCATCCAGCCGGGCGCCGAGAACCGGCCGGCCAACCTCTTCGCCCACCAAAGGGACCGGATCTGCCAATCCTTGGACCTGGCGCTCGGCCCCACGGTGGGTTTCTTTTATTTCCACCGGACCCATCGGGAAGACCTCGTCCCGGCGGCCTAGGGCGAAATCAAGTCCTGGGCGGGTTCCCGCAATAAAAAAGCCGCGCTCCTTATGGGGGGCGCGGCTTTTTTGATTTTCAACGAGGGGCGGCCCTAAGGCTCCCCTCCAGGAACCTGCTACCGGTTGCCGAAATTGTCGTCGTCGTCCCCGCGCTTCCGGGTTTTCGACGCGGACGCCGGGGCCTTATCCGCGACCCGGGACGGCGCCGGGGCTGAAACCGGCGGTGGCGGCGGCGGAGCCGGAGCCGACACCGGGACCGGAGGGGGCGGGGGGATGGCCGCGGGTGACGCCTGGACCGGCAGGTTCATGGAGGCGACCGGCGGAATGGACCGGTGGTCGTCCTTGTCGGGCGCCGCCGGGAAGATGGTGGCCGAATGGGCGTCCACCACCTCGTTGAGGTTGATCAGCTTGTCGCAGGTCTTGACCATTTCCCGGTTTTGCGCGTCGGGGAAAACCGCCAGTTCCACGTGCTTGCCCATTTCCTTGACCAGGGCCAGGGCCGGCGCGAAATCCTGGTCCTCGGTGAGGACGATGGCCGTGTCGTAGAAGTCGCGGGCGGCGTAATACACCATGTCCGAGGCCATGCGGACGTCCACGCCCTTTTCCATGCGGTGCCCCTCACGGTTTTGGACGATCCGGCCCAGCCGGAGCTCCAGGTAGGGGGTCCGGTCGAGGGAATCCAGGAAGGACTGCTGGTTCTTGGCCTTGTCCGGGAAGGCGTTCACGTCGAACACCGCGTTGTAGTAGTACGTCCGGATCAGGGTCCGGTCGTTCTTCAACAGGGCCAGGGATAACTGGTGGTAGTCCACCCGGGTGTTCTTGTTGTTTCGCTTCAGGGCGAAGTACAGGTTGCTTCCGTCGATAAAGACGCAGACTCGTGACATGGCATATTCTCCAGGCGGAATTCCGTCCCGGGGGCATGAAACCCCCCCGGTGATACGGGGCGGCCGGGCTATAACCCAACCGCACGGCAATGGGACCATC
>CAYMOV010000076.1:0-2262 GCA_964392085.1 uncultured bacterium
TCGGTGCGCATCTTCAGGTCCTCCCCCAAAAACGCCAGCTTCGACGTGGGCAGTTGGAAGGTCACGGTCTTGGTCTCTCCGGCTTTCAGCACCACGCGCTGGAAGTCCTTCAACTCGCGGATCGGGCGGTCCATGCTGGCCGCGATGTCCTGGATATAAAGCTGGACCAGTTCCTCGCCGTCCCGGTCGCCGGTGTTGGTGACGTCCACCGAGATGGGCGCTGTCCCGCCGAGCTTCACCTGCGCGGGCACCACCAGGTTCGAGTACTTGAAGGCGGTGTAGGTCAGGCCGTACCCGAAGGGGAACTGCGGGGTCCAATGCACGTCGATGTACTTCGAGGTCCACTTCTGGGCGCCGCCGTTGCCCTCCTGGGGCGGGCGGCCGGTGTTGTGGCGGGCGTAGTAGATGGGTTCCTGCCCCACGACCCGGGGGAAGGTCACCGTCAAACGGCCGGTGGGGGCGTAGTCGCCGAAGAGGACGTCGGCGATGGCCGGGCCCGCCTGCAAGCCGAGTTGCCAGGCTTCCACCAGCGCCGGGGCGTTCTCCGCGACCCAGGGGATCGCCAGGGGACGGCCGTTCATCAGCACCACCACCACGGGCTTGCCGGTGGCCACGATTTTCTCCACCAACTCCTCCTGCCGTCCCGGCAGGCCGAGGTTCGTCCGGGCGGCGGCCTCGCCGCTCATCCAAGCCGCCTCACCCACGGCCAGGATGACCGCGTCGGAACCCTTGGCCAGCTTGACGGCCTCTTCCAAGTCCTTGTCCTCGGCCTTGGCGTTCACGGTATTTGAAAGGAACTCGCAGCCTTGCGCCGTGACGAACTGGGTCTTGGGTGAGGCGGCCCGCAGTCCGGACAAAAGGGAAATGACGTCCTTGGCGTCGCCCTTGCCGGACCAACTCCCCAACAGGTCCTTCTGGTCGTCGGCCAAGGGACCGATCACCGCGACCTTCTTGAGGTTCTTCGCGAGGGGAAGGGTTTTCTTTTCGTTACGCAGGAGAACGATGGACTTGCGGGCGGACTCGCGGGCCAGGGCCTCGTTATCCACGGTCAGGAAGGCGCCCTGTTCCTTCTCGGGGTCGGCCAGGGGGTGGTCGAAGAGGCCCAGCTTGTACTTCACCCGCAAGACCCGGCGGACCGCCTGGTCGATCAGGCCCACGCGCAGTTTGCCCGACTTCACCAACTGCTCCAGGTTGCCGTCGTAGCACCAGCCCTCCATCTCCATGTCCACGCCGGCCCAGAGGCCCTTTTGCGCGGCCTCGGCCTTGTCGGCCGCGTAGCCGTGGTCGATGAGCTGTTCCACCGACGCCCAGTCCGACACCACGAAGCCCTGGAAGCCCCACTCGCCCCGGAGGATTTCCGAGAGGGTGTGGCGGTTGCCGGAGGCGGGGATGCCGTCCATGTCGTTGAAGGCGCTCATGAGGGTCATCACACCGGCGTCCACCGCGGCCTTGAAGGGCGGGAGGTAGGTCTCGCGGAGGGTGTGCTCCGAGATCTCGGTGTAGTTGTACTCGCGGCCACTCTCGGCGGCGCCGTACCCCACGAAGTGCTTGGCGCAGGCCGCGAAGCCCGGCACGGACTGGAAGCCCTTGACCCGGGCGGCGGCGAAGAGACTACCCACGTAGACGTCTTCCCCGGCGGCCTCGGCGATGCGGCCCCAACGGGCGTCATGCGCGATGTCCACCATGGGGGCGAAGGTCCAGTTGAGCCCGGCCGCGGAGGCCTCGCGGGCCGCCATGGCGGTGGTGCGCTCGGCGAGCGCGGGGTCGAAACTGCAGGATTCCGCCAAGGGAATCGGGTAGATCGTCCGGTAACCGTGGATGACGTCGAACCCGAAGATGAGGGGGATCTTGAGGCGGCTCGCCAAGGCGGCCTTCTGGACCTCGTTGACCGAATCGGCGCCGGTGAAGTTCAGGAAGGACCCGATGCCGCCCTCGCGGGCCTTGTCCAAAAGCTCCTGGCGGTGTTCATTGCCCCAGCCCGAATTGGACTGGACCAACTGGCCGATCTTTTCCTTCAGGGTCATCTTGGCCATGAGGACGTCGATCTTCTTCTCGATGGCGGGGGTGGTGAGGACCGCGTCCCGGGCGACGGCGCGCGCGGGGGCTTTGGCCGTCGGTTTGGTTTTCGTGGTGGGGACTTGGGCCGCCATTGCCAAGGGCAGGGTGGCCGCCAGGAGGAGGATGAGGAGTGTCTTTTTCATGGGTAAACCTCTCGTATCAGGGTGCGGTGATTTTAGACTAGAAGACGGCCAAAAACTATTT
>CAYMOV010000076.1:2362-8157 GCA_964392085.1 uncultured bacterium
GGTTGTGAATCCATCAAAGGTTTTGCCTTCTTTGTGAACTTGGTGACCTTGGTGGTGAAAATCGCCTTTTCTTTACATTCCCTATCGCATTTCTTGGTGACCTTGGTGGTGAAAAATGTAGTTGTTGCCTAAGGTTTTAGCGTTTCCAATGTCGATGCTAAAACGAACACCAACGGCGCGTTCCAGTTGATGGCCACCTCGTTTCCCGCGTAGGAGCCCTGCGCATCCACCCAACAAAGGGCCGGAGGGGTGTCGGCCGGGAGGGGCCGAAGCACGGGGTCCTGTTTACCGACGTTGGGGCCGCCCGAAAGCAAACCCGGCCAAGGCGCCGTGAGGCCGTTGCTGGGCCGGTGGTGGGGATGCATAAAAGGGTGGGACCCCAACCCCGTGACCCAGGAGACGCCGAAGGGGTTCCGTCCCAGGACGTAATGGAGGTTCTCCAGGGCCGCGTCACGGAATTCCTCGCGGGGTTCCATCCGGTCGGCCATCAACAGCATGACCGAGTAATTCAGCGCGACCGAGTTCGAGCCCCAGATGAAGTTGTGGGTGGTGAGGCTCTGGAGCGCGGGGCTCTTGGAGGTGCGGTCCGCGATCTTTTCGGCGGCCTCGAGGGTGGCCTTCCGGATGGCGGATACCGTGCCGGGGTCCGCGTCGCTTCGGCCCGAGAAGGCGTAGGCCCAATAGCCCAGGGCGGCCACTTGGGACCAGCCGAAGGGGTTTTCGGCGTCGAACAGCCCGGGACCCCGCTGGGCGACCTGGTTCTTCACGAGGCGCGCGTAATTCTCCCCGCCGGTGGCACGCCAGAGTTCCGCGGCCGCCCACAGCCTCTCGTCCGAGCAGTCCCGGTCCCCGTAACCGCCGGTCCGGACGTTCGGGGGATTCGAGAAGTTGACGTTGGGATAGAGGTCGAGCCAGTTCCAGGTCCTCTCGGCGGCCCTCAGGCACTTATCCGCGAAGGCCCGGTCGTAGGGCCGATAGATCCGCGACGCGGCCGCCATGACCGCCGCGAAATCGGTGGTGGCGGCGGAGCTCTTGAAGGGAGCGGACCCGGTGCCGATGAAATACCGCTTATCATGGTCGGCCTCGGGCCGGATGAAAGGGCAGAAGGTCTCCGAGGTCAACTTGTGCCAGACCCCGCCGTCCTGGTCCTGCATCTCCAGCATCCAATCCAGGTTCCACTTGATCTCCGCCAGGAAGTCCGGGATTTTCCCGCCTGACTCGGGGATCTCCAAAGAAAGTCCCTTCAGGCGGTCTCCGTAGAACTCCCAGGCAACCAGCAGGGTGCCGGTGGTGATGCCCGAGTTGACCACGTACTTGCCGAAATCACCCGCGTCATGCCAGCCCCCCACGGCTTTCTTGAACCCCTTTCGGCCCGAGGAGGGGTGGAAGAAGCCGTCCTTCAGGTGGCAGGCATCGTGGGTATAGCCGGGGAATTTGGGCCCCAGGTCCACCCGGATGCCGCAACGCTGGCCGTAATAGGACCGCATAGATAGGAAGGTGGCGTAGCGGTAGGCATCCGCTCCGACCCTGAATGGGTCGCTGACGCCCCCGCCGGTGGTTTCCAGGACGTAGGTGCCCGGTTGGGTGAGGGCGGAAAAATCGGCCTGTCGGGTGATCCGGCCCGAATCCGGATCCTTCCGTCGGGGTCCGAGTTTTCCCGAATAGAGGGGAAGGCCCGTGGAACGGTCCAGCACCCGGAAGGAGTCCCGGGTCGCGCCCTCCACGAGCGCCAACTTGGGGGCGTCCGGGAGGTATCCGACTTGGTCGAGCCGGACGGCTGAGTGGGCGTTCGGGGTGAGTGAAAGAATCGATGTGAATGCGATGGGCGTCATCCATTTAAAAAGTTTCATGGCCGCATTATGTCGGGGCGTCGGACGGATCGTTGTCCTGGAATAGGGGGGAAGGTAGGATTTTTTTGGCGGAGGGAGGTGGGCCGAATTTCGGCCCGGATTCAGGGGTTTTTGGGGTTTTTCACGTTGACGGTCCCCACCCCCTATGACATACTTGTCCCCGTTTTGGGGTTGGAATCACGCTTTTCCCGCGCATTTACCCTCTTAAAGACGTGGTTGCCGTCGAACTTTCCCGCCTGGACCTCAGGGGCTTCGTCCCTCAGGCAAACTGGGTGGGACCAAGGGTCGGGATCGTTTCGGTTGGTGAAGCCTTTTCGAACTCGGGAGGCCATTTGTGAATCGATTTAAGCGTGGTGGGTTGTTCTTGGTGGGCCTGTTGTTGATCGTCGGCGCGTTCGGCCTCTATGCCTGCGGCAAACGCGGCGAGGGCGCCAACCTCAAGATTTCCTCCTGGGGCGACTTGCAGGAAAACCAGATCCTGGTGGACCTGATCGCCGAGTTCGAGAAAGCCAACCCGACCATCAAGGTTGATCTCCAACGGATCCCCTTCGGTGAGTACACCACCAAGCTCCTGACCCAGATCGCCGCCGGGAGCGCCCCCGACGTCATCTTCGTGGAGACGAACAACTTCGTCGACATGTACCTCCGGGACGCCTTCGAGCCCCTCAACCCCTACATCCAGGCCGATAATTTCAGCCTGGCCGACTACTACCCGCAGGTCCTGGACCGGTTCACGGCCAACAACAACGTTTACGCGATCCCCCGGGACACCGCCCCGATCTGCGTGATCTACTACAACAAGAAGGCTTTCGACGCAGCCAAGTTGCCCTACCCGAGCGACGATTGGGATTGGGCGCAGTTCCTGGCCGACGGCCAGAAGCTCGTGAAGAAGGACGCCACCGGCAAGGTCACCCAGTGGGCCTTCATCGACGACTGGACCATGTGGGAACCCTGGCTGTACTCGGCCGGCGGCAAGTGGGCCGACGACGTGAAGAAGCCCACCAAGTGGGTGGTCGCCGAGGACCCCGGTTTCGTGGCCGGTGTCCAGTTCCGGGCCGACCTGATGCACAAATATAAGGTGATGCCGGCGCCCTCCAGCCTGTCCTCCATGGGCGGCATGGGGACCTCGGACCTGTTCGAGAACGGCACGGTGGCCATGTTCCTGTCCGGCCTCTGGAAGACCCCGTCGTTCCGCGACCACATCAAGAACTTCAACTGGGACATCGCCATGTTCCCCAAGGGCCCGACGGGCGTCCGCGCCTTCGGCACCGGGGGATCGGGCTACGGCATCCTGAAGTCCTCCCAGCACAAACAGGACGCTTGGAAGCTCATCAAGTACATCGCCGGGATCGCCGGCGCCAAGAAGCTGGCCCAGACCGGCCTGGCCCAACCCGCCATGATCTCGGTCTCCGACAGCCCCGACTTCCTCGACGGGAAGGACCCGAAGAACAAGAAGATGGTGCTCGAGGCGGTCAAGTACGTGAAGTACCAGCCCATGGCGAAGAACACCTCCGAGGTGTTCTACGGCGTGATCAACCCCGTCCTGGACAAGGTGTGGAACGGCACTTTGACCGCCGCGCAGGCGGCCGAGATCTTGAAGCCCGAGCTGGCCACGAAGCCGCCCATCACCCAGTAAGCGATCCGTAGAAATTTTGGAGGCATTGTCCGAATGGCGACTTTAACCCCGTTGCGCCGCAAGGAAGCGATCAGCGCCTACCTGTTCATCGCTCCCTTCCTGTTGTGGCTCATCTTTTTGATGGGAGGGCCCATCCTGGCCGCCTTCTTCCTCTCGTTCTGCGAGTGGGACCTGATCGGCCAGCTGCATTACGTGGGCTTCCACAACTTCAACGAGATGTTCGGGTTCGCCAAACTGACGTCCGTC
The DNA here is from genome assembly GCA_964392085.1 of uncultured bacterium. Lineage (GTDB taxonomy): Bacteria > Oederibacteriota > Muellerivitia > Muellerivitales > Muellerivitaceae > CAYMOV01. Next base: position 6,095 of record CAYMOV010000076.1, read on the forward strand.
CACCAGATCATCACCCAGGGCCCGGTGACCCTGACCAGCATCACGACCAACGCGGGGGCCGTCCTGACCCTGCCGTCGCCCTCCGTCTTCCAGGAACCGGCGACGTTGGCGGTGCTTCAGGGCGGGCCCAGCGGGGTGATGATCCAGAACCTGGCGACGGTGCACGGGTTCCTGGGCTTCCTCCTGAAGACTTTCGGGTTCACGCTTCTGCCGAACGACCCCCGGTTCTGGTCGGCCATGTACAACACGGCCTATATCACTTTCCTATCCGTGCCCATCGGGATGGTGTTGTCCGTGGTGGTGGCGTTGCTCATGAACCAGAAGCTGAAGGGGATCGAGGCCTACCGCGCCATCTATTACCTGCCGTCGGTCCTGGGTAGCGGAGTGGCCATGGCGGTCCTTTGGAAGTGGATCTTCAACGCCGACTCGGGGCTCCTGAACTATTTCCTCTCGATGATCACCGGCATCCCCATCAGCGAGTGCCCGAAGTGGCTGGCCAGCGAGGCTTGGGCCAAGCCGGCCCTCATCATCATGGGGTTCTGGAACGTCGGGTCCGGCATGATCATCTACTTGGCCGGGTTGCAGGGGATTCCCCAGACCCATTACGAGGCCGCGGAAATCGACGGGGCCAACCTATGGCAGCAATTCTGGAACGTCACGCTCCCCGGCCTCTCGCCGGTCATCTTCTTCAACCTCATCATCTCGATCGTCTTCTCGTTCCAGATCTTCAACCAGGTGTACGTCATCACCGACGGGTTGGGCGGCCCGGCCGATTCGACCCTCGTGATGGTCCTTTACATCTACCAGAAGGCCTTCAAGTACTACCAATACGGTTACGCCTCGGCGCTGTCCCTGGTGCTGTTCGCCGTGATCATGGTGGCCACTTGGGTCCAGTTCAAGTACTCGAAGTGGGTGCATTACGAAGGCGAACTGAAGAAGTGACCTTTTCGATTTGAGGCCGTGAAACGCATCCCCCGCCCCGGCGGGGAACACCGAGGTTAAAAAAGAATGAGCCAACCCCAAAACAACTTCTGGGACAGCAAGCGCCGCCAGGAACGCATCTTCAAGATCATCTTCACCGTGATCTTGGTCCTGGGGGCCGTCACCATGCTGGCGCCCTTGGCTTGGATGCTTTCGACTTCCTTGAAGACCCCGACCCAGGTTTTCGCCTCACCCCCGATCTGGATCCCCTCGCCCCTCCAGTGGTCGAACTATCCCACGGCTTGGAGCGTGTCGGGTATCTTCGCCACGGATACCTGGTACTTCCTTTGGATCAAGATGCGCGGGATCACCTTCTCCACCTACGCGTGGAACACCCTGGTCATCAGCGTCCTGGGGACGCTCGGAACCACCCTGTCGTCGGCCCTGGTGGCCTTCGCCTTCGCCCGGCTCCGGTTCCCGGGCCGCGACACCCTGTTCCTCCTCTGCCTGGCCACCCTGATGGTGCCGGCCCAGGTGACCATGATCCCGTCCTTCATCCTGTTCAAGACGCTCGGATGGTATGACACCTTCCTGCCCCTCATCGTGCCGGCGTGGTTGGGCGGCGGCGCCTACAACATCTTCCTCATGCGCCAGTTCTTCATGACCATCCCCTACGAACTGGACGAGGCCGCGAAGATCGATGGGTGCTCGAACCTGGGGTTGTTTTGGAACATCCTCCTGCCGTTGTGCAAGCCCGCCCTGGCCACGGTGGCCATCTTCTCGTTCGTCTACAACTGGAACGACTTCCTGAACCCCTTGATCTACCTCGATTCCAACGCCAACAAGACCTTGGCGATCGGACTCACGAACTTCGTCTCCCTTTATGGACAAGATTATCACTTGCTGATGGCGGCCTCGCTCATCATCTCCCTTCCCATCATCTTGATCTTCTTGGCGGGCCAGAAGCACTTCATCAAGGGCATCGTGACCACCGGCTTGAAATAACCGTTCAGGTCGAACGGTTGTTTTCGGCGCCTTGTTCCCGGTCCATGCCTGGTGCGGTGTCCTGACCCCTTGAAGTTCCCCGGGCCTGTCGCCGGAGGGAACCCTGGTTCCATTGGGGGACCGGGGTTTTTGATTTA
>CAYMOV010000076.1:8257-9421 GCA_964392085.1 uncultured bacterium
ACATGTCTTCTCTCTCACCGCTGGGCCGGGAGCGTTTCTTCTTCACTTCCGAATCCGTGACCGAAGGACACCCGGACAAGGTCGCCGACCAGGTTTCGGACGCCATCCTGGACGCCTGCCTGAAGCAGGACCCGTTTTCCCGGGTCGCCTGCGAGACCCTTTTGACCTGCAACCTCGTGATGATCGCCGGTGAGATCACCACCAAGGCCCAGGTGAACTGGAGCGAGGTGGCCCGCAAGGCCATCCGTGAGATCGGCTACCTGGACGCCAAGGCCGGGTTGGACGCCGATACCTGCGGGGTGTCCGTGGCCATCAACCGCCAGTCCCCCGACATCGCCATGGGTGTGGACACGGGCGGCGCCGGGGACCAGGGAATGATGTTCGGGTTCGCCTGCCGCGAGACCCCCGAGCTGATGCCCCTGCCCATCATGTTGGCCCACCGCCTGGTGGAGGAACTGGCCCGCGTCCGCAAGAAGGGGATCATCAAGTACCTGCGCCCCGACGGCAAGAGCCAGGTCAGCGTGGAGTACATCGGCGGCAAGCCCGCCCGCGTGGACGCCGTGGTGGTTTCGACCCAACACTCGCCCATGAAGCACTCGAAGATCGTGGCCGACATCACCAAGCACGTGATCCGCAAGGTGATCCCGTCCAACCTGATCGACGGCAAGACCAAGATCTTCGTCAACCCGACCGGCAACTTCGAGATCGGCGGGCCCCTGGGCGATACCGGTTTGACCGGCCGCAAGATCATCGTGGACACCTACGGGGGTTACGGCCGCCACGGCGGCGGCGCGTTCTCCGGGAAGGACCCCTCGAAGGTCGACAGGTCCGCCGCCTACGCGGCCCGCTACGTGGCCAAGAACCTGGTGGCGGCCGGCTTGGCCGACCAGTGCGAGGTGCAGGTTTCCTACGCCATCGGCGTGGCGGAGCCCACCAGCGTGTTGGTCCACACCTTCGGAACGGGCCGCCTGCCCCAGGAACAGCTGACCCAGCTGGTCCGGAAGCACTTCGACCTGACGCCGCGCGGCATCATGAAGACCCTCAACCTGCGCCGCCCCATCTACCAGAAGACGGCCGCCTACGGCCACTTTGGGCGCACCGACAAGGACTTCACCTGGGAAAAGACCGACAAGGCCGCCGCCCTCCGCAAGGACGCGGGATTCT
>CAYMOV010000076.1:9521-12409 GCA_964392085.1 uncultured bacterium
CGGTAATGCTCCGCCTTGTACGGCCCATTGGCCGGCACGCCGATGTAGGACGCCTGTTTGTCGGTCAGCCGGGTCAGCTTCACGCCGATCTTCTCCAGGTGAAGCCGCGCGACCTCCTCGTCCAGCTCCTTGGACAGCCGGTAAACGCCCACCTTGTACTTACCCTTGTTCTTCCAAAGGTCCAGCTGGGCGAGGGTCTGGTTGGTGAAGGAATTGGACATCACGAACGAAGGGTGGCCCGTGGCGCAACCCAGGTTCACCAGGCGCCCCTCGGCCAGCAGGTACATCACGTGCCCATCCGGGAAGATGTACTTGTCGTACTGTGGCTTCACGTTGACGCGCTTGATGCCCGGGTAGCGGGTGAGCTTCTCCACCTGGATCTCGTCGTCGAAGTGCCCGATGTTGCACACGATGGCCTCGGTCTTCATCTTCTCCATGTGCTCGATGCGGATCACGTCGCAGTTGCCGGTCGTGGTGACGTAGATGTCGGCGAGGCCCAGCGTGTCCTCCACGGTCGCCACCTGGTAACCCTCCATGGACGCCTGCAGGGCGCAGATGGGGTCGATCTCGGTCACGATGACCCGAGCTCCCATGCCCTCAAGCGCCTTCGCGCAGCCCTTGCCCACGTCGCCGTAGCCGCACACGACGGCCACCTTGCCGGCGATCATGACGTCGGTCGCCCGCTTGATGCCGTCGATGAGCGACTCGCGGCACCCATACAGGTTGTCGAATTTGGACTTGGTCACCGAGTCGTTCACGTTGATGGCGGGCACCAAAAGCTCGCCCTTCTCGAACATCTGGTAAAGGCGGTGCACGCCGGTGGTCGTTTCCTCCGAAACGCCGCTCCATTCCTTGACGACGTTATGCCAGAAGCCCGGCTCGGTCTTGAGGGTCTCCTTAAGCAGGTTGAGGATGATCTGCACCTCCTTGTTGTCGGTCTTCTGGTCCAGGAACTTGGGGTCGTTCTCGGCCTTGAAGCCCCAGTGGATGAGCAGGGTCGCGTCGCCGCCGTCATCCACGATCTGCATGGGGCCCTTGCCGCCCGGGAAGGTGAGCATCCGCTTGGTGCACCACCAATATTCCTCGAGCGTCTCGCCCTTCCAGGCGAACACCGGGACGCCCGCCGCCGCGATGCCGGCCGCCGCGTGGTCCTGGGTCGAGAAGATGTTGCAGCTGGCCCAGCGAACGTCCGCGCCCAGGCTCGCCAAGGTCTCGATCAGCACGGCCGTCTGGATCGTCATGTGAAGCGACCCGGAGATGCGGACTCCCTTCAAGGGCTTCTCGGCCGCGTGTTTCCCGCGCACGGCCATCAGGCCCGGCATCTCCTTCTCGGCGATCTCGATCTCCTTTCGGCCCCAATCGGCCTGGCTGATATCCTTCACCTTGAAGTCACCCATGGTCATCCTCCAATTTTTTTAAAAGAATCTTTGGTGGGCGTCGTTATGATTTGCGTTTTTTCCGCGCCTGGAGGGCGAACGCCTCCAGGCCGTTTTTCAAGGGGAACGTCTCCTCTTCCTCCACGTCCAACCCCGCCCGCGTCAACCAAGAGCGGATATCGTCCGGCTTGAAACCCAGCCAACGGTCGTGGTACCGGCTTCGCATCTTCTCATCCCGGTGCTTGGACAGGTCGATCAAGACGAACGTCTTGCCCGCCTTGAGCACCTTGGCCACCTCGAGAACGACTTTTTCAGGCTCGGACATGTGGTGCAGCACCATCGTCATGACCGCGCAGTCCACCTCTTCATCCCGCAACGGCAGGTGCGACAGGTCGCCCACCCGAAGGCTCACCCGGGTCTCGTCCAGGTGGTGCCGTTTGCGCGCCTCCTCCAACATGCCCGGGGAATTGTCCACCCCGATGACCTGCTTGGCCTTCCGGCTGAGCAAAGGCAGCAGGTCCCCGGTTCCGCAGCCCAGGTCCACCACGACCCCGCAATGGGGGATGAGGTGTTCCAACCTCTTTTCCATGCCCGATCCGGCCAGGAGCTCCTCTTTCAGCTGTTCCCAGTTCTCGGCCACGGTGTCGAAGAACCGCGCCTGGTCCTCCGTCCGACGGTTGTAGACGCGGGCGGCCACCTCCTGGTCCTGTTGGGATTTGGGGTACCCGTCCTTTTTGATCAGTTCCGACCAATCCGTGCCCGCCTGCCCCATGTCCGCCGAGTAGAACGACCACAGGCCGTCTTTTCGGCACTGGAGGAGACCGCAGTCCGTCAGGATCTTCAGGTGCCTGGAGACGCGGGACTGTCCCATCCCAAACACGGAGACCAACTCGTTGACGTTCAACTCATGCCGAAGGAGGACCCCGTAGATGCGGAGCCGGGTCTCGTCCGACAAAGCCTTGAACCGTTCGAGGAGCATGTTATTTCACTATATCAAGATTTATTGATATGTTACTCGGGCCGGAGCGTTTGTCAATGGCCGGTTTTCTAACGAAGTCCCTTTTGAAAAAATCCCAAATGTAAGCCCCGGAAGGGTGTGCCCACGGCTGATTTGATTTTGACCCGTTCCGTCAGTTGCAAGGCCGCTGTGATAAAATCCAGTCCCATGAAACAAATTTCGACGCTTCTGCTTCTCCTCCTGCTCCTCCCGGCCTTGGGGTTCGGCCAGGACGCCGAACAGGCCTACCGGGCCGGGCTTTCCTTCGCCCAGGCGGGTCGGTACCAGGAAGCCATTGGCCGGTACCGGGACGCGGTGAGGTTGGACAGCACCCACTGGCAGGCCTACCAAGCCCTGGGGGACGCCTACCTCAAGGTCGGGATGAATTCCGACGCGTTGGACGCCTATACCCGAAGCTTGCGGATCAACCCCGCCAACACCCAGCTGGACCAGTCCATCCAACCGCTCCGGCAAGCCGAGGTGCTCCGGTCCATCCGGACGAACCTTCCCGGCGA
>CAYMOV010000077.1:0-12378 GCA_964392085.1 uncultured bacterium
CCTTGTTCGAATGGGCGACCTTGGACTCGCCCTGGAACACCCGGACGTTCACGGAAGTTTGGCCGTCCTTCACCGTAGTGTACAGTTTGCTCATCTTCGTCGGGACCGTCGTGTTGCGGGGAATGATGGCGCTGAAGGCGCCGCCCATCGTCTCGACGCCCAACGAAAGCGGCGTCACGTCCAAGAGCAGGGCGTCCTTGATGTTGCCCGTGAGGATCCCCGCTTGGATGGAGGCCCCGAGCGCGACCGCCTCATCGGGGTTGACCTTGGTGTTGGCTTCCTTGCCGAAAAAACGTTTCACCACTTCCCGAACCTTGGGGGTACGGGTCATCCCCCCCACCAGGATGACGTCATCGACTTCAGCCGGGGAAAGGCCGGCGTCCTTGAGGGCCCGCCGGCAGGGTTCCAAGGTGCGCTCCACCAGGGGAGACACCAAGGCCTCATAATCGGCGCGCGTCAGGGTGTAATTGATGTGAAGGGGTCCCTCCGGGCCCTGGGTGATGAAGGGCAGGTTGAGGTCGGAGGCCGCCACCGAGGAAAGCTCGCACTTTACTTTTTCGGAGGCTTCCTTCAGGCGTTGGATCGCGACAGGCTGGGCCTTGAGATCCAACCCGTTTTCCGCGGAGAACCTCGCGAGGGCCCAATCCATGATGACCTGGTCGAAGTCGTTCCCCCCCAGGTGGGTGTCCCCGCTGGTGGAAAGGACCCGGTACAGCCCGTTCAGGAGTTCCAGGATCGTGACATCGAAGGTGCCGCCCCCCAGGTCGAAGATGACCACCTTCTGGTTTTTCTTGGAATCCAGGTCATAGGCCAGCGCCGCCGCCGTAGGCTCGTTGATGATCCGTAGGATCTCCAGGCCCGCGATCTTTCCCGCGTCCTTGGTGGCCTGGCGCTGGGAATCGTTGTAATAGGCCGGAACAGTGACGACGGCGTGGGTGACGGTCTCCCCCAGCTTCTTCTCGACGTCTTGCTTGATCTTTTGGAGGATGATCGCCGAGATTTCCTCGGGGGATTTGATCTCCCCCCCGAGCTTCACCCGGATGTCGCCGTTCTCGGCGGCCACGACCTCATAGGGGACGTAGGAAATGTCCTTTTGGACTTCGGGGTCGTCGAACTTCTTCCCGATGAAACGCTTGATGGAGGACACGGTGCCGTGGGTGTTCAGGACCGCTTGGTGGCTGGCATCCAACCCGACCAACCAATTTCCCTCGGGGGTCAGGGCCACGATGGAAGGCGTGGTGCGCTCGCCCTCTAGGTTGGGAATGACCTGGGGATCCCCCCCGTTCAGGAACGCCACGCAGCTGAACGTGGTCCCGAGGTCGATCCCGACCACGAATTTGGGTTGTTCCTTCGCCATCTCAGGCCTTCTTTCCGTAGACGTAACCCATGGCCATGGAGAGGACCTTCTTGGCCTCGATGTCCCCCGAGTTTAACTTGATGACGCGCTCGAAGCAGGCGCAGGCGTCCTTGAAATTGCCCTGGTACCCACAAAGGATCCCCAGGTTGTAATGGGCGTTCGCGAAACCCGGAACGATCTTCAAGGCGCTCAACCATTCATGCTGGGCCTGGTTCCAGTGGTCCTTTTCCTCGAAGAAATACTTCAGGCCCCGCTGGAAGGCCTCCTCGGCGGCGGTCTCTTCCTTGGACTTCCCGAAGGACAAAAATCCCTTCTTCAGGCCGAACATCTCCCCGGGTTCCTGCCGGACCTGGTTCCGGACCCGAAAGGTGTACAGGTCTCGTTTGATTGGGTCCGAGAGGACGTTATAAGCCTCCACGATCTCCATGGTGCGTTCAATGGCCCACTCTTCCCGTCCCGGGTTCCGGTCCGGGTGGAACTCGAAAATGAGGCGTTTATAGGCGTCCTGGAGCTGTCGGGGCTCCACGGGGGGGAAAAGCTGGAAAATTTCGTAGTAGTTTTTAAGCGCCATGGGTCGCCGTTTGGGGTTTAACTGATTTACCCCATTTTAACGGAAAACGGTAAACCTTGAGGGGCTTTTTTGGCGCAATTCTCAACGGATCTGCCCCTGGCCATTGATCACATACTTGACCGTAGTCAGTTCTTCCAAGCCCATGGGACCCCGGGCATGGAGTTTTTGGGTGCTGATCCCCACCTCAGCCCCAAACCCGAATTCGGCCCCATCGGTGAACCGGGTGGAGGCGTTGACGTAAACGCAGGCTGCGTCCACCCGCTGTTGGAACGCCTCGGCGTGGCCCTGGTCGTTGGTGACGATGGCCTCGGAATGTCCCGACCCGTAACGTGCGATATGCTCCAAGGCGGCTTCGAACGAGGGAACCACCTTGACCGCGAGGATCAGGTCGAGGAATTCCCGGCCCCAATCCTCCGGCTGGGCCGGCGTAGCCCCGGGGATCCGGCGAAGGGTTCCTTTGTCTCCCCGGATCTCCACACCCTTCCCCGTCATCGCCTGGGCCAATCCCGGCAGGAAGGAGTCCGCCAGTTTCTCATGGACCAAGAGGCACTCCATGGCGTTGCAGACCGCAGGGTTGGTCGTCTTCGCGTTGACCGTTATGGCCAAGGCCATGGCTTGGTCGGCGGTCTCGTCCACGTAGGTGTGGCAAACCCCCTTGGTCTGGAAAATGACCGGCACCCGGGATTGCTCCACGACGGTTTGGATCAACGACTCCCCTCCCCGGGGAATCACCACATCCACTAGGTCCCGCGCCTGGAGCAGGTGCGTGACGGCTTCCCGATCCGGTTGGTCGATGAACTGCAGGACCTCCGCCGAAATCCCGGCGGAGACGAGCGCGGAGCGCAGGATCGCCACCGTTTCCCGGTTGGTCCGAAGGGCTTCCTTGCCGCCCCGAAGGATGATCGCGTTGCCGGATTTGAGGCTCAAGGCCGCCACGTCGGAGGTGACATTGGGCCTGGACTCATAAACCACCGCCACCACACCCAAGGGGACCCGCGTTTTAGCGATCCTCAGGCCGTTGGGGCGCGTCCAACCGGACAGGATTTTTCCGACGGGGTCCTCCAGGGCCTCCACCACGGCGATCCCCTCGGCCATGTCCCGAATCTTCGCCGGGCTGAGCTCAAGGCGCTTCAACATGGGGCCCGGCAACCCGGCATCCCGGGCGGCCTTCAGGTCCTCGCCGTTGGCTTGGAGCAGTTTCGCCTCGGCTCCCAACAGGCCCTCCCCCATCGCCCTCAACGCCCGGTTCTTCACCAGGGTTGAGGCCAGCGCCAGGTCCCGCGAGGCCGTTTTGGCCCGCTCGAGCTGTCCGCGCACGTCATCCCGCAGGCTCATAGGTCCTCCATCAACACCAAATGGTCCCGGTGCACCAGTTCCGGGGCCTTGCGGCCCAAGACTGCCGAGGCCTCGGGGGACTTCAAACCTTTGATGCGGTCGGTCTCAGACGAGGTATAGCCGCAGACTCCCCGGGCGATCTCACGGCCGGAGGCGTTCTCGATCCGGATGACGTCTCCGGCGTCCCAATGCCCTATCACGGACCTCACCCCGCTGGCCAGGAGGCTCTTCCCCCCTTCCAATAGCGCCTTTTGGGCGCCCTCATCCACGACCACCCCGGCCTTAGGCTCAGCGCCCCAGGTCAGCCAACGGTCTTGGGCGTGCATCCGCTTGGCGCCGGCGTGGAAGAACGTCCCCACCTCCTCGCCGTTGAACAGCCTCAAGATTGAGTTTTTCCGGTCCCCGCCCAGGATCACCATGGGATGGCCCGAACGGCACATGCGCCTCGCCGTGCGGACCTTGGACGCCATTCCCCCGGTCCCCACCATGCTTTGGGAACCCCCGGCGGCCGCCTCCAGGGAAGCGTCCCATTCGAGGACATCCCGGATCAGCAAGGCGTTTCTGTCCTTCCGTGGATCCCGGTCGTACAAGCCGTCCAAATCCGTGAGGATCACCAGCAGGTCGGCGTCCGCCAGGTGGGTCACCAGGCCCGAGAGGGTGTCATTGTCCCCAAACTTAATCTCTTCGACCGCCACCGTGTCGTTCTCGTTGATGACCGGCACGATTCCGTTCTTGAGGAGCTCCGCCAGGGTGTTGCGGGCGTTCGCGTACCGGGCCTTATGGGCCAAATCCTCCCGGGTCAAGAGGAGTTGGGCCACCTTCAACCCCCGACGGGCGAAGGCCTTGTCGTAGGCCTGCATGAGGTTGCTTTGGCCCACCGCGGCCAAAGCCTGGAGTTTGGGGATCTCCTTGGGCTTACGGCTCATTCCCATTTCATGGAGCCCAGCGGCGATGGCCCCGGAAGTCACCACCAGGGGGGTGATGCCGCGGTCCGAAAGGACCTTCAATTGGCGGGCCAGGGATCCCAAAAACCTCATCCGGAGGCCTTGGGCCGCGGAACCCGTCAAAAGGCTGGACCCGATCTTGATCACCACGCGCTTGACCCCGCGAAGGGCCGCGAGCCGTTTCTGGATCATCCCGGACCTTTCCTTTCCCACGTCGGTTGGTCCTCCCAGATCAGTTCGTGATCGTCGCAGAGGACCTTGTCCCCGTCCTGGACCCCGCGTTTCTTCAGCTCGGACAGGACCCCCATCCGGCGCAGGATGTTATGGTAGCGCTCGATCCCTCCGCGGGTCCCGAAGTCGGTCATGGAGGTCCATTTATGGATCTCCGGCCCCTCGACGAGGTAGACCCCATCCTCGATCCGGATCGAGAACCGAGCCTCGGGACGGTACACCTTGTGCTCTTCCTGGACCACCGGCGCCTTGGGGGCCACCGGCAGTTCGATGATCTTGGTCCAGGCCATTTCCATGAGTTCGTTCAGGCCCTCCCCCGCCACCGCGGAGATGGCCGCGACCAACCATCCTTTTTTCCGGAGGCTCTCGACCCATCGTTCGATCTTCGCCCGGTCCGGGCAGGCGTCGAGCTTGGTCAGGACCAGGATCCTCGGAAGCTGTTCAAGGTGTTCCGGGTAACGGGACAATTCCCGCTCGATGACCTTGATCCCCTTCTCCAATTCGCCCAGGGTGCCCGTTTCGGCCACCTCCACGAGGTGGAGGAGGACCCTGGTCCGCTCCAGGTGACGGAGGAACTGGAGGCCAAGGCCCTTGCCCTCGCTGGCCCCCTCGATGAGTCCGGGGACGTCCGCGATGACGAAACTTCGTTCACCCGAAAGCTTGACGACCCCCAATTGGGGTTCCAAGGTGGTGAATGGATAATCGGCGATTTTCGGCCGGGCGGCCGTCACGCGGGACAGCAGGGTGGATTTGCCCGCGTTGGGGAATCCCACCAGTCCCACATCGGCCAACAGCTTGAGTTCCAGGCGGAGTTCCTTCTTTTCGCCCGGCTCGCCCTTTTCCGCAAGGCGGGGGGCCTGCCGGGTGGCGGTGGTGAAGGAGGAATTGCCCCGCCCCCCCCGGCCGCCGCGGGCCGCCAAAAACTGCTGACCTTCCTGGGACAGGTCCGCGAGGATCACGCCGTTCTGGTCCCAGACCACGGTCCCCACGGGAACCTTCACGGTGATGTTCGCGGAGTCCCGGCCATGTTGGTTCTTGCCCCGGCCATGTTCCCCGTGATGGGCCCGGTAGAGCGGCTGGTAGGAGAAATCCACGAGGGTGCGCGCGTCCGAGGTGGCGACCAGGATCACGTCCCCACCCCGGCCCCCGTCGCCGCCGTCAGGGCCCCCGAAGGGGATGAATTTCTCGCGGCGGAAACTTAGGCAGCCCTTCCCGCCCGATCCGGCCTCCACCTCTATTTTCGCCTGGTCCACCAACATGGAAATGCCTTTCGTCCTCGGCGGCCCGATTCACCGGGCCCCACCGGGGAGACGACGCCTTGTCCCCAAAAACAAAAACCCCGCCCGTTTCCGGGCGGGGTCGGTGACGACTCGTGGACGTCCCGGATCAGGCTTCGGACGGGACCACGCTTATTTTCTTCTTTCCGCGTTTTTCCCAACCGAAGGCCACGAGGCCCGACACCGTGGCGAACAAGGTGTCATCCTTGCCTACCCCCACATTGGTCCCGGGGAGGTAACGCATCCCTCGCTGGCGGACCAGGATGCTCCCGGCCGTGACGAAATTCCCCCCGAAGGACTTCAAGCCCAACCGTTGGGAATTGGAATCCCGGCCGTTCTTGGTGGAACCGCCGGCTTTATGCTGACCCATGACAACCCTCCAAAACCGCTTTAGGCGGTCAGAATTTTCTCGATGGTGACCGAGGTGAGCTGCGCGCGGAACCCCTTGGTGCGGGCCCAGTTCTTGCGGCGACGGAATCGATAGACCCGGAGCTTGACGCCCTTCCGATGGGCCGCGACGCGGCCTTGGACCTTCGCGCCGGTATTCTGCTTGGCGCCGGCCTTAATTTGGCCGTCCTTTTCCACCATGATCACTTCGGAAAACTCGATGGGATCGCCCGGCTTCCCTTCGAACCCATAAACGGTAATGACGTCTCCCTCGGAGACGCGGTACTGGCGGCCCGAGGCCTTGATGACGGCGTACATGACTTTCCTCCAGGATGGCCCCGGCAAAAAGGGGCTAAAGACGAGGGATTTTAGGGGTGGACCCAGTACTTGTCAAGCGAACCCAAGGCCCTCCTACCCCCGCCCAAGGTACCGAAAAGGGTTGGGGAACCTCGGGTGGGGTCAATACCATACCAGGAGGCCAAAAAGGTGCGAATTGACCGTAAATCCCGTCTGGATATGGGAAGGACGCCAGGTATACCCCAGTTCGTATTCCAACCGGCCAAGGCTGTTCCGGATCGCGGCTCCCGCCGTGAATCCGGTGCTGAGGTTGTCATGGTTTCCGTTCCGGTACCCAGCCCGGATGGCGATCAAGGTTTGATGCCAATATTCCACGCCGATCGCCTGCTGGAAGCCCTCATCCCGGACTTGAGCCGCCTCGATGGCGGCTAAGAGACTGGCTTTGGGGCTGGCCAAAATCGGTCTGGAAATCCCCAGGCGGAAAGCCAACGGCAATGGGTCCGAATCCTGTGGGTTGGGGAGGTACTTCACGGGTGGCCCCAAGTTTTGGAGGACCAACGACGTCTGAAAACTCCCCAAAAGGTATTGGACGCCGATATCGACGGCGTTGGTGAGGGCCTTCTTCTCCGCCAAGCTGGATTCCAGGGTTTTCAGGGCTCCCCCCAATGAAAACCTACCCCAGCGGTGGGCCGTGGCCACGGTCAGGAGGAAGTCCGAAGCGTTGACCGGAGGATCGGTCGCGAGGATGTTCTGGATGGCCGGCATATGCCGGTAAATCACCTGGAACCCTAGGACCCCATACCGATGCGTCGGGACGGCGAGGCTCAGCGCCTCGGTCTGGACGTCCGAAAAAGCCTGAAGGTGGTCCAGGCCCAGGCTGAACTTGGCGATCCGGGTCAATCCGGCGGGGTTGTAACCGATGACATAAACGTCATCCCCGAAGGATCCATAGGCTCCCGCCATGGCCGCCGGACGGACCCCCGGCGGGTTGGCCAAAAGATCGGCCCCACTCGTCCCAGGACCGGAAGCGGCCCGGAGGCCCATGGGAAAGGGAATGACCAAGAGGAGCACCGGAAGAAGTCTTCGCATGGGCCTCATCATATCACGCCAACCTTTGGGTTTTCTCCCGGGAAAAGGGCCCTGGGCCTCACGCGCGGTTCACGATCTAAGGGACGATGGGTTCAAGTCGTCCGATCAAAAAGCCCGTTCCAACGAAACCGTAAAAACCCGCCCGGAATCCCCCAAGGGTTCTGTCCATGCGACCTCCAGGTTCGAAAGGTTTTCCGCTTCCGCTTGAAGTGTCCATTGCGCCTTCTCGATTTTGATCCCAGCCGCCGAAAGGGTCCTTCGATCCGGTGACCAACGCCCCAAGGCCCAAAGGGACCAGCCCCGCCCGAACCCGATGGTCCCTTTGGCTTGGCCGGCCCCCGAATAGGTGTGATCCGGGGACGCCGCCCACCGGTCATCCCCCGTCAAATCACATTGGAGGGAACGGATCCCCAGGGACCGCGGGCCCTCATTTTTCCAAGTGAAAGACGGCTGGAGTCCCCAGGACCTTTCCGGCCCCGCGATGTCCCGGGTCAACCTCAGGGCCGCGACCCAAACCTCGCCCGGTTGAAACCGGATCCCCCAGGCGTTTTCGCTGGTCTTCCCGTCATCCCACCCGTCCAGGAGGGATCCCCGCCGCCAAGCGCTCCGGTGCAGCGCCGCCTCAATCGTCCATAGGTCCAGGGGCAGCCGGAGTCCCATCATGACCGAGGGTAGGGGATGCTTCCCTTCGGAGGCGTCCCAACGGGCCATGCCGTCGAGGTTCAACCGTCCCAGGACATCGGCGAAGAATCCACCCCGGATATAACCCGCCTTTTCCCGTTTGAGGAGTTGCACGGAATCCGCCTCGGTCTCGGAAAGTCCAGCGCCCCAATGGGTCTCGAACAAACCCGCCAGGTCAAAATGGTGGTCGATCCGGATCCCATCCTCCTTGGATTGCTGGCCCAAGGTGGGGTCCACGGCTTCCTGGTGATAGGGCACAATCCGGATCTGTTGGAAATTCCCGCTGTTCCAGCCTGCCAGGGCCTGGAACACATCCCACCGGGTCCCGGATCGGTTCGCGTGGAGATCATTCGTCCCCAGGACCCATTGCTCCCCCAGGGGGAACTCGGCGTAAAGGGAGGCGGCCCCGTCCCAGAAATTTCCGCCCCCAGGGTCGGCCCTTCGGCTGAGGTCGCCCTTGGAGGCCCAATGGGTTCCACGGTATTGGACCCCCACTCCCCCTTCCCCGTTCCCACCCCAACCGGTAACCCGGCCCTTGGGATCCGGATCGGGGGACGGCGCCTGGAGCTGGATGGCGCCGGCCCCCGCGCTTGGTCCCCACCATGCCCCCGCGGGGAAATTGAGGAACTCCACCGAACCGGGGGCGCCCGACGCCAATCGGCCCGCGATCTGGGGCAACGGACAGGCTAGTTCCTCGAACAGGAGCCCCGGCGCGTAACGGCGAAGCCCCGGCCGGGAGGGTTCCCCGATCCCGGGCCAATCCGCCAGATGGGCCGCCATCCCCCCCAAGGACCGCCAAGGGTCCGAATCGGAAAGGACCTCCGGGGCATAGGCCGTATCCCCCGTGTAGGTCCATCCTCCCGGCACCAGGAGGAGACGGCCTTCGCCATAGTCGCGGCCATTGTCGGAACCATCGCGGGCATGCAAAGGGAGGGGAGCCAGGAAAAGAAGGGACAGGAAACCGGGGAAGATCGCTCGGAATAAAAAAACCCGGAGGTTCACTCGAACCTCCCGGTTTGGTGCGAAGCGCTCATCGGGGCCTTGCCCCGATGTACCCCAGATATAACCGCTTCAAGTGCGATAAAAGAGCGGGCAATGGGACTCGAAAGCTTGACGTTGGGTTCGTTGCTCACGGGGAAAGCATAGCAAAGACTACCCTTCACCGACATATCCTCTGCGCCCATCATCGTTATTCCCCATGTCTAATTTAAGGGGTTTCCCGTCGTTCAGTTGACCGCAACCCTGAAATGGCGGAGTACAAGAACTTCGTCCCCCACGTTGCCGAAATCACCAAGTCCGAAGTTCAACCGCGAGATCCCCTTACCAACCAAAACGGCCGTCACCGTGTTAAAAGTTGATCCGTTATTTCCCTGATGACCTCGAAAAACGACTGGTTTTGGTGTCGTGCTCACAATCGGGATTGCCTCCTTCTACTCCAGATCCTCCGGAACGGCTTTCCGGGCCGAAGTGGATTTCCGCAGGGGCAGTTCTTTCATGAAAAAAGCGAGAACCGCCGTCAGGGCCAGGATAAAGGGGATCAGCCCAAATATATCTCCCAAGGCTACGGCGATCCCGGCGCTTTGCGTTTGGGCTGTCAGGATGCTTCCGAAAACCGCCACCCCCAGTGAAGATCCGATGGACCTCATGAAATTGACCATCGAAGTGGCCGATCCCAACAGGTGCAGGGGCACGGCGTTCTGCGTCGCGAGGTTGTAAACCGGCATGCAGAGGGCCAATCCCCCGCCGATGAGGCTGATATCCACGATGAGCTCGGTATGTGTGGTTGTCGGCCCCAACCGTGCGATAAGAATTCCTCCCAGGAGCGCGATCGCCGGCCCCAGGATGGCGAAAATACGGTAGCGTCCTGTGCGACTGATCAACTGTCCTGCCACGACTACCATGATCATGCTGGAGACGGTAAAAGGTAAAAGGAGGGCGCCGCTGGTTTTGGCGTTGGCCCCCAGCACTTGTTGGATAAACAGTGGTAGGTAAACCGTAACGCCGAACAAGGTCGCCATGACTAGGCCCGCGGAAATAAGCGAGACCGCAACAATGGAATTCTTGAACAATTCCAGGGGCAGGATCGGGTGAGCGGCCTTTCTTTCCACCGCAAAAAAGGCCAGGACGAAAACCAAAGACACCGCCCCGAGGCCAAGCACCTTGGGGGAAAACCAGGGATGGTCCTTGTCGATGCCGTTGAGCGCCAACAAAAGTGGCACCACCCAGGCGGTGAGTCCTATGACCCCCAGGTAATCGACGCTGAAATCCCCCAGCTTCGGGGGCTTGGGGTGGGGGGCGAAACGGGCCAGAACCGCGCAGCCCAAGAGGCCGATGGGTAGGTTGACATAAAAAACCCACCGCCATCCCAGCCCGTCGGTCAAAAAGCCGCCCAATAGGGGACCCAGTACGGATGAAATCGCCGAGATGGGAACCAATATCCCGATTACCTTGCCTCGCTCAGCTGGCGAAAAAAGATCCGCGATGGTCGTGGAAGCGGCGCAGGTCATGGTGCCCGCGCCCAAGCCCTGGAGCGCCCTGGCGGCAATTAGAAGGGGCATTGTTTGGGCCAGGCCGCAAAGGGCGCTCGCCACCGTGAACCACAGGATACCGCCGAGAAGGAAATACTTGCGGCCATGGACGTCGCTGAGCTTGCCCACGATGGGCATAACCGCAGTGGAAGCGACCAAATAGGCCGTTACCACCCCCGAGTAACTGGCGAAACCGCTTAGTTCACGGACGATACGGGGCATGGCGGTGGCTACGATAGTCTGGTCCAGGGAGCCCATGAACATTGCCAGCGCCACCCCCGACATGGTGATCCACACGTCGCGCCGGGTCGGCTCCTTGTGAGCCACCTCCATTGTTATTTTACGGATCATCCCTGCCCCGCCTTTTTGGAAAACCTTCTCCTGCTAAATCATTTTTGTGGGGAGTTTCCGCCGTGAAAGCGTCCGAAACCACGCGCACTCATCAGCGACATCAGAAGCACACCCGATCCCATAGCCAGTATATGCTGGGCGGAACGCAAATCAAAATTCCCGACCCGAACAATGAGCAGGTAACCAATCACGATATTAAAAAATCCCCAAACCACGTTCACGCTGGAAGAGGAAAGCCCTTGACCGGGAGGATTCGCGAATGGGCTTAGGAAGGGACGTCCCATTGATCCGCTCACAAAGTGCGGAATAGCATTTGAGAGAAAAGCGCCTCCCCAAAAGTAGGCAAGATCATTTAACCATTCCATTGTTTATTTTCCTTCCTGGTTTTTTCGATGACATCAAAAATCACCGCGATTCCATCAAGCATTTTTTTTCGATCAACTACGGAAAGAGTGCCGATGGCAGTCACATACTTCTCCACCGCCTTTAAGCGAACACGCCGGGTCATGGCGATTCCCTTTGGAGTCAAACTAAGTTTTATTTGTCTTCGATCCGTTGGATGTGGATCTCGGCGGACAAAGCCAAGCCCGATTAGAAGATCAACAATTTTGGACATGGCTGGTTGCGCGACCTTGCCGCTTTTGGCCAGCTTTCCCACTTGATCTATCCCGTACTCAATGGCGAGTAAAACCCGCAATTGGGTAAAGGTAATTTCTTTAACTTCGGAATGGAACCGCTCTTTCCCACTCGCAGGCTTGAGTTCCTCCTTCAAGGACACCCAGATTGGCCCTGCGATATCGTAAAGACTTAAGGCGATGTCTAAAGGTTCATTATTCATACCTTTTATTATATATAAATAGTTATGTAATCGAAAAGCTTAATCGAAAACCACAAGTCCATAAGCGAATTATAATTGATCGCGAGAGAAGGAATCCCTGGCTTTCCCCGACGACTTCTCCCAGCAACATCGCCGGGTGATTTGTTCCTCATTTCCCTGCTTTTGGCGTTGTGATTGCGGCGTGAATGGCAGATGGTTTGGATTTAAACCAAGGCGGGAATAAAGATACCCCAGGAACACTGCGATCCTGGGGCGCATATTGGAGCTGGCGACGGGACGTCAAACCAGCTGCGCTTCGCGGGGAAGCGGCCCCCCGCGGGCCCCCAGGAAACAGGCTGGGGACCAGCTATTCCCCAGACCCCTCGGTTTCGAGCCCCATCGCCCTTCCCAAAATAAAAAACCGAGGGTTCCCTCAACGGGGACCCTCGGTTTCACTGATGGAGCGGGCGATGGGACTCGAACCCACGACGTCCAGCTTGGGAAGCTGGCATT
>CAYMOV010000078.1:0-12135 GCA_964392085.1 uncultured bacterium
CCGCTTCGGTGGCCAGGGCGTGGACGTGCAGGTCGATGAGGCCCGGGAGGACCGTCCCTCCCCCGCCGTCGATCTCCCGCTCGGCGGCGTAGGCGGGCGCCCCGGAGGCGGGGCCGGCATAGAGGATCTTCCCGCCCTGGACCAAGACGAGGGCGTTCGCGACCGCCCCGTCGGCCACGCCGTCGCGCAGGAAGATGTTCTTGAGTGCCAGGTTCACGGTTGCCATGGGACCCGCATCTTACCGCCGCTTAGCGCTGAACGTCATTACCCGCTTCAACCGGGTCCGCCCATAAAAAAAGCCCCTTGGGCCTTTCGGTCCAAGGGGCTTGAACGGCGTCCGGTCAGACCGTGACAGGCACCTTCGCCGTCGCGTGTTTCGCGATGAACTCCTCGACCATTTCCTTGGCCTCGGAATCCGGGTACTGGACCGGCGGGGTCTTCATGAAGTACGACGAGGGCCCCTCCAGCTGCCCCCCCACGCCCGCGTCCTTGGCCAGCTTGCAGCAGCGGATCGCGTCGATCACGATGCCGGCGCTGTTGGGCGAGTCCCACACCTCGAGCTTCATGTCGATGGTGACCGGGATATCGCCGAACTCGCGGCCCTCCATCCGGATATGGCACCACTTGCGGTCCTTCAGCCAGGGGATGTAGTCCGAGGGCCCGATATGGATGTTCTCGGGGGCGATCGGGTGCGACAGCTGGCTCACCACGGAGCCGGTCTTCGAGATCTTCTTGGACTCGAGCCGGGTGCGCTCCAGCATGTTCATGAAGTCCATGTTGCCGCCGAAGTTCAGCTGGTAGGTGCGGTCCAAAATCACACCCCGGTCGCTGAACATCTTCGTCAGCACGCGGTGGGTGATGGTGGCGCCGACCTGCGCCTTGATGTCGTCGCCGATGATGGGCACGCCGGCGTCCGCGAACTTCTTGTTCCAGACCGGGTTCGAGGCGATGAACACCGGCATGCAGTTCACCACGCCGACCTTCGCCTTGAGGGCCTCGGTCATGTAGAACTTGGTGGCTTCCTCGCTGCCGACCGGCAGGTAGTTCACCAGGATGTCGGTCTTGGTGTCCTTCAACATCTGGGCCACATCCACGGGCTTCTCGGTGGATTCCTGGATGGTCTGGCGGTAGTACTGGCCCAGCCCGTCCAGGGTGTGGCCCCGGGACACCTTCACGCCCAACTTGGGCACGTCGGCGATCTTGATGGTGTTGTTGATGGGTTCGAAGATGGCGTCTCGGAGGTCCTTGCCGACCTTGTTGGCGTCCACGTCGAAGGCGCAGGAGAACTCGATGTCCCGGAGGTGGTAGCCCCCGAGCTTGAGGTGCATGAGGCCGGGCACGAAGCCCTTCTCATCGGACTTGCGGTAGAACTCGATGCCCTGGATCAGGCTGGTGGCGCAGCAACCCGCGCCGACGATACCCACACGGATCTTTGACGACATGAAACCGACCTCCTATGCAACCTACGTCCACCCCCTTGGGTTTCGGGGCGACGTTCACTTGCGGCGTGGATTCCGTTTCCGGCCCGCGGGGACCGAAGCCCCCAACAGGCGGCGGACCAATAGGATGCGTTGGACCGAGGTGACCGCCGAACCGACGGCCACCAGCCCCAACGCCCACGTCAATTGGCCCGTGACGAGTCCCAACGCCAGGAGGGTCACCCGACCCGCGCGGGTCAGGACCCCCACCTTGCACTCCAACCCCAGGCCCTCGGCCCGGGCCCGGGTGTAGGACACCATCTGGGCCAACAGACAAGCCGCAAACGCCAGCAGTACGACCTCTGGTTGCTTGAGCCGGTAGTAATAAAGAATGAATCCGGCGAAAACGATGGCCTCGGAAACCCGATCCATCGAGGAGTCGAGAAATGCCCCGAAGGGACTCTGCAACCCCTGGTTGCGCGCCAACGCCCCATCGAGGGTGTCGAACGCACCGGCCAGCCCCAGAGAAAAACCAGCGAGAACCGGATGCCCCGCCAAAAGGGCCCAAGGCGTGACCACCGACAGGGCCGTCCCCAAAAGGGTCAGCATGTCCGGCGTCACACCCCCCGCGGCCATGAGCCGCGAAAAGGGCGCCAAGAATCGGTCGATCTTATCCTTATAAGTCATCGGCCGGTTGGCGTCCGTGGAGGGTCTTAGGCGGAATACCGCTTTCCGCTGAAAATCGGCCTACTTTAACCGTCAACGGAAGGGGGTGTCAAGTTGAAGGGGCCCTAGGACTGGAAAAAGGGTCCGGGCCCCGTGAAACCCGGGCGTGAGGCTTAGGCTAGGGAGAACTTCTCGCCGAGGTAAAGCTTCCGGGCCTGGGCGCTGGCGGCAAGCTTGGACGCGGTGCCGGACAGCAGGATGCGGCCCTCGAACATCAGGTAGGCCCGGTCCACGATGGAGAGGGTTTCCCGCACGTTATGGTCCGTCATGAGGATGCCGATGCCCTTCTTGCGCAGGTGCCGGATGATCGTCTGGATGTCCTGCACCGCGATGGGGTCGATGCCCACAAACGGTTCATCGAGCAACATAAAAGCGGGCTGGAGCACCAGGGCCCGGGCGATCTCCACCCGGCGGCGCTCGCCTCCCGAGAGGGTATAGGCCTTTTGCTTGGCCAGCCGGGCCACGTTGAATTCGTTGAGCAGGGTATCCAACCGCTGTTTTTGCTCGCTCTTGGAAAGTTCCGTCAGCTCGAGGATGGCCATGAGGTTTTCCTCGACCGTGAGCTTTCGGAAAATCGAGGGTTCCTGGGGAAGGTAACCGATGCCTAGTCGGGCGCGCTTGTACATGGGGAGGTCGGTGAGTTCCTGGTGGCCTCCGTCCTCATCGAGGAAGACGCGGCCTTGGTCCGGCGCGATGAGGCCCGTCGTCATGTAGAAGGTCGTGGTCTTCCCGGCCCCGTTGGGCCCCAGGAGTCCCACCACCTCGCCCTGCTTGACCTCGATGCTGACCTGGTCGGCCACGCGCTTCTTGCTGTAGGTCTTGACCAGGCCTTCGGTTCGGAGCATTTTCATAAGCTGTTCCCCGTCTCCTGTCCGGCGTTTTTTTCCGCCGGGAATGGGTTTACTTCGCGGTTCCCCAACCGCCCTTGGGGGCGGTGCCGGGGGGTGTCGTCCAACTCCCGGGGGTGGGAACCGGCGTGGCCACGGCCTGTGCCGCGGGGGTCGGCGTCCCGGCCGCCCCCGGACCCGCGACCGGTGTCGCCGTAGCGACGGTCCCCGGTTTCGGAAGGGCCGCGGGGCCCCCGTTGCGCGGCGGCGCCGTGGGAGCGGTCGTGTCGGGGCCATTATCCCCCGGTTGGGGCGTCGGGAAGAAATTCACTTCCACGTTTCCCTCGGCCACGATCCGGTTATCGTCCAGGTAGGCCGTCAGGCGCCGTCCCGTCACGGTGCCCATGACGTTGGTGAACTTCGGTTCCTGCTCCAGGATCACCCGCCGTTCCTTCTCCAGGAAGGTGGCCTTCCCCGCCACCGCCTTACCTTGGGGGTGGTAGAGCCGGACATCCTGGTTGGCCACCGCCTCCCCCTTGTCCTGGTAGAACTCCATCTGTCGGCTCTTCAAGGTCACGCTTTGCCCCTGGTCGTCCTGGCTGGTCAGGACCGGGTCGTTGTGGGCGCTCATGTACTTCATGGAATCCCGGTACTCCAGGTGGCCGCAGGTGAGGGTGGCGGCCATCCCCTTGTCCACCACCCGGACATTGTCCTCGGCGGTGGCCTGGCGGTTCTCCGAGGTCGCCGCGAGGTCGTCGGCCTCCAACACCGTGCCGCCATGGACCACCTTCACCTTGCCCTTAAACTCCGTCATCCCCGTGCTCCGGTCGAAGGTCATCTGCTTGGAGCTGACCTCCACGGGTTGTTTGGCCGTGATCTTGTCCTCCCGGGGCTCATCCACCTCGGCGGCCAACGCGCCGAGCGCCAGAAGGGCCAGGGCCGACGCCCAGGCGACGTAGGTTTTAGGACGCGGATTCGGCATGCCGGGGGTCTTCCTCAGAACGGCTTGGGTTTGTCGAATTTCTCGATCTCGTGGACGTCCCGCACCTTGGTGTGGACGTCGTTCTTGAACTTGATGTTGTTGAGCTTGGCGTCCGACACCATTCCCACCGCCGTGATCTCGTCGGCGCCCTTGTAGATGTGGACCCGGCTCTCGGTGCGGATCGACTCGTTCGCGCCGTCCCACTGGAGCTTATCGGTCTCCAGCTTGGCCCCGTTCTCGGCGATCAGCTCCACGTGGCCCTGGGCCACGGTGTCGTGGGTTTCGGTCTGGATGACTCCCTTGTCCGAGGTCAGGGTGGAGGAGATCTTGCCGTCCTTGAAGTACTCGACGTACACGTCGTCCACGTAAGCCTGTTTCCGGTCCTGATAAAGACGCGCGGTGCGGGAATAGAGTTCCCACTGCTTCACGCCCCGGATCGTCGAGACGAGGTGGAACCCCTCGATATAGGCATCCGGCGGCTTTTCGCCCTCGGGCATCTGGGTCCAATCCTGCTCGGTTTTGGAGGTTTTCTGGAGCGTGAAGTACAGCCCGGCCACCACCGCCAGGAGGACCAACCAAATCCAGAGGCGGACCGCCGGGAGTTTGGGCTCCTGGGGAATGGGATCCACCGGCCCCATGTGGTCTTCATTGGGTTTTTGGGTCCTACGAGCCATGAACCATCGCCTTATCCCCTAGATTCAACAGGTGGATCCACAGATTAGCATAGAAGGCCAACCCCGGCACCGCCCCGAGCTCCCAACTTTTAGGACTATCCCATGGGTTTCAACTCCAGAAGTTTAAAAAATGCTTTGTATTCAGATAGGTTCGCCTCCATTTTCGCATTAACCGCAATCCATTCGTCGTGACTTATCTCGACTATCACATTTGCATCAGGTGTAATCAGAACCACGTTCCAGAAGAAATAGAGTGCAATATCCAGGAGACACTCCAATTGAACTAAATCGCGATTATCAAAAAGATGGAACGGGGCATCTATCAAAGACCTCATTTCATTCATGGATCGCCTATAAGCATTGAACAATTCCATGTTTTCGCAACTTGCCCAGATACCCCATTCAGTAATCCAAAATACGCTGTCACCTGATTGCTTAACATTTCCCACGCGGTCAACGAGCATTCTTGCCAATACGGTCTTTTTACCAGCATCAACGGGTAACCCATAAGTAAACCGATGCGGAAAGGAGGCCCGAAAATCAGCGCTTTCAACTGGCAAGTCATGATTCCGAAGCCATCCGAGCCCGTCGTCTTTTGAACTGATATTCATAACGTTTATAATTCCTTTTCGCTGACAGCTGATCGCTGACCGCCGACCGCCGTCTTTTTCGTTTTCCACCGTTCATGCATCCACACCCACTGGTCCGGGTAGGTCCGGATATAGGCCTCGATCACTTCGGTGTACCGCTTGGTGGTTTCCAGGATGTCGGCGTCGGCGTTGCCCGTGTCCGGCACCTTGATCTCGGGCTCCAGGTGCAGTTCGAACTTGCCGTCCCGGCCCCGCACCACGAAGAAAGGCACCAGGGCCGCGCCGGTCTTTCGGGCGATGCGCGCGGGCCCCGATTGGGTCCAGGCCGGGATGCCCATGAACGGCACGAAGACCCCGTCGTCACCCGTGTCCTGGTCCATCAGGACGCCGATGGTGCGGTTCTCGGCCAGGGCCTTCAGGATCCCCTTGAGGGCCTGGCCCCGGGGGATGACGGGACCGCCCCACTTGCCGCGGAAATCCAAAAGCATCTTGTCCAGGCGGGGGTCGTAAACCGGTTTATAAACCACCGCGATGGGGGTGCGGTAACCCACGTAGGCGGCGAGAAGCTCCCAGTGACCCAGGTGGGCGGTGACCGCCAGGACGCCCTTGCCCTTGGCCAGGGCCGCCTCGGCGTGTTCCCAACCACGGACCCGCGAGATGAGGTTGGCGATCTTGGGGTGGGACCAGCGGGACCAGCCGATCATCTCGAAGGCGTTGCGCCCCAGGTTGGCCCAAGAGCCGATCGCCAGGCGTTGGATCTCCGGTTCCTTCAGGGACTTGCCGAAGGCCAGGCGGAGGTGGGCGAGGGTCTTTCGGCGTTCCTTCCCCGCCAACCAATAGCCGAGGATACCCAGGGTCTTGCCCATGAACCCGAGGATCCCCAAGGGTAAGACACCCAGCGCCGCGACGAGCGCGCGGATGACAAGGTAGATGAGTGTGTTTTTGAATTTCTTCAAGGGGTTAAGCCAATCCTCGTGGGTTCATCGTAGTTGACTTGGCCGATGGATTCGGTAGGTTTTGTAAAGCTCAGTCTTTGTAGGCGGAGGATCGACCCCATGGCCTACAATATAGTCATTGTACAAATCCATTTGTTTATCACCCACAACCAATCGATATTTACTTTCTTGGGCCGGAAGATACCCAAAAGCAACAATCAATTCACCCATTGATTCCGATCTAAAAACGCGAAAATCGACAGCGCGGTAAAAGCCCCGTCGCTTAAGGACCATATCCAAATAATCCAAGAAAAAGGACTCTTCCATTTGTGACTGGTCATCCATCCAATATTCGTGTCCATAGATGAAAAGCGAACTCAACTCAATGGCCGTTTTAATATCGGCGTCCAAATCACCTTTCGAAAGCCTCTTAACCAACTTGATCACATGGCTCGAATACCATTCCAACGGAACGATTCGAAGAACCTCGAATCCAGCCTTTGTTTTTTTTAAAAACACCGCATAATCCCCGCTGGAGCTTGAGTACCCCAAGTCCCAAAATATCCCCCAAGAATTGATCGGGCCCTTAGCTTCACCCTTCGAGTTCACCAAAATTTTAGAATTTCCGAATCCTTCACTTGAATTTGTGATCGTTTCAACCGTCAACCCCTCTTCATGAAGCGCTTCTCGCAGGTTGGAAACCGTCTTGGGGACACAGATCATTAAATCCGCCGATTTATAAACAGAAATGTTCCATTCATCCATCAGAAACCACTTCACTACAAAAGAGAGTATTACCAACACAAATATTAAGACTAGACCGAGAACGAGTTTGGTCATAAGCAGGAGAATCTTTTTTACCATTTTGGTTCCATAATATTTTACGTGTTTTCGGTGGTTAAACCGAATCTGAAATTAGAACATCCCCTTGGCGGCGCCCTTCTCATAGGTCGCCCTCACCTGGGCCCACCGGCCCTGGCGGCGCAGGATGGTCTCCACGACCTCGCGGAACAATCCCCGCCCCCCGGGGGTCTTGGTCACGTAATCGGCGGCCTTCTTGGCCTCGGGCCTCGCGTTGGACGGCGCCACCGACCAGCCCACCCGTTCCATGAGGGCCACATCGATGAGGTCATCGCCGATGTACACGACCTCGGACAAGTCCAGTCCCCGGCCCTTGCACCAGGCCTCGGCGGTCTTCACCTTATCCACCCGGCCCTGGAACAGCTTCACCACCCCGAGCCGCTGGGCCCGGGCCTCGACGCTCTTGGAAACCCGGCCGGTCAGCCACACCACGGGCAAACCCGCCACCTGGGCCAGGCGGTGCGCCACGCCGTCATGCACGTCGAAGGCCGCGTACTCGGATCCCTCGTCGATGCCCAGGTACAGGCGGCCGTCGGTGAGGCAGCCGTCCACATCCGTGAGGATGGCCTTGATTCTTGAGAGGGGGGAAGTTGGCATGGCGGGAATTCGCTCCTCGACCGTCGGATTAACCCAGCCTGACTTTTCCCCGTCCCAGCAGGTCGTGCAGGTGCAACAGCCCCAAGGGCCGGTGTTTCGCGTCCACCATCACGAGTTGGTACACCGCGTTCTCCTCCAAAACCTGGAGGGCCCGGGCCAAGGTGGCGTCCGGCGAAACCGTGCGGGGATGGGCGTTCGAAAGCGTCTTGGCGGTCCAGGCTTTCGGGTCGGGATCCTTCAAGAGGGCGCGGCGCAGGTCGCCGTCCACCACGATGCCGGCCAGGACGCCCTTCGCGTCCACCACCAGGGCGCAACCCACCTTCTTATCGGTGATGACCCGGGCCACCCGTTGGAACCCGTCGGTCGGCTTCACCTTGGGCAGGGCGGCGCCCCGCCGCATGACGTCTCCCACCTTTTCCTGCAAACGGGCCCCCAGGCTTCCGGAAGGGTGGAATTTGGCGAAGTCCGCCGGGGTGAACCGACGGCGTTCCAACAAGGAGACCGCCAAAGCGTCGCCCAGGGCGAGGGCCGCGGTCGTGGAGGAGGTGGGGGCGAGGTTGAGGGGGCAGGCTTCCTTCGCCACACCGGCGTCGAGCACCACGTCGCAGACCTTCGCGAGGGAGGCGTCGGGACGGCCCGTCATGAGGACGATCCTGCAGCCGGACTTCTTGAGGAGCGGCAGGAGGACCTTGAGTTCCTCGGTCTCGCCGCTGTTGGTGAGGGCCAGCACCGCGTCCTGGCGGGTCACGGCGCCCATGTCGCCGTGGAGCGCCTGGGCGGGGTCGAGGGAAAAAGCCGGGGTGCCCGTGGAGGCGAGCGTGGCGGCGATCTTGGCGCCGATGAGGCCCGACTTGCCCATGCCGGTCACCACGACACGGCCCTGGACGGAGGCGAGGATCTTCACGGCGCGGTCGAAGGACCCATCCACCCGGCGGGCCAAGTCGACCAGCGCCTGGGCTTCGAGGTTCAGGACCCTGCGGGCGGTGGCTCGGCTCATCCCTCGGCCTCGCCCTCGGCCTCGTAGAGGTAGCGGCCGCAGCTGCAACGGACCAGTTGGATGCCGAGGCGGATCTCATTGAACGTCTGGGCCGGCACGTTCCGGTGGCAGCCTTCGCAGATTTCCCGGTTCAGCACGCGTGCCACGGCCACTTTCTTGCCGCTGCGGCGGATGGCGTCGTACCCCTCGAGGTCATTGGGCAGTTCCTCCCGGGCCTTCCCATGGAGCGTCTCCCGTTCCTTCGCCTTCTCCCCGGCGGCCTTCTCCAAATCGGCCAACTTGGCGTCGAGCGTCTTTCGCTCGTCGGCCAGCTTCTTCCTCTCGGTGTCGATCCGCAGGGCCAGGGCCTGGATCTTCACCTTCACCTCGTCGTCCCGGAACATGGCCTCCAGCACCTTCTCCTCGAGCTGGGCCTTGGCGGTTTTGGCCTCCTCGATCTCGTGTTGGAGCGCGTGGAACTGGTCGTTGCTCTTCACCTCAAGCAGTTGGGTTTGGTACTTGGCGATCTTGGTGTCATGGGTGCCGACCTCGATCTCAAGGGTCTTCCGGGCCTTGGCGATCTCCTCCTGGCGTTTCTTGCCGACCAGCATCTGGTCCTCGAGCGCCTTTACCTTCGCCTGGAACAGGCCGATCTCGTCCTGGACGGCCTGCTTCTCGCGGGCCAGCTGGTCCAGGGCCCCGTCGCATTTTTGGAGTTCCACCAGGCGTTCAAGGACTTCGGTCGGGTGCATCTTCGGTTTCCTATCGGTTCGATTTACAGGAGGCGAGTCTATCACGGCGATTGGATGGGCCCAAGGGCCTAACGGGGAGCCTCCGCCGCAGGGGTTTTTGACCGCCGTTCCCGCTTCGGGCCCCTTCCCTTACAATGGGTCCCGCATGAAACGCGCGACCCCTTCGTCCCGATCCCAGCCACTCGCCTCCCCGCTTCTCATCTCCCTCATTGTTTGGGGGGGCCTCGTCCTGTTGGTCCCGCCCCTGCGGCCGCTCCCCCCGTCCATCCTGCCGCCCTTCACGCCGATCCCCCCACTCGCCGACGCGGCCCAACGGCTCCGGATTTGGGGGCACCTAGCCCGGGTGCTCCTTTACGGGGGATTCCTCTCGGCCTTGACTTGGGCCTGGGGCCGGAGGATCCGGTCCCTCGGCGGAAACACCCCTTGGTCCCTGGGGCTTGGCTTCGCCGTCGACGTCGCGCTGGGCGCCTCGGCCTTTTCGCTCTTGTCCGTGGGATTGGGGCTTTGCGGACTTTGGTTCAAGCCCCTGCTGGCGGCCCTCCTGGTCCTGCTGGCCGTGACCGCGCTCGTCGGCGCTTGGCGGCATCCCGGCCTCCGGCCCTTTTCCGGCCCGATCCGCGTCCCCAGGCTTTCCGCTTGGGGTTGGGCCCTGGCGGTCCCCGCGGTCGGGGCGATCCTTTTCGCCCTGGCGCAGGCCCTGGCCCCGGACGCGTTCTACGACTCCCTCGTCTATCACCTTCCCGTTGTGGAGCAATGGGCCAATGTCCATGCCCTGACGGACATACCCGGCAACCTATACGCGCGGTACCCCTTCGGCGCGGAGTCGTTCTTCGCCTGGGGCGTCCTGCTCCAGGGTTCGGAAACCGCCAAAGTCCTGTTGGTTTTCCTGTTCACCGCGTCGGCCTTGGGCGCCTCATCCTGGGCCGCTGAAAAAGGGGGCGTCGAAGCGGGCCTGCTGGCGTTCGCCTGCGTGGCCCTGTATCCCTTGTCCTCCATCAGCGCTTGGACCCTGCATACCGAGATCCCCGTCTTCCTCGATCTCTTCCTATATTACGTCGCATGGGAAAGGTTCCTGGGGAACCCCTCGAGGGGTTGGCTCCTGACGGCCGCCTGGTTCGGCGGGGCCGCCGCCGCGGCCAAATACCTGGCCTGGCCTTGGCTGGCTCTCGGGGCCTTGGCCGCCGTCGGCTTGTCCCGGGGGAAATCCCGCCGGGTGCCGGCGGGCCTCGCCTGGGTTTTGTTCCTTCTTCCCATCCTTCCCTGGACGTTGAAGAACCTCTGGGCCACCGGTAATCCCCTCTTCCCCTATTTTTCCATCGGCGCCCATCCCCTTCCGGCTTGGGCCCGGCAAGCCTTGATGGGGGACCATGAGGCGGGTTGGATCTTGGGCGGGGCGGGCGGGCCCCTCGGATGGATCCCCCGTCTCCTCCAGAACGGGCCTTCGTTCGGTTTTCTCCTCGCCCTTCTCCCCTTCCTGGCGTTGGGCCCCAAGCGTTCCCCGGGCCGGGACTTCTGGGTGGGATCCTCCCTGGCCTTGTTGGCGCTGACGGCCTGCGTCACCACCATGTTCCGCCTGATGCTGCCGGTCCACCTGTTGGCTTTGGCCGTCGTGGCGGCGGGCCTCGGCGCGGCCAAGTCCAAGAGCGCCCTCCGGTGGGCGTCCCTTTTCGTTTTGGTGGGGACGATGCTGGCGATCCCCTCCCTGAAGCGGGTGGCTTTCGGCCATTACCAAGCCTGGGGAATCTGGTCGGGTCGGGAAACCCCGGAGGCCTACCTCGCGCGGCTTCCCCAAACCGATTACCTGGCGGTAGGCGCCCGTTGGGTCAAGTCCCTCCCTTCCGGGTCCAAGGTCCTGCGGATCGGGGACGCCCGATCCGCTTATCTTCCGTATCCGGTGATGGCCCAAAGCCCGTTCGACGAGCCGCTCCTCGTTCGTCTCGCGGGTGAATCCGCGGACCCGGCCGACTTGGCCCTGCGGCTCAGGCGTTTAGGGATCACCCACCTTTGGATCTCGGGAGCCGAGGGCGCCCGCCTGGCCGCCGGGACCCCCGAAGCCTGGGCCATGGATCCCGCGGCGGCCGCCCGGCTTTCCTACTTTCTTTCGGACCACACGGCCTGGGTGGACGGCTTCCAGGATGAATGGCTGGTCGCCTTGAGGGACAGGGGTCCAGGCGAACACACCGGTCCCCTGGTCCTGCCCTGGTTGATGGATCCCATGGTCAAGGCCCGGGAAGCCCATCCGCAACCCGCGCCTCAAACCCCGATCCCCGGGAGGAAACCGTGAGGCCTTTGTCCCCCCGTTTCGCCGACCGCCAGAAGCAACCGTTCCTGCGCGCCGCCTGGAAGGCGCTCCGGGCCCTCTTCGAAAGGCCCCTGGACGAGTTGAACCGCGCCCAACGGTTGTTGGTCAACTTGGTCCGCTTCATCCGGAGGACCCCCCACCGCATCCTGTACGACCGGTGCCTCTTCCATGCCGCGGCCCTGTCGTACCAGTCCCTCTTGGCCCTGGTGCCGATCCTGGCCCTGGCGCTCGCCATACTTTCCAATCCGGCCTTCGAGGAGGGCCGCACCAAGTTCCTGGACAAGGTGGTGGACGCGATTTACCCGGTGGATTCCCAGGGGTGGGGGCTGGAAACGTCGGACCGCGCGGCCCTCGCGCGCCTGAACCGGCAGGGCAAGACCCTGGTGCGGGATTCCATCTCGAAGTTCACGGCCGGGGCCGGCGGAATCGGCGTCGCGGGGTTGGCCGGCCTCCTGGTGGTGCTGGTGCTCCAATACCGAAACATCGAGATTTCCT
>CAYMOV010000079.1:0-12087 GCA_964392085.1 uncultured bacterium
AGCTTCCGGTCCTGGCCGGCGTACCCCAGGGCGTAGACGCGAAGTTCCACCCCGGCGGCGGGAAGGCCGTAGTCGAACAACAGGGTCCCTTGGATCTCATGGGTGTCGAGGATGTTGGGCATGGCGGTTTTCCTTTCGGTTGTACGGCTTCACTTGGTCGGACACTGGTTGACGGAAATCCCTTTGGAGTCCCTGCCCTACTGTTGGTCCCTGAGGCCGGACACCAATCGCCTCGCGCCTTCCCCGATCCCCCCCAGCGGGAACTGCATGGGCATGCTGGGCGCCGGGATGGCCCCCAAGGCCTCGGGGAACACCCACGCGGGCGAGGGGGCCGCGTGCGAGATCAGGCGGATCCCCGGGAAATCCCCCGCGAAGCCGTGCATGTTGAAGAGGCAGGCCGTGCAGGCCGGTAGGTCCTCCATGGCCGCCGCCCCCGCGCGCATCCTCATGGTGGTCATATGGATGGTCCCGGAGGGGTTGGGCGGCAGGCCTTGCCGGATCAACCCGAGGATTTCGGGCTCGACGTCGTTGATGTGCGAGATCGCCGCGTCCGGGGTCCCCCGCATCCTCGTCACGCTCGGGAAGTTCCTGGCCGAGGAGCTGGTGGCGTGGGTGATCTCGGCCCCCTGGCCCAAGGCGTCGGTTCCCGCGCCGCTCAGGGCCCGGATTTCGGTGGGACCCGTATAGCCCGGGACATCCACGATGGCCGCCCCCACCCCCACGGTGCGCGCGGGCAAGGGACCGGTCCGGAGGATTTGCCCCAACCGTTGGCCCACCGCGCCGAAGCCCTCGGTGCTGAGGGAGGATGCCGCGCGCCCGGAGATCCTCGCGGCGGCCCGGTACCCCAGGCCCTCGAAGGCGGTGTGGGTGGACTGCAGGGCCCCCGTCACGATCCGGGCGGCCCCGGTGGCGCCCCGGCCCACCAGCGAACCCGCCACCCGGGTGGTCGCGCGGGCCGCGACCGAGCGGACCGCCTGTCCGGCGGCCGAGGAGGCCACCCTCGTGCCCGCGGACCGGACCGCCTGGCCCACGGCGCTGCCGGCCACGCGGGAGCCCACCGAGCGGGCCACGGTCGCGGCGGCCTGCCCGCCCGCCGAACGGGCGATGGCCCCGACGGCCACCCCCGCCCCGGCGAAAACACCGCCGGTGACCCCGCCGATGAGCATGGCCCGGCCGATGTGGGCCTCCCGGTGGTCGATATGCGCCTCCACGGCCTCCGCCACGCCGCCCCCGATGGCCCCTCCCGCGATGCCGCCGATGATCGCGGCCGCCGCGGCCCCCACCACGGGCCCCGCCAGCCCGGCGGTGGCCACCGTCACCACGGTCCCCACGACGACCGCCGCCGCGATCCCCGCCCACTGGCCCCAACTCAGGTGCCCGGACGGGTCCGTATGGTTGACCGGGTTGTTCCGGCCGTAGGCGTAGACGTTCAAACCGTCCACCAGCCCGCCCGGGTCCACCGTGGTCCACCGTCCCAGCCAGGAGGCGTAATACCGCGCCCCGTGGTAATAAAAACCGTTCTCCTCGTCCTTCTCCTTGTCGGTGTACCGGTACCTTTTCAACCCGACTTCGGCCGCGCCGCGGCCCGCCTGGTAGGAGGTGGACCCGAAGGGGTAGTACTCCTCGTACGTGAGGACCGCCCCGTCCGGGTCCAGTTCCAGCGACGCCGAGCCCAGTTGGTTGGTCATCTGGTACCGGACCAGGGTCGTGGGGGACGCCACCTCGACCCCGTCGGCCCAGGTCTGGGTCTCCACGATCGCGACGCGGCGCGTCCCGTCCTTGACGTGCAGGGTCTGCCGCTCCAGCACCACGCCCACCCCGTCGGAGGCGTACTCCCGGTAAACCTCATAGGCCCCGACGTAGATCCGCTGTTTCGTCCGGACCGCCGTGGCCTTCGCGGCCGCCTGGCCTTCCGTGGCCTTGCGGACCCTCTCACCGTGCGCGTCGTAGGTGTAGTAGGTCGTCTCGGGCGCGCCGGAGGCGACCGACTGCTGGGAGGTGGCCGCCAACTGGTCCTTCGCGTTCCAGGCCAGGAGGGGCAGGTGGGGCATGGTGAGGGTGTTGCCGTGGTCGTCGAAGGTGTTGGGCTGGATCGGGCCCCCGTTCACCCGCACGTAGGACAGGCGGTTGTTGGTCTTGGCCGGGTCCAGGGGTTCCAGGAAGCTCGGTTCCTGGTAGGTGTAGGCGCGCGTCCAGGTGTTGTTCGGGGATTGGTGCTGAAGGGCCGTCAGGTTCCCCACCGAATCGTAGGAATAGGTTTCGGTGTAGTTGCCGAGGGCCTGGCCGTCCCCGGGCTGGGACAACCCGACCCGGAGCAGGTCGTTCCACTCGTAGGGGGAGGGGGACGGCTGGCTTTGGGCCATGTGTTCCCTCCCGTTGGCCCGGACCAGCCGGTAGATCGGGTCGTAGGCGTACAGGGTCTTGGGGACCGCCTGGGCGTTGTTGAAGTACACCGTCTGCTGGGCCCCGTCCTCCACTTCGGTGGTGTTCCCCACGGGGTCATAGGTGTAGGCCAGGTCCTGCAGGACGGCCGAGTCGCCCGCGCGCGTGGTGGTGAGGCCCGTCATGCGGAAGGTGAGGGGGTCGTAGGCGTAGGCGGTGGCCACGCCGTTGGCGTAGGCGATGGAGGTGCGCCGCCCCTTGGCGTCGTAGGCCACGCTGAGGACGTAGGGCTGGGAGGCCCCGCCCCGGACGGCCGCGTCCATCCGGGCGAGGAAATTCGCCTCGTTGTAGGTGGGCGTCATCACGCTGTGGTCCGGCGCGGTGAGGGTGACGGCGCGGTCCAGGGCGTCGTAGGTCGTGGAGTTCGTGAGGACCTCGGCGTCCAACAGGGGGGCCGCCGCCGCGGCGATCGCGGTGGGGTCCGTCAACAAGGACAGGGGCGACCAGTCCACCGGACCCTTGTAGTTGAGCGCGGCCTGCCGGGATCCGGTAAGCAGGTTGGCCTTGAAGTCGTAAAGGGCGTTGGTGGCCACACCCGAGGGGTCGTAGGCCTGGAAGGTGCGTCCCCGCAGGTTCAGGGAAACCGCGTCGGGGTTGAGTTCCCCGTACACCGTCCGCTCCTCCAGGGTCTCGGTCCCCGCGCCCACCTGGATCCACAGGTGGGTGGATCGGTGGAGCGGGTCGTAGGCGTGGCGGAAACGGCGGCCCAGGGTGTCCCAGGAATACAGGGAGGACCCCACCACGTTCTCCAAGGACCAATGCTCGCCCGCGTCCATGCTTCCCCAGTGGATCTTCCGGCCCGCCATGTCGTAGGTATAGGTCATCACCAGGTAACCCCGGTGGTCCGTCACCGACCTCTGGTTCCCCTCGATGTCCAACGCCAGGCGGGTGTCGTAGAGGCCAGCGCTTCCGTTGTCGGCCTGCGTCAGGAAGGCCCGGCCCAGGGAGTCGAAATGGCCCTGGGCGGGGGTATGGGCGTGCTGGGCGGCCAGCCAGGCCGAGCGGGCCTGGGGGTCGGCCGGTTCCGGCCCCAGGGGGTCGGGGGATCCACGGTCGGAGTACCAACGGCTCTCGAGGACCAGGTCGTTGGCGTCCGAGGTGGTCTGGTGCCAGGGGTCGAAGGCCACCTGGGTGAAGGTCCCGTCCGGGTTGTCGATTCCCCGCAGGCGCCCCAGGGGGTCGTAATGGAGGACCGGGGTGACGCCCCACTCCACCAGGGCCTCCTCGCTTTCGAAATCCGGGACCGGGCTGAAGTACGGCTCATATTTCTTGACCGGGTTGCCCTTATTGTCGAACACCCTCCGGCCGGTCCCCACCCACCGGGGGGCCGGGGCGGTCTCCACCATCACCAGTTGTCCCCCGGAGAGGACGGGCTTCCCCTGGGCGTCCAGTTGGGGCACGGGCCCCGGTTCGGCCTGGGCCTTCACCATGATTTCCCGGCCGAAGCCGTCGGAGTACTCGTACGTTTCCTGCCAGCGGGGATTGGCCGCGCCGTGCCTCTCGCGCGAGAAGGTATGGGCGTAGACGGGCAGGCCCTTCCGGTCCCAATGGAACAGGTCGTACTCGAGCCGGTGGGTCGGGTCGTCCGAGGGCGAGGCCTCCGGGGTGGTCAGGTCGAGGAAATCCCCTTCGGCGGCGCCCTCCTTCCCCAGGACCGCCGTGGCCGTCACCATCCCCAGGACGTCGAACCGGATCCCCGACCGGTTCTGGTTGGGGTCCTTCAATAGCCAGGGCTTCAGGATCCGGTAGTGGTTTTGGGCGGTCAGGAGGTTCCCCACGGCGTCCAGGGTGGTTTCCACGAGGAGGGAATGGGCATCGTAGGACACCGACGTCGCGTGGCCGAAGGGGTCGACGAATTGGACCGGCAGGTAGAACCTGGCCGGGTCGAAGACCTGGCGCTCCGAGGGGATCCACCAGGCCCCGTCCAAGGACTGGTATCCGCCCTCGTCCGCCAGGATCGTGCCGGTGACCTTGGTCCCGAAGGCCTGGTCGGCCAGGACCTGGGTGAAGGCCATCCTGTAGCTTTGGTAGGGCAGGGCCCGGGACCCCGCGTCGCCGGGGGCGAGGGGGCCCGACAGGTCGTCCGCGCAGTAGAGGAATCGCGTCCGGCCCAGGAGCCTTTTTTGTCCCAAGGAAGTGTCCGTGGGGCCCTCATAGGGAATCCCGGCCGCGGCCTGGATCCGGGAGCCGAGGTCGCCCGGCAGGAACGGCCCGGAAACGGGCGACGGGAGGATCCCGGTCACCTCATAGACTCGGTTCTCCACCGGGACACCCAGGCGGTAGGAATCGGCCCCGTCGGGTTGGTTGGCGAAATCCGCCTCGGTGTAGAGGATGGGGTTTTGGCCCTGCTCGGGGTAGGCGGGGACCCTCCGGGGATAGCCGACCGAGGCGGACCGCTTGACGTTGCCGTAGGGGTCGACTTCCAGGGTGAGTTGGTGGCCGACGCGGGGGTCGGCCTGGTTCCGCTCGTAGTGGGTGCTGACGGATTCACGCTCGAAGGCGTAAAAGACGCCGTGGGGGTTTTCCAACCCGGGGCGTTCCCGCCCGTGGATCGGCTGCAGCAGCCTCACCTCGTAGGCGTAGTCCTCCACGCTGTAGGGGACGCCGCCCAGGGTCGGGCCGTCGTCCGCGTACACCTCACGGCGCAGGACGCGGCCCTTCAGGGCGCGGCGAGCCTCCTGGTCCTCCAGGGCGGACGTGGGATGCGCGAGCGGGGTCCCGTCCGGCAGGGTGATGGCGTCCGGGTAGACCGAAGCGGGCCTCGCCCAGGCCTGGGGGTCCCCCCGGTAGAATTCCCCGCTGAGCCGGTCCTCGATCCCCTCCCGTCCGAAGAAGGCCCCGGTCAGGAACCAGGTCTTCGTGTGGGCCGGGGGCACGTAAAGTTCCCGCGCGGCCGGGTCCTTGAAGAGCCCGTCCCCCGCGTAGGCGGCGTAATCCTCGGTGTCCCACTGCTCCACCATGCCGAACCCGCGGAACTCCCGTTCGGTCCCGTCGTAATACCCGTGGTGGTAACGGTAACGGGTCGTGAGGTCCGTTCCCGACACCAGGTCCCGGTGGACGAACTTGGCCACCACCTGCACGGGGAAAGGCAGCCGGGTCACCCAGGGTTTCCCCTCGGCCTTGTCCATGAGGTAGAAGCGCGTGGAAGGCGCGTAGTCCACCAGGGTCTTTTGGCCCATGTGGTTGTCGATGGAGGACAGGAGGTGCGGTTTCTTCCCGCCCATGAGGTCGATGTAGCGCAGGGGGCGCCCCGCGTCGCCCGGCAGGTTGGAGGACCACACCAGGCAGGAGGTCCCGATGCCCAATAGGTCCACCGCCACGACCGAGGCCAGGCTGTCCGCGTCGGCGAATTGGGGGATGGTTTGGGGCGGTCCGAAGGCGTTCCCGGCCTGGTTGAACCAGAACGTGTTTTCGTTGTCCCCCAGGTAAAGGATGTCCGTGGTGCCGGAGCCGTCGATGTCCGCGAGCCGGAGGCGCTTGGGGTTGAAGGCTTCCTGCGACCCGAAGGTCGGGACCCGGTCCATGGCCACCTTGGCCCCGAACCGGCCGTACCCCCGGTTCGGCCAATAGCAGACCTCGCCCCGGCGGACGCGCACGATGTCCGTCAGGCCGTCGCCGGTCATGTCGGCCAGGAAAACCGACTGGTCGCGGTCGGCGAACACCAGGGCCGGCCCGGCCTCCTCGTCCTGGGCCCGGGCGACGCTCCGGCCCTCGCCGAAACCTTCCTTGGCCAGGGACGGGTACCAGCGGAAAACGTCGTCCTCGGAGACCAGGATGTCGGCGAAACCGTCCCCGTTCAGGTCGATCCACTTCAGGTTGGGGTCGTCCCAGGACAGGTTCGGGTTGGAGGTGAACGGCTGGAAGGCCTCCCACCCACCCTCGTCGGTGCGTTCCAGGAAACCCGGGACCGGCTTGCGGAACTGCACCAGGGACTTCTTCCCGTCCCCGGCCAGGTCCAACAGCTGGGTGTGGGCCTCGGCCAAACCCGCCCGGGACGCCACCCGCTCCAGGGGCGCGAACCGCGCCGACACCACGACGGGGTCCTCGCCGGGAGGGGAAACCGGCAGCGCGCTGAGGTTGCGCTTGTAGTACCAGCCGTCGCCGCGCTTGGCCAGGATGCCCGAGAGGCCCTCGCTGTCGAGGTCCACCCACTCGAAGTCCTTGCCGTCCAGCCCCCCGGGCACGTTCTCCAGGCTGTCCGGGTCCACGAAGTGGAGGTCCGGGTCGATGACGGGATCCTGGTAGGCCATCTCCACCGGGGGCATGGACTTCTTCAGGTAGGCGGCCGCCGTGCCGTTCCACACGAAACCGTTGTGGACGACGGAAACCAGGGTGGTGAGGGCGGGGTCCTCACGGTATTGGAACCCGGTGGACTGGACCAGGCAGGGGTTTTGGGGCAGTTCGTCGAAGAGATGGAACATCAACACCCGGCGGCACAGCCGGTAGGTGCGCACCTCGAACCCGGACCGGAAGGTGGAGAAGGGATCCTGCCGCAGGCCCCAGGGGGCGCCCGGGGGGGCGTCCGCCCAGGCTTGGGCGTAGGTGTCGCCCCCGGCATCGGGCGCGGCCTCGGCGTAGTGCCCCTCCCCGTAGTCGAACACCACCCGGAACATCCAGTCGGCCCGGGTGGGGTCGGTTTGGGCCAGGTGGGAGGCGCGGTTGCCGTAATAGATGTCCGTGAGGTACCGGTTGGCGCCGCGTCCCTGGACCGTCCGGTTGGCCTCATGGGCTTGGGACGCGTCGACGCCGCTGGAATCCTCCGGCTTATAGCGGTGGACGGCCCAATTACCCTTGTCGTCGTAGCTCTCGGTCAAAAGCCACTTGAAGACGCGGGTCGGGTCCGTCGGGTCGGCGACGCGGGCGTCGGGATCGTTGCCGAAAGGGTCCTTCCCGTAGACGTTGGTGACGTTTTCCTTGCTCACGGCCTTCCAGAAGACGTCCCCCGGGGCGGTCCCGGTCCATTTCTCGACCCGTGAGAACGACCCCTCGATCCTTGGACGGTACCGCTGGACCTGGTAGGCGAGCCCGGCGTGGGTACCCGGCTGTGGGTTCTTGGCCCAGGTGCCCCCGCCCCACTCCAAAACCGGCACCAGGTCCTCGGATCCCGAGATGAGGAACAGGTCCGAGTCCTCGGCGTCGGCGTACCGCGGGAGGCCCTTGTCGGTCTTTCGGGTGATGGCCTGCAGGGAGAGGCCCCATCCCAGTCCGAAGGGCCCATTGCCGGACCCGGAATTATAGGAAATGGACAGCTGGGGGCCGAAACCGGCCCGGCCCGGCGAGAGGGCGATGGGCACGCTGAAGGACGCCGTCCCCGTCGTGGGGTTGACGTCGAACTTCTCGCCGATATCCCGGATGGCCCCTCCCCCCTTGGGCAGGGAGAGGACGGGCGCCGAGGATTGGGCCTTCTCCCCCTCGGCGGGAGGGGGCGGCGGCGCGGCCATGCCGGGCGTCGGCCTGGCCGGTTCCGGGGCTTTTCCGGGCTGGTCTTCCCGCATCGCTGCGCTCCCCAATGGTGATGGGCGAATGCAAG
Source organism: uncultured bacterium (assembly GCA_964392085.1). Classification (GTDB taxonomy): domain Bacteria; phylum Oederibacteriota; class Muellerivitia; order Muellerivitales; family Muellerivitaceae; genus CAYMOV01. The sequence continues at coordinate 7,973 of CAYMOV010000079.1, forward strand.
GGCCTAAGCCCGGAAAAAGGGCCGGGAGAAGGTTTGGGCTTATTTTTTTTGGAATGCAGCACATTCATACCACCGAAACGCCGATCCGTGAATAGGAATAATTGTCATATTTTTGTAAAGACACTTTTTAGCATATTGGGTGTTGCTATTTTATATCCCATCATTGTCAGGCGGATTTATCAGGGGCCTGGGATCCAATCATCCGGTTAACGTTCTCGTAACCCAAACACTCCCACACATCCGACCGGACTGCCGTTTCCACCGTTTTGAACTGTCTTGGATGACGATCCCCGCGGAGAGAGCCAAGAAAATGGGGTCCGAGGCTAAAGATTATGTAGCTGGACGATCAAGGGTTTGGAATTGCCGTCAGGATGCCGGGTGTTCTTGGTAAAGCCGCCTAACAGGGCGCCGCCTTGGGCGAACGCGAAAACCAAGATGGGCCAGCAGGAACACCCGGCAGGGCTCCTCGACCCATTGGAAAGGCCGGGCCATGAAAAGGTCACCACAAAGGGCCGCTTATGATGGAGATGGGGAGGTTTGGGGCGCGGAGTCGGCGAAGGAAGGTGTCAGGCACTATTAACTGTTTACATCCCACCCGTATCAATAACCTCAAAATATCGGCATTTGGCGCCTGACGCCTTTTACTTATTGGCAAAATTCCACGGAGAGGGCAAGGGGGTAAGTCGAGAATAAGGAAGAAGGGGCAAAACTGGCGGGGTTCGTCACGGTCCCCGTGGCCCAATAACCCGGACTGGGACTACCGGAAGAATCAACGACATAAGCGATCCCGTTAAGGAAGGAGGGATAGGTATAGGTCCCAACATAATAGGTCTGGCCCACCGTGATGGCGTAATCGGAAAGGGGAAGGGTCAGGAGGATCGGGCTGGACCCCGTATAGGCCGGGAAGGTGTAGATGGCCGAAGAGGACACGAGGTTGGTCATCTGGCCGCCCGCGTTGTCGTAAATGAGCAGCTGCAGTTTATCCCCGCCTTGGGCCTGGACCAGAAGGCTGGCCTGGCGCAGGGCGCCGCTGGCCGGAGCGACGTAGGGGGAGTAAATATAGTAACCGGTGCTGATGCCGGTGCCGGTATTCGATCCCGGGTTGTGGGTCCCGATGGTTCCACTGACACTGCAGGGCGTTTTCGTGGGGGTCGCGGTGGGCGTATCGGTGGCGGTCGAGGTTACGGTCGGGGTCGCGGTGACCGTAAAGGTAAAGGTCGGAGTGGACGTGGGAGGCGGGGACATCCCCGGTTCCACGCAGTAGTCGGCTAAAATGGAAAGCTTGTAATAGGCACTGTTGTAGTCGGACGAGAATGAAGGCAGGAAGTTCCCGCCGTTCCAGGGGTCGGAGAGGCGGTACATGACTGTTCCCGGTTGTGTCTCATCGCAAACCTTACCGTCGTTGGCCCCCGAGCTCTTCGACGCCAACCAATAGGTGCCGGGGTTCAAGGGGGTATCCGGCAGGGGAAGGTAGTTCCACCCCACCACCATGCCCTGGGGTGTCGCTTGGACCACCAGGTTCCCGGGATTTCCCGAGACATCATCGTAGATCGCCAAGTTGATGTTGAAACCCGTGTAGTCGCCCGTCATCTGGATCCGGAGGCCCTTGACCATGGCCAGGGTGGAAAGGGTGAAGGGCGAGCACTCGGTGTGGGTGGCTCCGCGCAAGGTTTTGGATCCATTCCCTCCCCCGCCGAAGCTGGAGCAATTGGTCGGGGTCCCCGTGGGTGTTTTGGTCGGGCTGTTCGTGGGGGTCCCGGTGACGGTCATGGTCGGGGTATCCGTGCCGGTAAAAGTTTCCGTAACGGTCGCGGTAACGAGGATGGTCACGGGGGTAAAGGTGGGGGTCGGCGAAGGCGTGATGGTGGCCGTATCCGTTATGGTAAAGGTAGGGGTGGCCGAACCCGTCGGGGTAAAGGAGGCGGTACTCAGGATGGTGACGGGAGTGTAAGTTGAAGTCGCCGTGGAGGTGATCGTAGTGGTGTAAGTAGGGGATCCCGTCGGGGTAAAGGAGGCGGTTACCAATTCAACCACCGTCACCGGCGCGGAGGCGGCTGGGTTTTTGCTTTTGTCGCAAGCCAGGGGCATGGAAACCAGGGCGGCTAGGGTCACCAGCAAAAACCAGTTCATGAGGCGGGTTAACATGGTCCGGAGTATAGGCATAAAAACGTGCCAGGTACGATTTATCATTAGTTTTCAAATGGATACTTGATCCCTGGGACCTTCCCGACACGAGCCAAAGGTGTCAGTCACCACAATTCACTATTTTAAACAACACGCCCAATTCAGTAGTGCTTTACGTCGACCCGGTTGTTTCTCAAACCTCTGTTCCGACCGTTTTATTGCGTTATATACGCCGCTTGGGCCTATCGTGAAATACCTTGCCGAAGCCACCTGGCTTACCTTGAACACTCATAACTCAGCAGTAAGGGAGCGGGTACATAAGGGATTAATACAACGATTACTAAAATCGACTATGACGGGCAAAGCCTTCAACTGGCGGCCACGAACCAGTGCCCTTCGTTGCGACAACCCTGTATTTGAGATGCTTCGCATCACACTACAGGGCGTGCACTTCATGCCTCGCCATATAGTGCCGTGCCCTGAATCGCGCCAACAGCTCTGATTTAAGGTGTTTCCCTCAAATGAAAACAGGCCGCCTTTTGGGGCGGCCTGTTTATTAAAACTAGGGAAACTCAGGTATATGGCGGGGTTGACGGGGCAATCGAACCGCTTCGCTCAAGGGCGGAAACCATGTTTCCCCCTTGGGCCCCCTTCTTAGAAGCTTGGGAAACTCCCGTTTCCCAAACCTTTCCCAGGGTTCCTCGCCCCTAAATGAAAAAGACCACCCAAAGGTGGTCTTTTTACGCATCGAATGGCGGGGTTGACGGGGCTCGAACCCGCGACCTCCTGCGTGACAGCTGCATGGTCGTGTTCCGTCAAACCTTCAAAACCCGTTGCGACGCAACGGTTTCCGCTACGCCGACGTCACTGCGTTTTCGACCGGTGTCATTGCCGTGTCTTTGAACCGCTCCACCTGCTTCAGCGCGTCCACACGATCCTTCCGGTCGATCCGGTTGTACCGCTTGAACATCGCGTAGGTCTTGTGGCCCGAGATCGACATGATCACCGAATCGTTCACCCCCGCCTTCCGGAGGTTGGTCACCGCGCAATGCCGAAGATCGTGGAACCTGAATTCCTTGATCCCCGCCGCGCGGCTCGCATTCAAGAAGGCGGTCTTCACGTCGGCCATGCGCTTGCCCCTGTGGTTGAAGACATAGGGGCTGCCGAGGGTCTTCGGCGTCCGCCGCAGGAGGCTTACCAGGGCCTCCGTCAACGGCACTTCCCGCTTCTCCTGGGTCTTGGTGTCCGCGGCCTCCAGGTTGATGACCTTGTTCTGGAGGTCCACCTGGTCCCACCTCAACCCCAGGATCTCCCCTTTCCGCATGCCGGTCCAATAGGCCAGTTGGACTATGGAACCCATCCGAGGTGAACAAAGCGCCAAAAGCGCTTCGTACTCCACGGGCGTCAAGGTACGGTCACGGGATTCTTCCCGGAAGGCCCGCACCCTCTGGATCGGGTTCCTCTCCAACAAACCGTTGAAGACGGCCCTATTCAGGATGCTCTTGAGAATGCCCAAATCCCGGTTGATGGTGCTGTTGGCCAGCGCCTTCCCATTACGGCTTTTACACGGGGCTTGGTTTCCGGCCTTCCGCCGATGGGTCAAAAAACCCTCTACGATGTCCGGTGTGAAGGTCTTCAACGGCCTGTCGCCGAAGTAGGCCTTGAGCCTATCGACCATCTGGATGTCGTTCTCGTGGCTTTTCCGTCTCGCCTCGGAATAAGCCAGGAAAGACTCCACCGCCTCGTAAAAGGTCGGTTCCGGTTTTTCCTCGGCCAGGAACCTGCCCGCCACGATTTCCCGCGTGTGTTCGGCCAGGATCTTCTTGGCTTGGATCGTCGGAATCTGACCCAAACGAACCCTCTTGCGCTTCTTACGCCCCCCCTCGTCGAGGATGTAATCCAGAAAGTACCCCTTCGCGTCCTTGCGGAGATGTTGGGGCAACCCATGAACATTAGGCTTACTCATGACGGCCTCCTAATGTCCCCAGCGA
>CAYMOV010000080.1:0-12071 GCA_964392085.1 uncultured bacterium
CTTGTCCGGTTCCACCTTCAGGAGCGAGGTGACGGCCCTCAGGGTCGGGGCGCCGAGCGATAGAAGGCGCTGGGTCTTTTCGGTCCGTCGGCGTTGGGCCTCTTTCCATTGGGCCGAGGAGGTTTCGACGACCGGGGCGTTTTTTTCCTTCTCATCCAGGTTCACGACCAGGGCCGGGGGATCTTCCGCCTCCGCCGGCTCCAGGGGCTTCAACAGGACGAACCGTTTGTCCGTTTCCGAAAAGTCGAGGGGTTCCAGGAAACCTCCGGGGCGCAGTGGCACCACCAGGGCGTCCCGGGCGCGGGTGCAGCCCACATACAGGAGCCGGAGGGTTTCCGCCTGGTCCTGTTGGTCCTCTTTCGCCTCCAGGGCCTCGTACCCCAAGGTCCGGAGCCCCAAGTCCTTGGCGCCCAACTTGATCTCGCATCTCCCCTTCGCCCGGTCCAACAGGGCGCTCTTGGGATGGCCGCCCTCCGACGTGATGGCCGAGAGGATCACCAGGGGAAACTCCAGCCCCTTGGCCTTGTGGAGGGTCATGAGGGTGACGCGGTCCCCCTGGTCCCCGGCGCCGGGGGCTTCCCCCTCCAGGGTCTCGCCGTCCCGTTGCTCCCCCAACCACCGGACGAACCCCCGCAAGGTGAAATTCTCGGAGGCCTCCAGGGCCCGGGCCTGGTCCAACACCTTCAGGAGGTTCGCCACCCGCTGTTCCCCGTGGGGTTGGGAAGCCGTGACCGGTAGGATCGAGCTGTGTTCGTAGAGGTACCCCAGGGCTTCTGAGGGCGAAAGACCGCGCAAGGGGCCGTGCCATTCCCGCAAAGTGGCGAAGGCCTTCCCCATCCGGCCCGAGGCCGAGCGCAGGTAGGAGAAGACGCCCCCCCGGGAACGGTGTAACAGCAGTTCCTCATCGGTGAAACCGAAGATCGGGCTCCGGAGCAACGCCACGCAGGCGTTCTCATCGGCCGGAGAGGCGAGGCAACGCAAGAGCGACTCCAACGCCGCGATCTCACTGCGGTGGTAGAACCGCTTGCCGCCCACCACCTGGAAGGGGATGCCCCGGCTCCGGAGCGCGTCCTCGTAGGCCTCCTCGGAATTGGACAGGGCCCGGAACAGGATGGCCACGTCCCCGGCCTTAACCTGCCGCCGTTGTTTCGTGGCGGGGTCCATCACCGTCGCCTTCCCGCCGGACAGCAGGTCCCGAAGATGATCCGCCACGGCCTCGGCTTCCCGCTTACGGGAAACCCCCACGGGTTCCTTGTCCCCGGCCGGGGGCAGCGGCAATAGTCCCAACGGCGGCAAAGCGTCCGAGGGGAGGGACTCGTCGGCCCGGGCCGCGTGTTGGGCCACGTAAGGAAGGCCGAAGGCTCCCATGAGCCCCTCGAACCGGCGGTTGACCCATTCCACGATCGGCGCCTGGGTGCGGAAGTTTTCCGTAAGGTTCTCCACGAGGCCGCCGTCGTCCGACAGCTTGGCCTTGGCTTCCTCATAGATCTCCACGTCGGCCCGGCGGAACCGGTAAATGCTTTGCTTTGGGTCGCCCACGAGGAACAACTTGCCGGGCGTCAGCTTCGCCTCACGCCAGCCCTTGGCCTTGCCGCCGGACTTCTCGGCCAGCAGGAAGATGATCTCGACCTGCAGGGGGTCGGTGTCCTGGAACTCGTCCACGAAGATCCGGTCGTACCGGCCCTTCAGTTCCTCCCGGACCTCCGGATGGTCCTTGAGCAGGTCCCGCGCCAGGGAGAGAAGGTCGTCGAAGTCCAGGAACCCGGCCAGGGTTTTCCGTTTCGCGTAATGGGTCAGGTAGCCGCCCAACCAGCGTTGGACGGCGCGCAGCGCGGCGTCCCGGAGGCGGGAGGAATATTCGTCCCGCGCCTCATGGAGGCGGAGAATTTCCTCCCGGGCCTCGGCCAAAACCGCCTTGTCCCACTTGGCCTGGCTCCCGCTTTTCGGCTTGGGGATCGCCAGGCCGGGAATCGCGAACCGCTGGTCCTCAGAGGGAAGTTGGAGGAGTTTTTTCCAATCCCTCCGGAATTCCAAAATTTGGGCCCAGAGCAGGTCCCCCTTGTCCCTGCAGAAGGATCCCCTGGCCGCCAGCCCCTCGACCCCTTGGGCCAGGACCCGGAGCAGGTCCTTCGGGTCAGGCAGGGTGGGTTCTTCCACCCCGCCGAGCAGGGACCGGTTGGCGAGCAGGAACTTCTTGAGCTCCAACACCTGGAGGAAGGTCCCGTCGAGGGCGTCGAACCAGTCCAAGGACTCGACCCGTTCGGCCAGGCTTTGTTTGAGCCAACCTTCCCAGGCTTGGTTCTCGAAAGCCTCGGACTGCACGCGGTCCAGCACCTTGAAGCGCGGGTCCACCCCGGCCTCGATCGGGTATTCCCGGAGGATCGATTGGCAGAAGGCGTGGAGGGTGGACACCGAGGCCTGTTCGAGGTCCCGCAGGGCGTGGAGCAGCCGCGGGGCATGGGCGGGATCCCGAGCGAGCCGGTCCTCCAGTTCCTTCCTCAGGCGGGCTACCAGTTCCCCGGCGGCCTTGTCCGTGAAGGTGATGGCCGCGATCCGCTTGAGGGAAACCCCGCGCTCCGCCACCAGGGCGGCGAGGCGCCCCACCAAAAGCGTGGTCTTGCCGGTGCCGGCCCCCGCGTCCACGGCGAAGGATGCGTCGAGGTCGGTCAAAACGCGGTCGCGGGCGCCTTGGTCGGGTCTCATGGCAGGTCCCCCAACCGGTTGAAGGATTCCAGGGCCTGGTCCCCGCGTTTCTTTTGCGCGCGGCCTTCCATGCCCACGCCGCAGGACCGCCGGTAATCGCAGGACTCGCAGGCTTTATCCAAACCCAAGGCCGGGAAGGCGCCCTGGGAAACGCCCGTCAGCAGGACGTCCAGCACCGTCGCCAGGTTTTGGCGCAGGTCCTCGGGCCGCTCCACCTCGAACTTCGCGCGCTTATAGCCGCCGCGCCGGGTCATGAAATCCAAAAACGCCAATCGCGCCTTCCGGTCGGGATACAGCGCGCCGAGCGCCCAGAGGTACAGGGGCAGTTGGACCTTGCGGCCTTCCTTGAAGCTGTTCTTCGCGGGGCCCCGAAAGGCCCCGGTCTTGTAATCCACCACCCGCAGGTCCCGGCCCCCGCGCGACTCGTCCACGCGGTCGACCCGGCCTTGCACCCGAACCTCGACCTTCCCCACGGCGAATGTCACCCGGGGTGACTCGGGATCTTGGGGATCGCCGAAGGAAGTCTCGAAGGCCAGGGGACGCCACTCAGTGTCCTCCAACAAGTCGGTGAGGGACCGGTCCAGGTCACCGGTCATGCGCTTCTTTTCCAGGGCCCAAAGGCCCGGGGCGCCGGTCACCCCGTTCTTCTCGAAGCGGCTGAAGGTCGTTTCAATTTCCTGGAGGAGGACGGTCCGGGCCGCCGGGATGTCGGGCGGCTCCAGCCAGCCTTCCGCCGCGCCGCGCTTCAGGGTGTTCTCCAGGACGCCGTGCATGAGGACGCCCCGGTCCGAGGGGTCCAAGGCCCAACCCTGGTCCGGTTCCCGGTGTGCGGGGAGCCGCAGGACGTACTGGTAGAAGTAGCGGAGGGGACAGGTGGCGTAGGTTTCCAACCGGGAAGCCGAGATGGCCCCCGCGGCGGGGTTGAATTTTTCTTGGAGGATTTTTTTGGCCTCGGCGCCCCCCACCATTCCGTCATAGGCCGTGAAGACGCTCATCGCCTGGCGTTCCCGCAGAAGGTCGCAGCCCTCGAAGTAGAAGGGCGTTTCCCGGGCCAAGACCAGGGCCTCCGTCGCATGCCCCCGCCGCGCGGCGGCGAAGGCCTGTTGGACGCTTTCCACCCGGTCCACGCAATCCCCGAGGTCACGCCTCGTCCCGTCGTTCCAACCCACCTTTCGCACCAGGGAAGGGGCCTCCTCGGCCAGGCGGGAGACCCGGCGGCCCAAGGCCGCCTCCGCGGCCTCGAAGAGGTAGGCCGAGGGGAGCCGGGGCGAGTCCTGCGAGGGGTCCAGGTCCGGCGCGGTGAGGACCAGGGCCTTCCGGGCGCTCCGCACCGCCAGGGTGAACAACAGCCTCTCTTCCAGCGTCCCGTCCTGCTTGAGGGGAATCCAGGGCGAGGGTTCTCCCTTCGGCGCCCCCAGGCCGTTCAGGAAACGACGTTCCTCGTCGAGGAGTAGGGGGTCCTGCCGCACCAGCCGCGGCACCGACCGTTCCACCAGGCCCGGCAAAACCGTCACGTCATAGGTCACACCCCGGGCTTGCATAAGGTCCACCAGGTTGAGTCCGCCGGGCACCGCCTCGGCGCGCGGCGCCTTGCGCTGTTCCAGGGTGGAGGCCAAGACCGACCGGAAGTCCTCCGCCTCGACGTCCCGGGGAAAGGTCTCCCCCAGTTGTCCTAGGAAGGCCAGGATTCCCCGGATCTCGTCCCGGTTCTTCGTGTCGCGCAGGATCTGACCGAGGGACCTATCCAAGCATTCCGATTTCATGGCCCAACCGGGCGCCTGGTCGAACTTCACCGCCTCGTCGATCAGGCGGCGCACCACCTGGCGCAGTTGGGCGGCCACGAGGGTCTCATCCTCGGGGTTCTCGTCGCCCTCGGGGTTCGGCCTCTCTTGGTGGGTGTTGATCCAGGTTTGCAGGCGGTCCATCCACTCGTCCCGCCCCTCCACGACCTGGGCGTCGAGGCTGATGCGCTCCCAGGCCGAAAAGTTCCATTCGTCCTCCGGGACCCCCAGGCCTTCCGGCACCAGCAGGCTTGAGGCCAGGAAGTTCAAGACCTTATCCCGGGGGAAGTCCGAGAGGAAACAATCCAGCATCAGCAGGAGCGTCTTGCCTTCTTCGGTTTCCAGGAGCGGACCCGGGAGGTCCCGACCCACGGGCAGGCCCTGGGCCGCGAGGGCCGCCGACAGGACCCTGCGGTAGGGCGCGGTTTCCCGAAGCACCACCGCTCCGGCGGAGAGTGGGGACCCGGCCTTTTCGATTTCCCCCAGGACGACCCTCCCGATTTCGCGGGATTCCCGAGCCTCGCCGGGGCATAGGAGGACCTTCAAGTTGGAGCCGTCGAATCCGCCCTTTCCGGGGTCAGGGAAGCCCGGGTCGGAGGCGTCAGGTCCTTGGAACAACCGGGATTGGAGCCGACCCAATGCCGTGGCGCCCTCCGCCTTCCAGGTTCCCCGTCCCGCCACGGACCCCAGGGTTTGGAGCCAATCCACGAAGGGCTTGGCGTAATCAAAGGAGGGTTGGTCCTCATAGGGAACAAACCAACGTCCATTGGCCCCGGCCAGGTGGGAGAGGACTTTCCGCTGAAGGGCGGTGGCGTCGTAAAGGCCGTAGATCCAAACGGTCTCCTGGACCGGGACGGCCAAGGCTTCCCGTCCCAGGTCTTCCCGGTCGAGGAGGCGGCCGTGGGCTTTCCAGGCCTCATAGGCCGAGGTGGCGCGGGAGAGCTCCAGGAGCTTGCGGGAGAGGCGGGGTCGGGACTTCGTGGTCTGGGCGGCGATCGCCTTCAACCGATCCGGGGTGAACAGGCCCTCGTTCAGTTCCCCCAGGGTGGAGCGGAGGGCCCGGTGGAACCCGGGGGTTTCCTCCAACCCCTCGAACATCGATCCCTTCTTGAAAAGTTTTTTCGTTATTTCCTTCAGGGCCCAGGGGCCCAGGACATCCGGGAGGATCGTCTTGTCGTTCCGGAGGAGGCTTCCGGCGGTGAGGTCCTCCAGGTAGTGGCGCAGGGTATGGATGTCGAGATTGAAGAAGCGGTCGCCCGAGGCGGCCAGCCGCTCGCGCAGGTGGCCCACCAACAGGAAGTTCGGCACCAGGATGGTCAGGGGCGAGAGGGGGTCTTGGGAGCGGAACGCCCGGATTTCCTCCAGGAGCTTGTCCTCCAGGAAGGGCTGGAAAGGACCGAAATAAAGTGAAAAAGGCAAGGGAGGCGCCTCGTAACCGGTTGGGGTTGGTTTCCCAAGTGGGCATTCATTATAATCCGCGCGTGACAAGTAAAGGCGCCGTTGGCCGCTAGCCGCTAGCCGTTAGCTTTCAAAAGCCGACGGCCAACGGCAAACGGCTAACGGCAAAAGGTCGTTTCCCTTGCCTAGAGAAATCCTGCTCGCCGACGCCGCCGGTTTCTGCTTCGGCGTGAAAAAGGCCATCGAAAAGGCCGAGCTGATGGACCGCGCCTTCATCTTCGGGTCCCTCATCCACAACCCACAGGAAGTGGCGCGCCTGGCAAGCGCCGGCAAGAAGATCGTGCATTCCCTCGACGACGTCGAGGGCAAGCAGGTGGTCATCACGGCCCACGGGCTGGACGTCAACGTCATGGGCGAGATGAAGGACCGGGGATTCGACCTGGTGGACACCACCTGCCCCCTGGTGACCCGCATCTACAAGGAAGGTTGGAAGCTCGAGTCCCAGGGCCTCCGTATCGTCATCATCGGCGACCCCAAGCACGTCGAAGTGAAGGGCATCGCCAGCCGCATGAAGGACCCCCTGATCCTCTACCGACCCGAGGACTCGGAGCTGGTTCCCCCGGGCTCCCGCATCGGCGTCATCTGCCAAAGCACCCTGCTCTTGGAGAAGTTCGACAAGTTCGTGGAGCTCCTGAAGTCCCGCTGCGCCGAGATGGTGACCATCAACACCATCTGCAAGCCCACCAAGGACCGCCAGACCGCCGCCGCGTCCCTCTCGTCCCAGGTGGACGTCATGGTCGTCATCGGCGGCCGGAACTCGTCGAACACCCACAAGCTGGCCGACACCTGCGCGGTGAGCCTGCCGAAGGACACCCACCACATTGAGACCGCCGGTGAGCTCCAGCCCGCCTGGTTCGAGGGCAAGCGGAAGGTCGGCGTCACCGCCGGCGCCTCGACGCCCGACTACCTGATCGATCAGGTGCTGGAGACCATCCGGTCCTACGACGAAAAGGTTCCCCTCCCCGCTTAGCTCCCCGCATAATGTGATGGGTCGTACCAGGCCCAGGAGTCCCATGCAGCTCCAGCATGAAACCCACCACCCGACCTTCCCCCGCCTGCCCCTCCTGGGGTTGGGCCTGGCCGTCCTGGCCTTGGCGCTTTACGGAGGCCTTCTCCGCCTGGAGCGTTCCCTGCCGATCCCCTCCACCGATTGGCTGGCCTACCACGGACCCCTGATGGTCTCGGGCTTCATGGGCACCATGATCGGGGTCGAGCGGGCCATCACCTTGGACCGCAACTGGCTTTATCTCGGACCCCTGGCGAGCCTGGTGGGGTCCGGCCTTTTCCTGGCGGGAATCGAACCGGGCCTCGCGGGCGCCCTTCTCTTGACCGCCTCCGGCTTCCTCCTCCTCTCCGCCCTGCTGATCTCCTGGCGGCGCCCCGAACTTCACCGCATCGTGATGGTGCTGGCGGCCGGGTCCTGGTTCTCGGGGAACCTCCTGTGGATCACCGGCGCCCAGATCCCCACGATCGTGCTTTGGTGGTTGGGTTTCATCGTCCTGAATTTCGCGGGCGAACGCCTCGAGTTGACCCGGCTGTTCCGGCCCTCAAATCGGGCGAGCCTCTTCCTCGCGGGCGCCGTGGGGTTGTTTTTGGTGGGGGCCCTTTGGACCGTGCCCAACCAGGAACAGGGGACCCGAATGGCCTCCCTGGGGCTGGCGTCCCTGGCCGTGTGGTTGGCCCTGGTGGACCCGGAACTCCGGCCCCCCAGCCTCAAAGGCGAGGCCGGATACCTGGCCGTCTGCTTGGGGATCGGGTATTTCTGGCTATTTGTGTCGGGGGCCATCGGGACGGCCTGGGCACCCCACGCCTCGGGCCCGGCTTATGACGCATTCCTCCATACGGTCTTCTTGGGATACCTTTTCACGATGATGTTCGGCCATACGGCCCAGATGTTCGAGCACATCATCCAAAAGCCCTTCGCGTACCTTTGGACCAATTGGGTGCACCTAGTCCTATTGACCGGGTCCTTGGCCCTGCGGGTGGTTTGCGACCTGGGGGGGTGGATGGGGCTCCGGCGGGTCGCCGGAAGCCTCAACGCCTTGGCGATCGTCCTGTTCTTTGTTTCAAATGGGGTCGGCCTCTGGGCCGGCCACCGCCGCGCCAAGCGGAGATAAGCCAAAACTTATCTCACCACCATCCCTCAGCCGAGGGCTGATGGGTGGTGGTGAAGATATTCGGCCGTTTATTAAGGCGTCTTTCCCTCGAAGGGCTCCTCGCCCGTCAACCCCTTGACCACCCGTTCCGCGGTCTCCGGCAGGCTGCGGTAGGTGGCCACCACGGTGTCCGCCTGGACGTCGAACTCCAGGTGCGTAAAGGGATGGAAGTGGTTGAGGAACACCACCGGCACGCCGAGACGCATCCAACCTTCCATGAGGTTGCGGCAGACCGGGCCCGTCAGGCGGGCGGTGCCCACGCCCCAGCCGTAGGGCGCCCCAATGGAGCAGACCACCAGGTCAAATTGGCCCGCCGCCACGGCGTCGTGGATCTTGCGGGGCCCCGGATCCACCCATTCCTCCACCCGTTCGGCCCGGCGGTGGAGCGCGGTGGTGACCGCGTCGAAGGTTTCCTTCTCTTCCAGGTAGTTGACCGCCACCACCAAGTGGAGCACCCGGCTGTGGGGTTGGATCGAGACCGGCAAAGTTTGGTTTCGGTCCCGCACCAGGGTCACGCTCCGCCGGATCACCTCGGTGGCCAGCTTTTCGTGGGCTTCCAGGTCCGGCACCGCCGTCTTCTTTTGACCGAACAGCCCCAAGTCCTCCTTAGCCGCCAAAATCCTGGCCGCGCGGTCCCGGAGGGTGGTTTCCCTCAATTTCCCCGCGTCCCGCAGGGCCTCCATCTTCCGGTAGAACATTTCCCCGGTCCGCTGGAAGAGCAACACGTCCCCGCCGCATTCCCACCAACGGGCGCAGGCTTCGTAGGGATCCAGGAACCCCGTGAGGCCCGCCATACCCACGGCGTCCGACACCAAGAGCCCCTCGAACCCCAGTTCGTCCCCCAGGAGGCCCCGGATGATTTTTTCCGACACCGTGGCGGGTGGGCTGATCCCCAGCTTCGCGTCGGGTGGGTCCACCGCGGGGAACCCCAGGTGGCCCACCATCACGCACTTCGCGCCACGATCGATCAGTTCCCGGTAGACCAAGCCGGGTCCCCCGCGCCATTGGTCCAGGGTCAAGGGGATCTGGGGCGTGGTCAGGTGCTGGTCGAAGGTCGAGGTGCCGTCCCCGGGGAAATGCTTGAGGGTGGCCATGAGGCCGTGGTCCTGGAGGCCGCGCAGGTAGGCGCCCGCGAAGCGGAGCACCGACTCGACCCGGGACCCGGCGCTTCGGGACGACACCACGGGGCTGTCGGGGTTCGTCGCCAGGTCCACCACGGGGCCGAGGGTCCAATGGTAGCCGAGGGAAACCGCCTCCTCGGCGGTCGCCTTCCCCACGGCGTAAGCCAGGGCCTCATCGCCCGCGGCCCCCAGGGCCATGAGGTCCGGGAACCGGGGGAAACCCTTCACCATGCGCCCCGCGCCGCATTCCATGTCGCTCGTCACCAACGGCGGGATCTTGGGGTTGACCCCCTTGAGCTGGCCGATGCGTTCCCGCAATTCCGCCGGCGTCCTCCAGCCGATGAACCCCGCGCCGTAGGGCGCCCGCGGCTCCTCGACGTTCAGGACGGGGCAGGAACATTGGTCCAGCAGTTCGCGGAAGGAAAGGGACGCGGCGAGGGCTCGGGCGCGGTCCGAGGGGATGAGACGGTGCTTCAAGGGGCGGCTCCTTACCGGTCGGGTCTAGGGTGAGGCGCACAATCTAACGGGGGCCGGCGTTTGGGATACGGAATTTATTGCGGGAAGTTTTGACCGATTGCGGCTTCAGTCGTCGGTCTTGATGTCCGCCGGCGGGGGCGTCGGGGTCGGGCCGGGGTTCTGGAGGTGCAGGTGGAAGGGCGCCATGGGCGGCTCGTCGAAAACGTAGGTCTTCAGGGCGTCCACCAGGCAGAGGGTGGCGTCGTTCTTGGGCTCGGCCCAAAAGCGCTGGACCGTCCCGTCGCCCCCCACTTCCACCACGAGCTCGTAGGGCTCGGTCTTGGCCCGGGCGTTGGTCGTGTCGCTCAGGGCCTCGGTCAAAAGGTCCTGAAGGTCCGGAAGGACCTGGGTCTTGTATCGCCGCCCCTGGGTCGTCTCGGTATCGAGGTCGGCCTGTTGGCGCGCGTTGGGGGTGATCCAGAACTGGAGCGATTTCGACCAAGGGGGGGTGACATCCTGGCCCGTGGGCGCCAAGTACCGGTAGGAGGCGATCAATTGCCGGAAGGCCGGGAGGGCCCGCTCAAATTGGACGTCGTCGACCACGGCCAACTCAAACCACACCAGGGCCGCCCCCGCGTTCAAGGAAGCCACGAGGTGGTGGTATTGCAGTTGGTCGTAGCCCGGCCCCCGCAGTTCCACCAGCTTCGCCACGGGTCCCCGCTTGGTTTTCACGCCGTCCATGTCCACCACCGAATCATAGGGGTGGGTCTCCATCCGGATCGCGTTTTGCTTCTGGAGGTAGGCCGGAAGGCCCTGGGGTCCGACGTCGTCCTTGGGGATGGACCCCGTATAGATGTAGGCGAAGGCGTCGCCGTAGGCCTGGTCGAGGGGGTGGAAGACCTGCGCGGCTCCAGGCTTCCAGTGGGCATCCCCGGCCATGGCCCAGCCGTCGGGAAGGGTCAGTCGGAAGGCGGTCGCCTGGCCCTCGATGAGGACATAGCCCGGGTCGCGGTCCGGCGGGCTGTCCAAGGCGGCCAAGGGGCCCACGAGGACCAGGAGCAGGCCGGACAGGAGGAGGGCGGTTTTCATGGTGGGGATATTGTAGCAGGGAGGGCTAAACCCGGCAGAGCCGTCGATCCATAAAAATCATGAATCAACCTAAGGCTCAAAAGCTGTTGCCTGTTCAACTCCCGAATATAGCCCTCTAAATCCACCGAGGATCTTATGGAGCCGGCGCCTTGACGCCCTTCATCGCCCTCTCGGTCATGGGCGCGGTTTTCGCCATTCCATTGAGGATCTCAAGGGTCAACAAGAGCGCGACCTTCGGGTCAATGGCTCCCCGGACCATCTTTAATATTTCGGAAAGGGCCAACACCGATACCCGCAATGCCTCTTTCTTCACCTTGAGCGGGTTGAGGATTTCGTCGACCTGGTGCCGTGTTTCATACCCGAACTTCAAGGGTACCAAAGTGGGGCGGTTCTCCAAGGGCACAGTCAGGGGAACGGATCCCCAGTCTTCCTTCTTGCCGATTCCCGCCGCGTAATTTCCCATAACCTCCTTGATCGGGGGGAAATCGGCCTTTTGGTAGGTTCCGGGCGTCAATCGGTCCCGGAGCATCCCGACCACCGAATCCGATGGATAGGAGTCCAAGTCCCCTTCCACTGATTCCCCATAAAGGATGCCGTTGATCTCTTCGGAAAACACACGCGACCCCGGGACATGCTCATGGTCCCGGAGGGGATATTGCCCCGCGAGGTCGATGCAACGTTCCGCGACGACCGTCGAAATGAGCGTCAACGCGTCCTCAGACCGTATTCTCTTGTTTGAATCGGTTAGGCCTCCCACGACAAAAGCAACCAGTCGAGCCTGCGCGATCTTGGGGTCCGAGGACATTCCGGTCGCATTCAGGATGAAGTCTTTTAAACCCATTTCACATCCTAGTCGCATGAAACCCTTTTGGGCGTTTAGCGCGCCCTACTTGTTGCGTCTGGCGTAGGTGGAAAATTGGAGGAAATACTTCCGGAGGTCCGGGGTGGGCGGTTCCGGCCCAAAAGAACGGCAGGCTTCTTCCCGCAACCGCGTGATTTCCTTGAGGCGGCGCTTCCACCTGGAATCCCCAAGGGTCAAGTCCACAAGCTCCAACATCCGGTCAAAGGCCTTTTGCGACTGTTCCGCGTTGTTTTTATTCTTCCAATTTAAGGCGCGTTCATACTCACTGCCCACGTTGCCCAACTGTTCCGATAGGGTCATTGTGAACCAGCGGCCCGAGGAGAGGCTTGGGTGGTGGGTTTCAGGGGTCATGGCACAAGTTTCCGGACGATCGTTTCGATTTTCAGGCGGATCGCCGGATCTTCCACCCCGCGGGACCGGTTGTTTTGGCTGGGGCGGATATTGA
>CAYMOV010000081.1:0-11975 GCA_964392085.1 uncultured bacterium
TGTGGTGCCTGGGCAACTGGAGCCGGTTCGTCCGGCCCGGCTATTACCGCATGGGGGCCACTGAAGCCCCCTCCTCGGGGGTCTCGCTGTCGGCCTTCAAGAACAGTTCCTCGGCCCCCTCGACCGTCGTGATCGTGGCCATCAACAACAACAGCTCGACGACGTCCCAGACCTTCTCCTTCAACGGCGTGAACGTGTCCTCGGTGACTCCCTGGGTGACCGACGCCAGCAACAACCTTGCCCGGCAAAGCGCCGTGGCGGTCTCGGGCAACAGCTTCACCTATACCTTGAACGCCAAGAGCGTCATCACCTTCGTGGGCGCCGTGGGGTCCGCCGGGCCGACCAATACCTTTACCCCGGTCCCGCCGAGCGCAACGCCCTCCCCGAGCCCAACGGCGAGTGGGACCGCGACTTTCACCCGCACCTTTACGCCCCTGTCGACCGCAACCTCCACGCCCAGCAGGACCTTCACGTCGATCCCGTCCATTTCGCCTACGTCGACGCCGACGTCGACGCGGACCCTCACGAGTACCTCGACGAACACGCCGACGGCCACTTTTACGGTCGTCTCGACGTCTACGCCTGTGGTTTCCTCCACCTGGCGGGTCAACGCCGGGGGATCGGCCTACACCGACAGCCTGGGCAACGTTTGGGCCGCCGATGAGAATTACAGCGGCGGGACCGTCATCACCCAAGGGGGGACCATCGCCGGAACGAACGATTCCACCCTTTACGACTCCCAACGGTACGGCGCCAGCTTCACCTACTCGTTCAACGTGCCGGCGGGAAGCTACCAAGTCACGCTGAAGATGGCCGAGGCCTACTCGGGCGACTTCTCGGCGGGCTCGCGGGTCTTCAACGTGTCCGTCAACGGCGCCCCGGCGGTTTCGAACCTGGACCTCTTCGCCCAGGTGGGGAGCAACGCGGCGGACGATCAGGTGATCAACAACGTCAGCCCCAGCGGGGGCATGATCACCCTGCAATTCACGGCGGTGTCCGGTTCGGACCTGAACGCGGTGGTGCAGGCGATCCAAGTGATCCCCATGCCGGTTTTGCCGACCATCACGGCCACTTGGACCTCTTCGGCCACGGCGACCGCGACTTCAACGGCCACCTTTACGGGTACGTCGACCTCGACGGCGACCGCGACGGCCACGTCGACGAATACCTCGACGGCCACCGGGACGTTTACGTCGATTCCGACCGTCGAACTTTCACTGACGGTAGTGCCGTCGACCGCGACCTTCACCCCCACGACGGTCCCGCCGACTTCCACTTGGACTTCGACGGACACCGCGACGTTAACGCCGGTGCCGCCCACCTTCACCTGGACGCCGGTTCCGCCGACGGGCACGCCGACCCTGACGCCAACCGCCACCTTCACCTCGACCCCGGTGCCCCCGACGGCGACCGCCACCGCGACACCCACCCAGTCCGTGGGGACCGCGAACTTCACCCTTCAGCTGGAAAGCGGCACCACACAGGCCAGCACCAACAGCCCCCATCCCTGGTTCAATTTGACGAACACGGGCACGGGGCCTTTGAACCTCAATACGGTGACGATCCGGTACTGGTTCACCTGTGAGTGCACCAACCAGACCCTCCAGGCCTGGGTGGATTGGGCGGGGATTCCCACCATCGGACGGAGCCTCTCGGGCAACGTCCAGGCCACGATCCAGCCCACGACGCTCGGCGGGCAGACGGACTACCTGCAGATCCAATTCACGGGGAACTTCTCGCTCGCCCCGGGGCAATCGGTCCAGGTCCAGTCGCGGTTCAACAAGTCGGACTGGAGCGTCATGACCCAGACGAACGACTGGAGCTATACGGCCGTGTCGAACTATACGACCTGGACGAAGATCACCGGGTACTCCAACGGGGCCCTAGTGTGGGGCCAGGAACCGTCGGCCGCGGCGGCCGCGTCCGCCCTTCAGGTGACTTCGGCGGTGTCCTATCCGAACCCCTCGACCGGGACCGGGACCACCCTGTCCTTCACGACGGGCGGTGGGATGGTGACGAGCGCCCAAGGGTTGGGGGACGAATCGACGGTCAACGACCCCAACGCGAAGGCCACGATCCGGGTCTTCACGTTGTCCGGACGGTTGATCTGGTCCACGGTCCTATCAGGCGGGTCCGTGGGGGACACGGGGAACCACGGCGTGGCTTGGGACGAACGGGACCTGGCGGGGGCCCCCCTCACGAACGGGGTTTATTGGTGGTCCGTGACCCTGGATTCCATGGGGCGGTCCAGCACCCAAAAATCCAAGATCATCATCCTGCGCTGATCGACGGGAGATTAAGGATCCACAAGGGCCCGGAATCCGGTGATTCCGGGCCCTTCTTTTTTTGACCTGGGGCGGAACTTCCATATAATGCCCCCATGTCCGACGAGAACTCCCCCGGCATCGCCTCCAAGATCCGTTCCTTCCTCCTATTGGTCGTCATCGGCGTCCTCATGTTGTTTTCCTTCAAATGCGGCGAGCGGGGCCCCGACCCCCGGGTTTGGTTCGCTCCCCCGACTTTCACTCCCACGGCAACTGCCACCGCAACCCCGACCCCGACGGCCACATCGACCTTCACCGCCACCTCCACGCCGACCGCTACCTTCACCCCAACCGCCATGCCAAGGCCCAAGATCGTCCACCACGCCCCAGTCCGTCGTCCGGTCCGCCGGGTCGCGCCCAGGCGAGTCGCCCAACCCAAGGTGCCTACCGGCGATGAGTTCGATTTTCCGGCGGCCTCCGCCCCCAAGAACGTCGGCCCCCAACTGGTCTGCACCGTGACCGTCACGGGCCAGGTGATCCAGGAAGTGGAACCCAACGACGTCTTTTACGAGGCCCAGGACGTGGGAAGTCTTGGGATGACCGGCCAGATCACCGTGGAGGGCACCCTGGCAGCGGTCGGCAACAACGCCGGCAGCATCACCGGTGACATGGGCGCCCGGGACCCGAAAACCAAGGACCCGAACCTAGACCGCGACGTCTACACCTTCACGGTGGACCAGCCCGGTTTCAGGGCGCTGTTGGATTGCTATACCTCCAAGGTCGGCACGCCGGACCCGGCCCAAAACGACAACGATTACCAGTTGGAGATCTACGACGAGAAGTTCAATATGGTCGCGGCCTCCCTCAACAACGACCCGGTGGAGGCTTTGGAATGCACAGCCCCCGGCCGGTCCTTCTTCGCGGTGGTCTATGGCGTGGACGGCAAACCCGGGAAATATCGACTGACGTTGATTAAATAATTCCTGTCGCTTGACCCTGGTTGTCCGGAAACCCCCATAAAACCCCCTGGTCCGATCCAAACCTTACCCGGTTCAATTCCAATTGCCTTAAAATGGCCCCGTCGTCCTGAACGGCGTTTTGGCTTCGGGGGCTCACGCCCAACTCAAGTCACGCGGAGGTCTTCCATGGGTTTCCTGGACGGTCTGATGGGCAAGGGCGGCAAGTGGCATGACTGCCAAAAGTCCCTGCAGGGTCTCGCCGGCACGCTCTCGAGGATGCCGTCGCCCCAGGTCAAGGAAGACGGCCTCCTGAGCGCCTGGTTCATCCCGGAGGACAAGTCGGTCCTGACCAACCGCAACAACGTCCGAAACAAGAACGACATGCTGGAGCTCCGGTTGAAGCTCGCTTCCGCCAAGCAGGGCCCCTACCTGGAGGCCCTGAAGGCCATGGCCGATAAAAAGGCTTGGGTCTCCGGCGCCCTGGTGAACGACGACGCCAAGGAGGGGAAGGCTGAACTTCACCCGGTGGACCTTGTTTGGGCCCGTCTGCCCCTCGACCTGGCGCCCGAATGGGTGAAGGGGATGACCCGGAACCTGAAGGACCCCTCCACGGAAATCCAATATTTCCGGATCCTCGCCGCCTCCAGCGACACCAAGTCGGGCCCGGCGCCCGCCCTGGAGACCCATAAGGCCAAGGCGACCTTTCCCTATCCCGCCAAGCCGCCGATCCCCAACCCCGAGCTGAAGTACGAGATCAAACCACTGTTCGACCTGAACGCCGACATCCAATTGAACCATGAACGGATCCGGGACCGCCTGGAGCTCGTGGTGGAGCTGAAGTGCGTCAAGGAGAACGGCCCGACGGTTTATGGGGCTGAGCTGGTGGTCTTCTGGAATTAGTGAACGACAGCGGATGGCGTTCGGCGGTCAGCTTTCAGCCAAAACAAAAAATGGTAAACGAACAAAGGCCATTGAGCCACCGATGAACACGGATAAACTCGGATGATCAGAGAAGCCGACGGCTGGAACATCCTCGCCCTTTAGGGCTTTATCCATGTTCATCCCATTCATCCATGGCTATTTGCCGTAGTCTTGAGCTGGTCACCCCGGAGGTTTGGGATTAGGCTTGTACAGAAAAGTTGAATCGTTGTGAATCTGTGCGGCGCGAAGCGCGTCTGTGGTTGCGACGGTTGTTGCTGGGTCGTGGCTGTTATCGGATTTCACACAAGGTGGTTCTTGTGACTGCGGCAATCCTAACGGCGGCGGGGATGTTGGCCCTGGGAACGGTGATCTACGCCGTGATGCTCTACAACGGCCTGGTCCAACTCAAGGTCAACCTCGATAAGGCTTGGGGCAATATCGACGTGCTCCTCAAGCAGCGCCACGACGAGGTGCCGAACCTGGTGGCCTGCGTCCAGGGAACCATGAAGTTCGAGCAAACGACCTTGGAAGGCGTGACGCGGGCCCGGGCCGAGGCGCTGGCGGCCCAGGGCGTGGGGAATAAGGCCAAGGCCGACCAGGCGCTGGGAAGCGCGGTGCAGAACCTTTTCGCCGTCGCCGAGAAATACCCCGAGCTGAGGGCGGGCGGGAACTTCCTGGCGCTCCAAAAGCGCCTGACGGGTTTGGAGAACGAGATCGCCGACCGGCGGGAGTTCTATAACGACTCCGTGACGGCCCTCAACACCCGCATCCAGCAGTTCCCGGACCTGGTCCTGGCGGGGTGGATGAAGTTGTCTCCCCGGGAGTTCTTCAAGGTGGACGCCTTCGAAACGGCCGTCCCGGTCATGTCCCTGACGTCGTGAACGTCCCCCTGATCCACCGGATCATCTTCCCGACCCTGTCCCTGGGGATCGGCTTGGGGGTTTATATCGCCGGTTTCAGGTCCCTGGCGCGGAAGCGCCTCATCGAAAACACCCCCGCCTCCAAGATCCGGTCCATGGCCATGGGATTGGTGGAGATCCATGGGACCGCCGTGGATTGGCAAGCGCTGAGGGGACCCTTTACCCAGGCGACCTGCGTGTATTACAAGTGGCAAGTCGAGGAATACCGGCAACGGGGAAAAAACTCCGAGTGGGTCGTGGTGCGCCATGGGGATTCCTCGGCGGCCCCGTTTTACCTGCAGGACGACACCGGGAAAGCCTTGGTCCGGCCCAACGACGCCGAGGTGGTGATCGCCCATGACTTCCAACTCCGGACCGGCCTCTTTTCGGAGATTCCGGCCCATATCGGCGATTTCCTGGCCGCCCAAAACTATGACGATCGGGCTTTTTTCGGCCTCAACAAGACCCTGAGATTCACCGAGTGGAACCTCCAGCCTGGGATGGCCGTCTTCCTCTTGGGGTCCTGCATGTCCAACTCGAACCAGCTTTTGAAGGATCGACGGGACCGGCTGCAGGAGGCGTTCCGGAAAATCAAGGATGACCCCCAGGCCATGGCCAAGTTTGACGCCAACCAGGACGGTCAAATCTCGGCGGATGAGTGGGAGGTGGCCCGGCAGTCCATCGAGAAGAGCCTTCCCCCGGAACCCGAGGGGGATGACCTCTATCTCGGGAAGGACCCCCAAGTGGGCAAAACCCTCCTCCTGTCCGATAAGAGCGAAAAGGGCCTGGTGTCCCGGTATTTTTGGCAAGCCCTCGCGGGTTTTATCTTTGGGACCGCCCTGACGGTGGTGGGCGCTTGGCTTACCTTTCTGTTTTGGTTCAATTAGACCCCTTTCTTTTTCCCCCGGACGGGCCGTAACCTACCCCTCATCCATCCCGTATCTCCACTCACCCCACATCCCGGGAGGGTTCGCCATGGGAAAACGCCGTTGGATCATCGGGTTCCTGGCGGTCTTGGCCCTGGGGACGATTACTCATAGTCAATCAGGAGGGAAGAAAATGGCGACCGCGACATTCGGGGCAGGGTGTTTTTGGGGCGTGGAGGAGGCCTTCCGGAAGATTCCCGGGGTGAAGGAAACCGCCGTGGGTTACGAGGGCGGCAAGATGGAACGCCCCACCTACAAGGACGTCTGCACGGACCGGACGGGCCACGCCGAGGTGGTACAGGTGACCTACAACCCCGAGGTGGTGGCCTTCAGCCGCCTCTTGGAGGCCTTCTTCTCCCTTCACGACCCCACGCAATTGAACCGCCAGGGCCCCGATGTGGGAACCCAATACCGGTCGGTGGTCTTCGCCCAGGACGCGGCCCAGGAAAAGGCCGCCAAGGCCTTCATCGACCAGTTGAACCGCGAAAAGGTCTTCCACCGCCCCATTGTGACGACGGTCGAGCCGGCACAGACCTTCTGGCGGGCCGAGGAGTACCACCAAAGGTACCTCGAGAAGAACGGGTTGGGGAACTGCCACATCTGAAATCAAAACTGCGCCGCTAGCCGCTGGCCGTTAGCCGTTGGTTCAAACAAAACTGATAAGACCAGAAAGCAAAACGCCCCAGGGATTTTCCCTGAGGCGTTTTATGATTTTTGTTTAAGCTAACGGCCAGCGGCTAACGGCTGTTGTTTATATCTTCTTCGCCAGCACGGCCTTCCTCAACCCTTCCTTGTATTCCAACATCTTCTCCTGGAGTTTCGGGTCCCCGGTCCCCAGGATCTGCGCGGCCAGCAGTCCCGCGTTGAAGGCGCCGCCGATGGCCACCACGGCCACGGGGATGCCCTTGGGCATCTGAACCATCGCCAGGAGCGAGTCTTGGCCCTTAAGGGGTTCCGAGGAGAGGGGGACGCCGATGACGGGAAGGGGCGTCAGGGCCGCCACGACGCCGGCCAGGTGGGCGGCCAACCCGGCGCCGCAGATCATGACCTTGTAGCCCTTGGACCGGGCCGTCTCGGCGAACTCCGCCACTTCCTTCGGGGCCCGATGGGCGGACAGGACTTGCATAGACGATCCGATCCCGAATTGATCCAGGGCCTCGGCGGCGGCCTTCATGACAGGCAGGTCGGAATCGCTTCCCATCAGGATGGCGACTTGGGGCTGGGGCATGACGTGCTCCTCGGGGCTTTGGTGGGTGCATTCTGGCAGGGAGCCCCCCTCCGCTCAAGGGCCTCCCCTAAAATTCGGCCTGGATGGCCCCTGGGAGGCCCCTTGTCATCCATGACCGCCAGGGGGGTTTCGGCTACAATTCTCGACCAACCCGTCCCCGAGGCGACCTCGGGTTCAGGGCCACTCGAACCAAAGGATGGAACCCAACCACCGTGTTGATCAAACCCTGGATTTGCGACAAGGTCGAAGTGAAACCCGCCCCCTCTGGCGGGAAGGGGATGTACGCCACCGGATCCTTCGTACCGGGCGAGAAGATCGGTGCCTTCGGCGGGGCGGTCATGTCCGACGAGCAATACCTGGAGCTCCGTAAGACCAAGACCGATGACGACCTCAACATGGACCAGGCGATGTACATCCACCCGGGACTGATCCTGATGCACGACCCCGAGATGGAGTATTACCCCCTCTGCTTCTCGAACCATTCCTGCGACGCCAACGCCAAGGTGAAGGACGGGATCGTCCTGGTGGCGGCCCGGGCCATCTCCCCCGGCGAGGAGATCTGCTGGGATTACCGCATCACCGATAACGTGGGGATCTGGGGCTACGAGTTCAAGTGCGGCTGCGGTTCGCCCAAGTGCGGGGGAGCCGTCAAGATCGGGCCGAAGCACCGGATAAAATAAAGGCGCCGTTGGCCGTTAGCGGTTGGCCGTTAGCTTAAAATACAAAAAGCGCCAGGAATCATCCCTAGGCGCTTTTGTTTTTGGGTTCAAGTTTGGGCCAACGGCTGACGGCAAGCGGCCAACGGCCCGGATGTCTATTTCAGTATTTGGCAGTGGATCCCGCCGGCGCCCCAAGAATAGCAGGGCACCTCGATCACCTCGTAGCCCGCGTCCCGGAAAACCTTGGCCCGCGCCTCGAACCGGGGATTGGGCATGGATTCCACCTCGTCCATCACGCGCCAAATGTTCCGGAGGCTGTCCTGGAAGACGTCCAGGCTTTCCCCGGTCCCTTTTTCCTGCCAGTTTTTGGCGTCCTCGTTGAGCTGGACCACCGCGTATTGGAGGAGCATCTGGGGAGTGGGGCCTTTGCCTTCGGAGATATGGGCCGGAAATTTCGCGAGCATCACCATGTATTTACCTGTGGCCAGGTCGCGGAATTTGCCGAAATTCACCGGGGAGCGGACCGGGTGGTCGTTGAAGGTCAGGCGGTAAACGTCGTAGCCCAGTTTCGACATTTGGATGGCGGTTTGCTCGTACTCCCAACGACATTTGGCTACGAACGCCGCGGGTAGGGCCTTGCCGCTCATGGCGTCCACGATGGTGCCCGGTGTGAATTCCGCCACGAAGGCGTCGGGCCGGCCGTTCCGGTGGTTATCCATGACCGACACCAGCATGTCCAGGTGGAAAAGCTCATTATTGCCCTTGGAAGGTTCCAGGAGGGCCTGCTCGGGCACGATGTAGACCGGCAGTCCTTCGTAGGCCTTGGAGAAGGCCGCACGGGCCTCCTCGATCTGGGTCCGGGTAAGGGGCTTTTGGGGGTCCCATTTACCCCGGGTCTCCTTCATGTACTGCAGGACCCGATGGCGCCCCAACAACAAGGAGGGCTGGTGGTCGGGTCCCCAGATCACTTCCAGGTCCCCACCCTCCCCGCTCAATTCCGAGGGAAGCTCCTTCACCGCGAAGACATCGGGATAGGCCTGGACGAGAGACTTCAAGAAATCGAGGTAGCCGAAATAATCGGAGGTTCCCCGGTATATGGTGGCGATCTTGTCCTCGGGTCGGATCATCATTTCCCCGATGTCTTGGGTCCAGATCAACGGGAAAGAGGTCGGGAAGAAGCGGATCCTCCGGCGGATTTCCCGGTTACTCCAGCCGTTGAAGTCGTGGAGGTATTCGGTGAAGAATTCCTGCTCCTCGCCCAGGGACTCTGTGACGGATTTGGAGTCGGGCACCGCCACGTAAAGCTCGGTATCCTTCTGGAACTTGGGAAGGATCCTTCCGTGGGAGAAACGGAAATTAAGCCAATAGAGTTGCCGCTGGATGTCGCGGTAGGTTTTGGGGTCCGCCCCGGCGGGTCCGTTGAGGGTGGGAAGCATGAAATAGGAGGCTCGGTGGGGATCCAGTCCGATGACCCGCCTGTGGCCTGATCGTTCCGATTCAGGGATCCATTGCCCGGGTTTGAGATAGGCGGATTTTTCCTGGGGTGGGGGCGCCGTGCAAGTGGCCGTGAAATAAAGAATCCCGAATCCCAAGAAAAGGCCCAAGCAAGGGATCCAAATCCACTTGAGGGTTTTATGGGGTGGTGAGGTATTGGGGTTGGACATGGGCCCTAAGATTTGCAAGAAATGTTCCGATATCCAACCACTGAAAGCGAATTCAGGCATCGATTTCAGAGACGGTTGGAAACGTTCAACCGGGTGCCCGGCCGCGTTGGGAATTTTATATGTCCAATAAATGACTTTCCAAGTCATTTATTGGATTCGACCCGTGATGGACGTTGATCCCATCGTCGGGATCTTCGGGGCCCCATCTGCCTGGCTGGGTGGATTGTTCCGGGGCCTGGGAAGCGGAGAATAAACCGCCCGGGGGAAAGCCTCAACCCAAGGTGGGGGGGATTGGAGGGGCCCTTTTACTGGGGTTTGGTGTGGACGCTTAGGCTGAGCGGGGGTCGGTACCTGTGATTTCGACTCCCTATTCACCCGGTCGACGGGTAAAATACCCCACTACAAAAATCCAGTCCGGTCCAACACCACCAACGCCCTGACAACACCCGCCACGCCTCTTCCGGACCCCATGGGTCCCATGACTTACGTACTTCCAACCCATACTCCCCTGAACATGCCCTTTGGGCCGAACCCCCTCCTGCCCCGTTCCCGCGTCCCGCGGGGACGGGCCGACTGAGGCTAGGCCCATGGGCGTCCGAGCCATGTACAGCGGGGTCAGCGGTCTCCAGACCCAAACCAATTGGCTTGATGTTATCGGCAACAACGTCGCCAACGTCAATACGACCGCCTACAAGGGAACCCGGGCCACCTTCGCGGACCAACTGAGCCAAAACCTCAGCTCCGCCGTGGGGAGTTCCATCTCATCAAGCTTGGGCGGGATGAACGGGCTCCAGGTCGGGCTCGGCACCAAACTGCAAAGCCTCCAGACCCTTTTCCAACAAGGCGCCTTGCTCACCACGGGCGCCCCCATGGACATGGGAATCGAGGGGAGCGGGTTTCTCGTGGCCCAGAAGGGCGACCAGTCCTACCTCACCCGTGCGGGGAACCTCACCTTTGACGCGGCGGGTTACCTGGTGGACGCCCAAGGGGGACGGATCCAGGGGTTTGAGGCCAACACCCAATTCACCCAACGGGTCCTGAATTCCTACTCGAACGTCCCCGGCCAGCCACTCACGGCGACGAACGCGGCCTTGGTCCTCCAGAACAACGACGCTTCCCGCTTATCCGCGATCCAGATCAACCAATCCATGACCCTGCCGCCGAAGGCCACGACCCAGGTGACGTTTCAGGGGAACCTGGACGCCTTCAACCAGGTCGGCCAGTCGGGCGCCATCCTCGACCTGGCACCGGGCGGCCGCCCCGTCCTTCCACTGGCGGTCAACATCTTCCTGTTCCCGCCGGGGATCGCGGTGGACCCCACCCGGATCGTGCCCCAATTCAACGCGACGGGGGGGTTCTCCTTCCACCAGGTCTCCAACATGTCGAACAACATCGCTTATCCCATCTTCAATGGGGGCATCGATTTGGGTTTGGTCCAAGCCTTTGAGGGTAATTACGCTTGGGAACAACAGCCTCCGCTCGACCCCGCGGCCGCGACTCAATCCACGATCTATGACTCCCACGGCAATCCCCGCCAATTGACCGTCCAGTTCTACCAGGTGAACGACCTGGGGGCCGGCGGAGTCAACCCATCCCCAGGGCCCAGCCAGGCCCTCTACGCCTGGTACGCCTTCGACACCACGGGAGGGGAGAAGCCCTCCACGGCCAACCTGGTGGGGGGGACCGGCATGTTGGAGGGCGAGATGCCCTTCGACCCGAACCAGTTCTGGTACGACCGCGGCCAGAACGGCGCCCTGTTCATGGGGGACTTCCTTTGGTTCAACACCGACGGGTCCCTGGCCTCCACGGGCGGGAGCGGCGGCCCGGTTCCCACGCCGCCAGGGGTCCCCAACTTCATGTCGGTACCCCGGATCTACGTGCCGATGACGAACCAAGCGAACCCCCCCATTTCCCCCAATCCAAATTTCGGCTCGGAGATCATGTCCGTGGACCTGAATTTCGGGAACTTCGGGCTCCTCGGGACGGGCCAGCGGAATGGGATCACCGGCGACGCGGCCGGAAGCTATCAAACGTTGAACGGGGTGCTCCAGTACCAACCGAATTCCCATGTGTCGGTGGCCTCCCAAGATGGGTATGCCGAGGGACAACTCCAGGGCCTAGGCTGGGACCAGACGGGGACCCTGGAAGGGAGCTTCTCCAACGGCCAGCAGGTGGCCTTGGCGCAGGTCGCCTTGGCCAACGTGGCGAACCCGAACGGGTTGGTGAGCCAGGGGAGCGGTCAGTACTCGCCGGGGCCCAACGCGGGGCCGGTCACCGTGGGGACCCCGGGTCAGGATGGACTGGGGAAAATCCAGGGCGGCTCCCTGGAGGGATCCAACGTCGACCTGACGGTGCAACTCACCGACATGATCCGGGCCCAACGGGGGATGGACGCCAGCGCCCGGATCTTCACGGGCGAGGCGATCAGCGAGACGACGTTGACGAACCTGGGAAG
>CAYMOV010000082.1:0-11579 GCA_964392085.1 uncultured bacterium
TTTTCGCCGGCCAATCCACCTTCGCCAGGTCCCCGTAGATCTTCCCGACTTCCGGGCCCAAGTTGACTAGGACGACGAAACCCGGCAGGGCCAGGGAGACCAAGACGCACAGGAGGGCCAGGATCGAGGCGACATTGGCCCGCCCGCGGGTCCACCGGAGAAGGCGGCTGTATAGGGGATAGAAAACCATGGACAAGATCAGGGCCCAAACGAACGCGGACAGAAAGGGTTCCAGGAGGTGAAAAAGCAGCCACAGGAGGGTCGCGAGGAGGATCAGGAACGCCGCCGCCAGAATATTCGACTTGTTGAAGAGGGGGTGGGAACTGGGCAAGAAGGCCTCCTGGTTTGGCGCCCATTAAACCAAGTCGACGGTCAAAAGGCGAGGGGGCCGGAACCCGGGTCCGGCGAAGGGGTCCCAATGGGAGTGGGTGCGGAAGTCTCCCCCCATCGGTAGCCCCGGGGAAGTGACCTTCAAAACGCTTCTGGAAGAAACCACGGTCCTTTAAAGGTACAATCTCCGCCATGGAACAGCGCTCGACGCCAAAGTCCCCGGCCCCCTCGGTCCTACGCCAAGCCCTTGATTGGGTGGGGTTCTCCCTGGTCTTCGCCCTGGTGTTTAACGCCTTTTATCCGGCGGGCATCGAGTTGAAGGTCAAGCCCAAGGCCGTAGTGGCCATCCGTTCCGTCGCCGACGCGGCCCCGCCCACCTACGCCGGTTGGAATACCCGGCCCCCGAACGAACCTCCCCAAAAGGCGAAACCGACCCCCACCGCCCCGTCCGGCTTCACCCCGATCGGCCTGTTGGGCGCCAAGCGGATCTTCGACGCGAAAAGCGAGGGGTTCATCGACGCCCGCAAACCGGAGGACTACGCCCAGGGCCACATCCCCGGCGCGGTGAACTTCTTCGCCGACGACTTCGACCGGCTTGCGCCCGAAGTGCTTCCCACCCTCGACCCCGCGAAGCCCTACGTGCTTTATTGCACCGGGAGCGAATGCGACCTCTCGCATGAGCTCGCGAAGAAGCTGGGGCAACAGGGCTTCAAGCGCCTGAAGGTGTTCTTCGGCGGCTGGCCCGAATGGTCCAAGGCCGGCTACCCGGTCGTGAAGGGAACCCAGCCATGACCGGGGAAGAACGGAAGGTTTGGGCCCTCACGGCGGCCCGATGGTTCTGCGGCGCGGTGTTCCTCTACGCCGGCCGGGATAAGCTGGGCGCCGCGGAATCCTTCACGCACTTCGTGGAGGGCTACGCCGTCCTTCCCCACGCCCTGGTGCCGCTGGTGGCCGTCACGGTGCCCTGGCTTGAGTTCTTCACGGGGGCCGGGTTGCTTTTGGGGTTCCGTTGGAGGGGGGCTGCCCTGGTTTATACCGGACTGTTGTCGGCCTATACGGTGGCCATCGCGGTCAACCTGGCCTTGGGCATCCCCACCACCTGCGGCTGTTTCAGCGACGTCGGGGACCCGGCCACCTGGCTCACGGTCTTGAGGGACCTGGCCCTCTTGGCGCCGGGACTCTGGGTCGTATCTTCCTCCAAGACCCACTCCGCCCTCGACGATCTCTTCCGTAGGACCTAATCGGGCGGTAAGAATCACAGCATCAGGCGGGCCCCAGCCTCAGGCCTTCCCCGAACCCGACCCTTCCTCGTCCCAATGTTCCAGCAGTTGGTCCGCCTTTTCCCGGAGGGCCGGGTCGGCTTTCACCCGGTCCCGGAAATCCTCCAGCGCCTTCCGTCCCGCGATCAGGTGCCCCTGGCTCCGCATGGCCAACACGAGGTTCACGGTGAGCTCGAACCCCAGTTGGTCCTTCCGGGGCCCCAAGAGCGCCTCCACCTCCGCCGCCCGGCCATGCTGACCCAGGGTGGCGGTATAGGCCAACAGGATCTCCGGATCGTCCGGGGCCCGGCGTTGGGCCTCCGCGAGGCAGGCGATTTCCTCGTCCGTCGCCTCATCCGCCGCGTGGAGGCCGGCCAGCACCATCCAGGGCGCCGCGGCGTCGGGATGGCTTTCGCCGATCTCCCGCATGCGCTCCAGGGCCTCGTCCCGGCGGTCGGCCCCCTCCAAAAATTTCGCCATCTGTTCGAGGGCTCCCCGGTGGTTCGGGTCCAACCCCACGGCGATCTGCAGGTGGTCCCAGGCCTCGTCCGCCCTTTCCAAGAGCCAATAGGCCTTGAATAGGTTGAGGTGCCCATCCAAGGAATCCGGTTCCTTCTCCAGGAACTCCAGGAACCACCGCTCGGCCTCGGCGGGATGGTCCCGGTGCAGGTGCGCCACCCCGAGCCCCAGGAGGGCCCGGTTGGAATCGGGGTCCAGCTCCCGGACCCGC
Source organism: uncultured bacterium (assembly GCA_964392085.1). Taxonomy (GTDB): domain Bacteria; phylum Oederibacteriota; class Muellerivitia; order Muellerivitales; family Muellerivitaceae; genus CAYMOV01. Next base: position 2,320 of record CAYMOV010000082.1, read on the forward strand.
TCGAAGGCGTCCTCCGCCCGGTCCCATAGGCGGTCCGAGAGCAGGTTGAAGCCCAGGAGGAGGATTTCCCCCGGATCGTTCCGCCGCTTGATCTCGGCGGCCATCTTCTTCTCGAAATCCGCGCGCTTGACGTATCGCAGGGTACCGGGGTTCGCGGGGTCCTCGCCCAAACGGACCAGTTCCCCCAGGGCCTCCAACCGCCCCAGCACGAAGGTGTCCCCCGGCAGTTTTTCAAGGGCGGTCCAATAGGCCTCCTTCGCCTCCGTCGGCTTGGAGGCCGCCTCATAGGTGCGGCCCAGGTTCGAGTAGATCCACCCCGCGTCGGGCGCCAGGGTCATGGCCTTTTGGTAGAAGTCCTCGGACTTCTCGAACTCCCCCGTGGCCCGGAAACAAAACCCCAGTTGGAAGCAGGTGAGGGGACAGTCGGGATCCAGGTCCAGGGCCCTCACCAGGATGGGGATGGCCTCGGCCACGCGGCCGGATTCCAACAGGGGGGCGGCCTCCTGCCAAAGGGGCCATTTGCGCAGGTACAACCGGTACAGGTAGCTGCCCGGGACGTTCGGGGCGGCCTCCAACAGCCGGTCCATGGCCTGGACCCCCTGCGTGAAGTTGTAGCCCCCGGGCGGGGTCTCCCCCTCGGCCAACCGGAGGGGCACATGTTCCGGCAGGTGGTGGAACTGGGCCAGGGGCCTGGGAAGCGTGATGAAGGTCAGGTCGGGCGGGATGGGATCGGGGGACAAATCTTGCCTCGGGGATCCAGGGATTCAAACCGCACTATACAGGGCCCCTCCCCGCGGCGGGAAGGCCCCGCCCAGGTCAGGCCGGGGAGGCGAAGGGGAGGACCACCTCGAACAACATCCCATGGGGTTCCAGTCGTTGGGCCGTGATCCGTCCCCCGTGGTCCTCCACGATTTTCCGGCAGATGGCCAACCCCAGCCCCGTCCCCAAATCCTTCGTGGTGTAGAAGGGTTCGAAGATCCGGTTCAGGTCCTTCACGGGCAATCCAGGCCCGTCATCCTGGACCGTGACGACCCAACCGGATCCCGTCCGCCGCCCGCCCAAACAAAGGGTCCCCTTCCCACCCAGGGCCTGGAAGGCGTTGAGGATCAGGTTGTGGAAGACCTGCTCGAGCTTTTCCCGGTCCCCCTGGAGGCCGTCCAAGGGCGGGCGCAGGTCCCAGCGGGCGGCCACCCGGACCCCGGTTTCCCCGGCCTGGGTCTTGGCCGACTCGAAGGCGGTTTGAAGCGCCGCTTCCAAGACCAACGGGCTCCGTTTCAGCTCGGTTCGGCGCGAGAAATCGAGGATGTCGTCCATCAGGGATTGGAGCTTCAGGGCTTGGGTCGACAACCGCTGCCCGTCGGGGTCTCCCGCGTCGGCCTTTTCCTTCGCGAGGGCCGAGATGACCGAGAGGGGGTTCCGCATCTCATGGGCGATGGCCCCGGTGACCTGGCCGATGGCCGCCAACCGCTCGACATGGAGGGCGCGTTCTTCCGCCTGTTTTCGGGCGTCGATGCAAAGGGCCGTCAGGCAAACGCCCGATACGAGGCCTGAATCGTCCCGGACGGGATAAACCCGGTAATCGTACCAATGGGGGGGTCCATCGGGCGCGGGATACGCGACCTCCGCCGCGAGGAACTCGCCTTGGAGCACCCGCCGGAACTTTTCCCTCAGGACGCCCGAGAAGGATCCGGGCAAATATTCGAAAAACACGGCCCCCAGCTCCAAGCTTCGGCCGAGCAGGGTTTGGGCCCCATTCTGGGCGTTCCGGTTAAACGCCCGGATTCCGCCGGCGCGGTCCAAGAGCATCACCACCTGGTCGACGGTGTCGAACAACCCACGGAGGTTGGCCTCGGATTCGCGTAGTGCCCCCTCGACCCGGACGCGGTCGGTGACGTCCCGCAGGTTCACCACGAATCCCCGGACGACCGGGTCCTCCAGGAGGTTTTGGCTCAAGATCTCCACCTGCCGCCAGGTCCCGTTGGCGTGGCGGCACCGGAGGGATTGGACGGCCTTCTGTTCCCCGCCTTTCAGGACGAACTTCAGGAGGTCCATCGTGGCCGCGAGGTCGTCCGGGTGGATGAAGTCGAATAGGCTCTTGCCGATCACCGTGTCGGGGACGTACCCCAAGACCCATTCCGCCGAGGGGCTCACGTACCGGAAGGCGCCCTGTTCGTCGTGCAGGAGCACCACATCGAGCGCGTTTTCCGCCAGGGAGCGGTGGAACCGCTCGCTGAGCCGCAGGTCGTTTTCGGCTCGTTTTCGGGCGGAGATGTCCCGGATATTGCAGACCATCCCCCGGACCGGGGGTTCATTGAACAGGTTCTTCGCGGTGACTTCCATGTCTTGCCAGGTCCCGTCCCGGTGCTGGGCCCGGAACTCCGTGACCTGCACCGCGCCGGGCTTCTTCGAGAGTTCCAGGAAGGCGTTCCGGACGCGCTCCCGATCCTCGGGATGGAGAAGGTCGAAGAGGCTCCGCCCCAGGTTCTCCAGGGGATTGTAACCGAGGATGCGTTTGTTGGCCGCGCCCGAGTAGCGGATCTGGCCGTCGGGGTCCAGGACCGTGATCATCTCCAGGGCGTTCTCGGTGAGCGCCTCGAAAAGGTTCTCCTGGCTCTTCAGGGCCTTCTCGGTCTCGAGGCGGGCCAGGTCCAAAAGGCGCTTCCGGTCCGTGATGTCCCGAAGGATGGTGACCCGGACCTTCCGGCCCTGGTAGTCCATGGACCGGCCGAAGATCTCCATGGGAAATACGCTTCCGTCCTTCCGGATGCCGCGGATTTCGTAGGGGTCGGTCACGTCTTCCCGGATCTTCCGGAGGATGTTCTCGTGGTCCTCCGGGGGGCTGAACCTGAGGACGGGCTGTCCGACGATCTCCCCGACCGCGAAGCCCGACATGCGGCTCATGGCCGCGTTCACCTCCAGGATGACGCCCCGCTCGGACAGGACGATCCCCTCGGTGGCGCCGTCGGCCAGGATCTTGAACTTCTCGCGGCTTTCCGCCAGTTCGCGTTGCGCCTCCCGCAGGATCCCGGTGTCGCGGGTCACGACGAAGACGCCGTCCTCCCCCTCGGGCCGGATCAGGATCCAATGGAAGGACCGGTACCGGCCGGGCGCAACGAGGAAGCCCGCCTCGAAGGAAAAGGTCATGGCCCGACCGCGATGGGAGAGGAAGCCCGCCTGGACGGCATCACGTTCCCCGGGCTGGATCAGGTCGAGGAAACTCCTTCCGAGGATCTCCTCGGGGGTTAAACCGCTGACCCGGGCCGTGGCCGGGTTGTATTCCAGGATCATTCCCCCCGGGTCCAGGAGGAACAGGGGATCGGGGGAGACGCGGAAAACCTCAAGGAATGGGATGGAGGGTTTGGTCTTCACGGGTTCGCGGACCTCCAGGGGCTGGAACGGATCATCCGGGTCAGTTGGAAGGAGATTTAAGGCCGGGCCGGAAGGGATGTCAACCAATCGGTCTTGAGCGCCGTTATTCGGCCCAAAGCAGGACTTCCACGGGGTATTTTTGGACCAACACCAGGCAGGCCACGTCGGGTTGTCGGCCCGGCCAATTCAAGGGCAGGCTGGGCTTGAAGAGGGCCGGCCGGAACTTCCCGGGGTCGGCCTTCCAGAACTTGCAGGCCAACCGGTACCAGAAAAGGACCACCACTTCCTGGAGGGCCTCTTCCTTCCCGATCGCCACGTCCCGGTTGCCGTATACCGCGTCCGATAGGAAGGCGCTGAAATCCTCCGGGCAACGCACCACCAAGGTCCCGTCATGGGGAAGGATGAAATCCAGCCGCCGTTCCAAGAGCAATTTGGCCGGACCCTCGAAACCACGCCATTCCAACTGGGCGCAATCCACCTTGCCCCAATGCAGGAGCGACTCCTCAAACAGGTGGAAAAGCTGGTCCTCGTGGGGCATCCATAGCTTCAGGTCGTGGGGAACGTGAAGGCCCTGGGGGGCGAGGTGAACGTTTTCCTGCGTCATGGCAACAATTCTTTCAATCCTTGGGATCGATGGGAATTTTGGGAAGCCCAGGAGATCCATCGTCGAACCGCTCTGGACTTGATGAGTTTACCTTCGATGAAAACGGGTGACCAGATATTCGCGGCAATGCCCAGGTCGGATCAAAGCGCTTTTTCGGAGGATTTAAAAAAGAGATTAAAATAAACCATGTGATCAGGAATGATCGTCCGCTCCCCGCGCCCTTAACAGCAGCGGAAGGTTTCCGTCGCGGCCGTGGGCTTCCCGCTCTCCGGCGGGGCCATTTCCTTCCGGACCAATACGCGCCACCAGCGGCGCACCGACTCCACCATCACCACCATCGCGCAAACCATGATGACCAGGGTCAGGGAAGTGTTCATCCATCCCTGCGCGGCTTTCGATGGGTCGTGCGTGAGGGGCCAGAAAACGTCCTTGATGTTGAGGACACAGGCCCAGAGGGTCGTGATGGACAAGAACACCAAGGGCGCCAGGGTGGTCCAGGCGTAGCGCGCCTTGTCCGCGTTGAGGATGAGGCTGGTTCCCACGGCCAGGGCCACGGCCGCCAGGAGCTGGTTGGCGGTGCCGAACATGGGCCAGATGGTGCCGATCGACCCCGCCCAGATGAACCAGGCCCAGGCCGCCACCACCAAAGCCGTTGAGAAGAGCGACCCCGGCAGCCAGTCGGTCCGCTCGAACGGTTTCCAGGCCTTGCCCATGAACTCCTGCACCAAGAACCTCGCCACCCGCGTACCCGCGTCGATGGTCGTGAGGATGAACAGGGCCTCGAACATCACGGCGAAGTGGTACCAATAGGAAGCCAGGGTTTGCATTCCGGGGAAACCCGCGAAGATCTGGGTGAACCCCACGGCCAGGGACACCGCGCCGCCGGTTCGGCCCACCAGCGTCTCCCCCACTTCCCGCGAGAGGTGGGCCAGGTTCACGGGCGTCAGGCCCAGGGTGGCGTAGACCTGGGGCGGGACGTTGATGGCGAAATAGTCCGCGGGGTTGAGCGCGCAGGAGGCGATCAGCGCCACGATGCCGACCAGGCCCTCCAGGAGCATGGACCCGTAGCCGATCATGCGGGCGTCCGATTCCTTGTCCAGCATCTTGGGGGTGGTGCCCGAGGAGACCAGGGCGTGGAAGCCCGAGATGGCGCCGCAGGCGATGGTGATGAAGACGTAGGGGAACATCTTGCCCTTGATGATCGGGCCCCCGCCGTAGATATATTGGGTGAAGGCCGGCATCTGGAGCGTGGGGTGCACCCAGATCACGCCCACCACGAGGACGGCCACGGTCCCCAGCTTGAGGTACGAGGACAGGTAATCACGGGGGCAGAGGAGCAGCCAGACGGGCAGCACCGAGGCCAGGAAACCATAGGCCGCCAAAAGCAGGACCAAGGTCTGGCGGGAACAGGTGAAGGTGGAGGCCAGGGGCGACCCGGGGATGAGCGCCCCGAAATAGACCGCGGCCAAGACCGCCGTCACCCCGATCAGGCTGGACTCCACGATGTGGCCAGGGCGGAACTTGAACATCCAGATCCCCACCACGATCGCGATGGGGATGGTGGCGGCGATGGTGAAGGTGCCCCAAGAACTCTCCGCCAGGGCGTTCACCACCGCCAAACCGAGGCCCGCCAGGGCCATGATCACGATGATGAGGATGGCCACCGCGGCGGCGGCCGCCGCCGTGGGCGAGATCTCATGCCGGGCGATCTCCACCAGGGACTTGCCGCCGTAGCGCACCGAGGCCGCCAAGATGATGAAGTCGTGCACCGCCCCCGCCAGCACCACCCCGATGAGGAGCCAGAGGAACCCGGGGAGGAAGCCGAATTGGGCGGCCAGGACCGGCCCGATCAAGGGGCCCGCCCCCGCGATGGCCGCGAAGTGGTGGCCGAAGAGGACCCACTTGTTGGTGGGCATGTAGTTTTGGCCGTCGTTGAACCGGTGGGCGGGCGTCACCCGGGTGTCGTCCAGCACCGCCACTTTGGCCGCCAGGAAGGCGCCGTAATAGCGGTAGGCGATCGCCAGGACGCAAAGGGCCGAGAGGATAAAGGGGAGGCTGTTCATGGGCTCCGGAGATCTTAAGGGATGGGATTCTTGGCAAGGATAGGAGTCCCCTTGGCGCCTTGTCAACGCATCCCGAGGCTTTGGGAAAGGGCCCCGCTCACTAAAAAAAGCCCCCCGGTGGAAGAGCCGGGGGGCCTCGGTCGGGGGTAAGAGCGAGCCGTTTTTTTAAGGGTGATTAAGGGGTGGTCGCCTGGGTCCTGGTCCAGCCGCTCTTGGGCGCGTCACCCGTCCGGAATCCGGTACTCCCATTCATCCCAGCCTGGTTGTTCCAGGTCCGGGTCGTCTTGCCCTTACCCTTGGATAACTTCACGGGATGGGCGGGTCGCGCGGCGGGGGGGGCCTTGGGACGTTTGCGGCTCATCCGGTGGTCCGACATCTGGGTGCGGGTCGCCCCGCCGCCGACCATCGACACCGCCGAAGGAGAGCCGTCCGCCCGAGCGTGATTCAAGGATAGGACCATGAAAAGGGCCCCGAGGGCCAAAGAGAACTTCTTCACGGATATGCTCCGTTGCGCGGATTGAACGGCGAGAGCCCCGGCACATCACACTTTAGACGGCAGGGTCCGTTTAATAGTTTCAGGCGCTTCCTGGGCGTTTGGGGGACGCGAAGGCTCAACGTTTGGCTTTATCCAGCCAAACCGTCAGGTCATTGGGAAGGTAATGGTCGAGGACCTTGACCTTGCGGACCCCACGTTGGCGGCGGCCCCAAACGACGATCTCCTTCGGGTCCACGGTGAACCGTTTCGGGTCCTTCAGGCCCGATCCCGCGTGGAGGACGTTGAACGCCACCCCCTTGCGGCAGGTTTTCAGGACGGCCCCTGTGAGGGCGGTCAGGTAGTCCCAATTGTTTTGGATCCTCACGTTGAAGACCCCCGAAAGGAAACCGTAATCGGATGAACCGGGACGCAGCGGGCGGTCCAGCAGGTGCCGGACCTCGAAGGCGCCCCAGGGGACGGCCCGCCGGGCCTCCCGGATGTAGCCGGGAAAAAGGTCCACGCCCCGGTAGTCGGGTTCAATTCCCCTGTCTTTTAGGAACAACGCGAAGGCCCCGAGGCCGCAACCCACATCCAGGATCTTTTTCCCCGCGATGGGCGCCAAGGACGCGAAGACCTCGAACCGGACCTTCTGGCTTTCCGAATTGGCCCAGCCTACCCGCCGGGCGTTGGCCGCTCCCCGGGCGGCCTGGCGCTTGTAATAGCCCCGGAACCGACTCAAATCCCCCGGGGAAAATCCGGGAAAGGCCTCGGGCGTCCAGTGGACGCGGGGCCCCAAAGGTTCCCGCGTCACAGCGCGAATTCCAAATAGAACGCCGTCGTCACCGCGAGCGCCTCGGCCAGTTGGGGCGAGGGCCCGTCGAAGGGATGGGAGGAGTTGAACTTGTGGTCGGCGCCCGCCAGGATCGCCAACCGCGTCCCGGGGGCCACCGCCGCCAGGCTTTCGGATTCCTCGGGCGGGACGGACCGGTCCTCGTTGCCGTGGACCAACAGCCGGGGCGCCTTCAGCCGGAAAAGCTGGACGGGCACGTCGCCTTCCCGGGCCCACTTCTCCAAATCGTCGAGGAACGCCGAGGAGGATTTCAGGGCCTGGCCGGTGCGTGAGCTTTCCAGGACGTCGTAACCCCGCCGCCGCCAATCGCGGACCTTCTCCACGGGATACCGGTTCACCCGGGAGATGGGCGCCCAGAGCGCCAGGGCCGCCACCGCCGGGTCGCGCACCGCCGTCAGGATGGCCACGCCGCCTCCGCGGGAATGGCCCCAGAGGAACACCCGGTCCGAGGCCTCCAGCCCCGGCACCCGGCCCGCGCGGATGGAGGAGATGACCGCGTGCAGGTCCTCGACCTGGCGGGTGATGGTGTCGGCCTCGAACCCGGTCAGGTCCGTGAAGGGGCCGTCGGCGTGCCCCGCCATGCCCGAGCCCGAGAAGTTGAACCGCACCACGGGGAACCCCGCGGCCGCCAGGCTTTCCGCCACGAAGGGGAAGAAGGCCCAGTCCTTGAAGCCCAACAGGCCGTGGGCCATGACGATCGGGGGGCCCTTCGGGACGGGCGGCAGGTGGAGGGAGGCCCAGAGTTTGCGGCCGTCGTAGCTCTCCAGGATGAAGTCGCCGGGGTTCATGGGGTTATTGGAACACAAACGGGGCTTGGGACCAAGATGGCCCGAACATCCATATCTCGTGATCCAGCGGGTTTAGTCCCGTTCACTCCGGGGCTGGACCCGATAATGGTATCGGTAGGCTTCCCGGAAACCGGTGGACCGGTAAAGCGCCAACGCCGGGGCGTTGTTCAACATCACCTGGAGGTAGGCGCGCCTCGCGCCCCGGCCGACGGCCCAAGCCTTCAACCCCTCCACCAAACGCTTCGCGTTTCCCTTGCCCCGTTCCTCCGGGGCCGTGACGGCCTCATAGATCCCCAACCATTCCCCGTCCAGGACTCCCGAGGCGCAGGCCACCGGTCTTTCACCCTGGGTCAAGGTCCCGAAAAAGGCCCGGCCCTGGACCCGTTGGAGGATCCGGGCCAAGAGCGGGTGGCGTCCCGTGGGCAGGGCGCTCCACCCGGTGAACCGGTCCTGCCAAGCCTGGGACCAACCTTCTTCCATCATGAGATCCGGCGTTTCGGCTTGGACGGTATTTCCCAAGTCCAGGGTTTGGACCGAGGTGGCCGCCTCGAGAGCGTAACCCCGACCCGCCAAGTGGGCGTCCAAACCATAGGTCCCGGCCAGGGGCGTGACCTTGAAGATCGTCGGCAGTCCCCGCTCGGCGTAGAGCTTCTCGCAGGCTTGGATTTTTTCCTCAAGCGGGAGTCTCCCCCGGTCCAGGGCCTGCACCGAGTTCGAGCGCCGCGTGTAGCCCTGGGTGAAGCGCAGGACCCAACCGTCCAGTTCGGTTTCCTCCAGGGCGCTCCAGGCCCGGAGCGCGAGCCTTTCCAGGGCGAGCGTTTCCGGGGGAGCGGTCACGTCGCCTCCAGGACCGACGGAAGGTCATGGACCGGGGCCTGGCAGGCGAAACCCCGACAGACATAAACCGTCGGTTTCCCCCCCAAGCCGGGACGGTCCTTCGCCCAGGGAATGAAACGGGCCAATTCATCGGCTTGACCCGGCGCGGCGTAAGCCAGGACGGCCTGGGGACGGAAGGCTCGTTGGAGTCCCGCCAGGAGTTTCCCGGTCTCGGCGCCTTCCCCGGTCACGAAGACTTCGGAGCGGGGCTGGGCCAAAAACTGGGCCGCCTGGA
>CAYMOV010000083.1:0-11538 GCA_964392085.1 uncultured bacterium
GGCAAATTCATAACTTTGGGTGACGCTGGAGGAATAGGTCACGTCGTAATCAGTGCTGGCCCCGGTTGTCTCACGCTGATTGTGCCGCCTCGCATAAACGGGCCATTCCGCCGTTAGGACGGCCTTTCCTAGGTGGTCCACCCGGTAGATCTTCCGGTCCACCCGCAGGATCAAGGCCCCCTTGCTGTCAAAACCCATAATTTCCTTGTGGGCTTTGACCTCGCCGAAGGGTGGCGCAAACTTCCAGGTGTTTTTTCCATCCACCGAGTAGATCGCCCCGATCAGTTTCTTGTCCGGGTCCTCCAAAAGCCTGAAGGCGTATTGTTTGTCCAAGGAAAAGCATTCCCGCCAAGCTTCACATTTGTCCTTTTGGCTCCAGACGGTCTTTCCCGCCGATGTCACAAGGGCGGTTTGGTCATCGAGCATTTCCCAAAGGCATTCCTGCCCATCCCGGGTGACCCAAACGCCCCGGTCGATGGATCCAGGCAGGTTCATGGCCGTGGTGTTACCCGAAGCATCAAGGATATAGTTCGCTTCGATATAGGGGACATCATCCTCGTCCCCACCACCGAGGATCCTGAAGTAGCAATGGTGGGAACCCCCGATGATCTCCATGGTCATGCCGGCCTCCGGGTTTTCCCACCTCCCGGTTTGGGTCATGCCGCCATTGGGCGATTTGTCGTAAATCACCACCCGGACTCCGCAACTTCCCGTCGGTAGGCCGTGGTCGTGGGGGGCGGGCGTCTCGTAGAAGACGAATCGGGCGGAATCGGCTTCGTCCCCGACCACCGTCTGGCCTTCCTGCTTGTCCAAGAATTGCGTCTTGTGCGCCGCGTCCCAATGGATGCAGTACAGGTCGTCCGGGTCAACCGTCGGCAGCGTGGCATTCACATGATTGACCACCCATAATGGAAGTGGCATTAAGAGCAATAGTGTAATTACGTGTTTCCTCACCATTGATCTTTCGTCTCCAAAGCGTTTAACCCTTAGTTCCCAGCCCTTAGCTTCTCAGCAAATCCCTTCAGTTCAGTGTTGGCGGGATTTATCCGCAAGCTGGCGTCATAGGCGGCCATGGCCTCCGTCTTGCGGCCGAGGCGGTAATAAGCATGGCCCTTGGACTGGTAGGCCTGCCAGTGGTTAGGGTTCAACTGGATGGCCGCGTCGTAGTACTTGATGGAATCCTCGTACTTGCCCTGCTTGTAGAGGCCCACACCGGCTTGGAAGTACTGGTCGGCCTTCGGGTCGGGAGCGGCGGAATCCGCCGGGGGAGGCGCCGGAACGGCGGCCCCGCTGTCGGCGGCGGGAGGCGCTGGCACCGCGGCGCCGGCGGCCGGTGCCGCCCCTTCTTGACCCCCGGTGGCGGGCGCCCCACCCCGCTCAGCCACCGAGAACACCTTTTCCGTGCCGGGGATGGGGTTCTCGTTCAGGTACTTGTAGGCGTCGACGCAATCCCCGTCCGGTTGGGTATTGAAACACTGGATATGGATCTGGATGACCGGCGTGTAGTTGGAGGTGCCGCCGCCGTAGGGCCCCATGGTACGGATTTCGTAGGACTTGTCCTCGGCCCGGATGACCTGGAAATAGTGGTATCCCTTCTCGAAGGTCACTTCGGCGGCCCGGTACACCCCGGCCTCCTTGACCCAGGCGAAGGGGCGCCGCTGGGCCAGGAAGTTCACCTCAAAGATGCCGGTGTCCACCTGCTTGTCCCAATAGCCTCCACCGGCGAACCCGCGCTTGCCGTAACCCGTGGAGGCGCAACCCGTCGAGAGCCACCCCATCACCACCAGAATCCCCATGAAGACCCAAGCCCGCTTTTGGTATCCCATCCACCTACCCTCTCACTTGGAATGGACTGACCGTCAAAGGAAGAAGTCGAACCCGGCCACGATCGGCATGAAGGTGATGTGCCCCCCGGCGTTGATCTTCGAGCCCGCGGAGACCGACTCGTACTTCATTTGGGCGAAGATCCTCGATTTCTTGCCCAGGGACCACTCGGCCCCCCCGCCCAGCTGGAGGGCGAAATCGACCTCCCCCGCCTGGTTGTAGGAGTAGTACATGGCGTTGGCGTCGTAAGAGGAGTGCACGAAAGCGCCCCCGGCGCCGACGAACCCGTAGGGGCGGAAAGGCCCGTCGAGGACCCGCACCTTGAAGAGTAGGCTGGCGGTAACGGTGTACAGGTTCCCCGTGAGTCCCTGGAGCAGGACCGGATTGATGGTCTTGAATCCGTTGTACTCGATCTCACCCAACAAGGCGAACCGGCGGGCGAACTTGGTGCCATAGGAGGACCCGATGCAGAGGCCACCCTGGTGGGTCCCGGCGGTGCCGCCCACCGGCAGGCTGGGACCGAGGTGGAATTCCCACTCGCTCTCAGCCGAGGTCTCCCGGAGGTTTTCGAGCACCCGCTCCCTTCGTGCCTTCATGGTCTCCGCGGTCTCGGCCTGGGGGGCGGCGGGGGCCGTCACCCCCGAGGCGATCTCGGACCGGATCCGGTCGCCGAACGCCTTGAGGGCGGGGTTATCCGGGTGGATCTTGAGGCTCGCGTCGCAGGCTTCAAGCGCCTCAGGTTTCTTGCCGAGGAAATACAGGGCTTGGCCCTTGACCTGGAACGACTTCCAATGGGCCGGGTCGGTCTGGACCGCCGCGTCGAAGTACTTCACCGAATCCGCGTACTGGGCCTTTTGGTAAAGATCCAGGCCGGCCCGGTAATAATCCTCCGCCGTGGCGGCCCGTGAGGCCGGAGCCAACAGGCACCCGAGAAGGGCCAAACCCGCGATCAACCGTTTCCGTAAAGTCATGGAACCCGCCTTCGTTTGATCCAACCCAACCATCACCACCGGCTTCAACTCACTGGGACGGGCGAACGCCCAACGCCGCCAACCGGTCACGCACCTGGGGCTCCCACTTGGTCCCCGACACCTTCGGCAACAGTTCAAGGAGAAGATCCCCTTCGCTTGGGGCGGTTTTGGTCTCGATGTCGAAGGAATCGCGGTTGGGAACGTACTTGTAGGACCCCAGGTAATAGAGTCCCGGGGCGGTGAGCGTGAAGTGCGTCTGGTTGGAGAAGAAATCGTAGCGGTGGAGGGTGCGCTTCAACACGAAGATGAAGAACCCGATCTTGTTGGTCCCGCCGAACTCATCGAGGGTGTAACCGCCTTGGGGGAGGGCCAGGTGATAAAAGAGCCCGTGGTCGGTCTCGAAACCGAAGCGGTGCCCCCGGGGCGGTTGGGTCTGCTTAACCACGAAATAATCCATCTTCGAGGGGGCTTCGGACATGTCCATGAAGCCGAAGGCGAGGCAGACATCCGGTTGGGCGATCTCTTCGCGGGTGACGCGGTGCCACCCGGTCGAACAACCGGCCAATAGGGCCAACCCAACGACCAGACCCAACGCCTTCCGCATGGAGCCCCCCTCAGAATGCCGGTGATTATCGTGGGTTTTGGCCCATCCGCCAATCCCAACCCTCTTGGAATAGTCCTTTGAAACGGCCCGGTTATTCCAAAATTCACGATTTTTTTCCGGCGCAACGTTTCAGTCCATGACGGAAATGTTTTCATTTCTTGATTCGCAAACGCCAACCCCGGCTGTATGTTCACGGGGTCATACCAATATTCCATCACCGTCGCGAAATAAGGGATAACGCGCCCCTATTGGTTTAATGGGAGGCCCTGGAACCCCTGTTTCGGGAAGAGGCTGGGGCGGCTCGTCGGGGTCGCCGTGGGGAGGGGCGGTAAAGGCGGGGCCTGCCGGGTTTGGACGTGAACGGCAGGCTTCGGTTGGGGTGTCGCCGTTGGGCTGGAGGTCGGGGTATCGGTTGAGGCCGTCATAGGTTTCAAGACCGAAGGAACCTTTTTCTCCGGAAGGGGTTCTTGGGTCGGGGTTTCCGTCGGTAAGGCCGGCGCCACCGCAGGAACTGGATTCGGCACTTCCCGATTCGTTTGTCCCAAACGGAAGGCTCCCCAGATCAGGAGTCCGATCACCGCCAACATCATGGCCAGACCGCCTGAATTCCCGAGCAGGCCGGACCCGCCCGAGGGACCCGCCGGATCGGGAAGCCCCAGGTCCAGGTAAAAACGACGCGCGAGTTCGGCGAACCGGCTCGAGTCCTCGGTTGAGGATTCCAATTGTCTTTCCAAAGCTTCCCACTCGGACAACGTTAGGTCCCGTTCGAAGTATTCCTCCACGAGGTCGGGCATCAGAGTCCCTCCCCCAGGGCGCTATGGGCCATCTTCTTCAAGGTCTCGCGGCAACGGGCCAATTGGGACATCACGGTCCCCAGGGGCACCTTCAGGGTCTTGCAGATCGCCACGTAACTTTCCCCTTGGCGGTCCCGGAGTTCCAGGATCTTCCGGCACTTATCCCCCATGGTTCGGATGAGCCGGTCCAAAAAGGCTACCTTCCGGGCCTTCTCATCGGCGTCATGCTTCTCGACTTCCAGGGCCTGGACTTGGGGAATCGTCATGAGTTCCAGGTCCTCCTCCAGGCTCGCCAGCTGTTTCCGGCGCTTGTGGATCCGTTGGTAGCACAGGTTGACGCAGATGTGGGCCAACCAGGTGTAGAGGCCGCTGCGGAACTCGAACTGGGCGAGTTTCCGGAAGGCGATGAGGAACACCTCCTGGAGGACATCCTCCAGGTCCGGGTCTTGGGGGCCCAAAAAGTGGATGCAGACCGGTTTCAGCCGGGGGGCATGGGTTTCATAAAGGAGGGTCTGGGCGGCCTGGTCTCCCGCCAGAATTTTTTTGACCAGTTCCCGCTCGTCCAAGGTCCCTCACTTGTATAGTCCCGGCGGGGCGCTGTTTATTCGGCTCCGTTGACGGGGTCAGTCGCCTATTTCACGGCTTTCTTGATTTTATTCCACCCGCCTTGGATCGGGTCCCCCACCTTGTCCACGGCCTTCTCCACCCGATGCTTGGCGCTCTTCACGGTCTTTTGGATGTCCCAGGCCTTGGCCGTCACCAGCCCCAGGATCACCAGGGTCACCACCAGGGTCGACCAGAAAACCCCCTCGAAAGCCGCCGAGAAGGATAAGGCCAGGAAGAACATGAAGGTTTCACAGATGATCAAGGCGAGAAAATAAGCAATCCAAAACACAAAACCCTGCCCCCCCACCTTCTCCACCAGGTTCCGGGCCACGGAGTCCAGGTTCGCGGGGTTCCAATCGCCGAGCGACAAGCCCATCCAAAGGAACGCGGCGATGTTCACAGCCGCCATGATCGCGAAAGCCCGCACGAGAAATTTCATTCACACCCCCCAACCTTTTTCCCACGAAGGGCACGGGGAACACGGAGATAAAAGGAGCAAAGGGATGTCGCTATCATCTTTAACTCCGTGTCTCCCATCGTCCCCGTGGTTCAAAATGTTTTTCAGTATTGAGACGCACTCGGTATTCACCCAACAAGTAAAGGGAACCCGTGGCGAGGATGCCGACTTGGGGTCCCGCCCAGCTTTTCGCCAAGCGTACCGCGTGGTCCGGGCGCCGGACCCAGAATGCCCTGACCCCGGCCTTTTCCCATGCATTCACGACCCGCGCCGGATCCTCGGCCCTTTCGCTTGAAGGAGCCGCTACCAAGGCGATCTTCGTGTGGGGGGCCAGGAGGCGGATAAATTCCCCGTGGTTCTTGCCCTTCAGGAATCCGCCCATTACGATCCACTTCTTACCAGGATAAACTTTAAGGAGCCCTTCGACCAATCGCCGGGCACCCGCTGGGTTGTGGGCACCATCCAACAGCGCCAAAGGCTTGCGGCTAACGGTCTCAAACCGACCGGGCCAACGGGTTGCGGCAAGGGCTTTCGCGGATGGCGGAGTGGGCACGATCCCCTGGAGCCGGAGCAGGTGGTACCCCATGAGGGCGAGGGAGGCGTTGGCGAGATCGTAGGGGGGGCGGTTTCGGAGGATGAAGTCCCCCGCGAAGCCCGGGCAGGACCAACGGAAACCCTTTGGAGTGGCCCGGGCCTTGAATTGCTTCCCGGCCTCCCAGAGGTCGCAACCCACCCGGTCGCTCTGAGCGCGGATAGCGGCGGAAGCCTCAGGGTGGTCCTGCCAAACGGCGGCGCGTCCCCCCGGCTTGAGGATCCCCGCCTTTTCCTCCGCGATCCTGGCGATCGTCTTTCCCAGCCATTCCTGGTGTTCCAGGTCCACGGAACTGATGAGGGCCACGACGGGTGTCGGGATGGCGTTGGTGGCGTCCAGTCGCCCCCCCAACCCCGTTTCCCAGACCACCAAGTCCGCTTTTTGCTGTTGGAACCAGAGGGCGGCGAGGCCGGTGAGGGCCTCGAAGGTCGTGGGAGCATGGCCGAGGCGGCGCTTTACCTTTTGTCCGGCGGCCAGGACTTTCTTCGTCAAGTGGGTGAAATCGCGCTCGGGGATCAGCTGTCCGTTGATTTGGAAGCGTTCCCGGATGTCGCTGAGGTGGGGCGAGGTATAGAGGCCGGTCTTGAGGCCCGCGCCTTGGATAAGGCTGGCGAGGTACGCGCAGGTGGAACCCTTGCCGTTGGAACCAGCCACGTGGGCGAACCGGAGCGAAAGCTGGGGATCGCCCAGTTCATGGAACAAGGCCAAGGTGACGTCGAGGCCGAACCGCCATCCCTGCCTGTCAAGCGCCTCCAGCTTCTTGACCATGTCTTTCATGCTTGCCACGATCCGGGATCAAAAAAGAATTCCGTGTCCCCGCCCCGTCCTTTTCCCATGATATGGAAGCGGGGCGATCCCGCGTTCATTGTTGTTTGATTTGGGCGCGGGATGTGGTCCCTGTCCTAAAAATTCGGATTAGGGTCTTCAATTCCAGAAATACTTCAGGAACTTCCCGAGCTGGTCCCGGAGCTCGTGGCGAGGCACCAGGACGTCCACGAAGCCGTGGCTGAGGAGGAATTCGGACCGTTGGAAGCCCTTGGGGAGCTTCTGGCGGATGGTTTGCTCGATGACCCGGGGGCCCGCGAATCCGATCATGGCGCCGGGTTCGGCGATATTCACGTCGCCCAACATGCCGAAGGAGGCCGCCACGCCGCCCGCGGTGGGATCCGTCAGGACCGACAGGTAAGGCAACCCGGCCTCATGGAGCCTGGACAGGGCCGCCGAGATCTTGGCCATCTGCATCAGGGACAGGATGCCTTCCTGCATCCTGGCGCCGCCGCCCGAGGCCGACACGATGATCATGCCGCATTTTTTCTGCATCGCCCGTTCGACCGCCCGGGTGATCCGCTCACCCACCACGCTGCCCATGCTCCCGCCCATGAACTGGAAGTCCGTGATGGCGATGGAAACCGGCATGCCGTGGATCTTGGCGGTGCCAGTGATGACCGCGTCGGTCAGGCGGGTCCGCTCCTGGCTTTTGCGGAGCTTCTTGGGGTATTCGGGGAATTCCAGGGGGTTGTCCGAATGGAGGTTTTCATCCTCCTCTTTGAAAGAACCCGAGTCCACCGTGAGGTAGAGCCGCTCGGTGGCCGAGAGCTGGTAATGGAACCCACATTTGGGGCAGACCCGGAGGTTCTTGTCCAATTCCTGGTTGAAGAGGATGGTGGCGCAACCCTTGCACTTGGTGTAGAGCCCCTCGGGCACCTGGACGGATTTGCCCTCAGCCTGGGGCTTGAAGGCCCGCTGGATGCCCTTCTTGTCCTGCTTGTTCCAGATCATGAAACGGACGCCTTTCGGTAACCCTTAATTTCTCCCGAGTGGTGGGGCATTATAAGGAATTGGTCGAATCCTGTTGACGATAATTTTGACCCGCCCGAGGAATTATGGCGGAAAATCAACGCATGAGATCGGATTCGCGCATCGTTCCCGTCGATTTGGTCCGCTTCGCCAGCATTCTCCTGGTGGCAGGGCTCCATTTCACCGGGTCTTGGACCGGTGCCCTGAGTGCCTCCTCCCAAATCCTCCAGCGTCTATTCAGCAATGGGGCTTACGGCGTCAGTTGTTTTTTTGTCGTTTCGGGTTTCCTGATCACCAAGATGCTGGTGGAGCAAAACCCGGACTTGTCCCGCCTCAACCTGAGGAAGTTTTATATCCAACGGATCGGCAGGTTGTGGCCGCTCCTCGCCCTTCACCTCCTGTTGGGATATTACTTGTCGGCCACCGCCCCCCCGGGGGGATTCACGAACCATTATTTCCAGAGGACCAACACGTTTCCCGACCTGTGGTTTTGGGGCTCCATCGTGACCTTTACCTTCAATTGGTTTTGGATTGAGAGTAGCCGTCCCGCGTTTTACGGGATTTATTGGACGATCCTCTGGTCCCTCGCCGTCGAGGAACAGTTTTACTTGTTTTACCCAATGACCCTGCGGCTCCTCGGGAAACGGCGATGGGTCCTGGCCGCGTTGGGGGCTGTGGCTTGTTTAGGCCCCTTTTTTCGGCTTTGGACCTATCTCCGGGATCCCGATCGGATTTATCCATGCCACGTCTCCACCCCCTGTTCCATCGATCAGATCGCCTGGGGCGCGTTGGCGTTTTTCGCTTGGGAATATAGGGGACGACTCCCGAATTGGACGGCCCTCAGCTCTTGGTTCATCTGCGCGTGCGGGGGGATCATGATGGGGATCGTTTACTTCAAGACCGACTACAACAACCCCTTTGAATGGGCTTTCTCCGCCACAGTCTTGTCCCTGGGGACGTCGACCTTCCTGTTAGGGGCCATGTCCCTACCGGCATTTCAAAAGGATTGGGTCCGGGGCCTTTCGCGGCCCGGGACCTTCAGCTATGGCTGTTACCTGCTCCATCCCCTGGTTCTGTTCTTGGGTTGGGGTTTGTTCAACCGGTTTAACCCATGGATGGCGTTGACGCTGTTTTTCTTGGCCCTGGTGGGGTTGGGCGCGGTCTCATACCGGCTATTCGAAAGGCCCCTCAATCAAGCCATCCGCGAAAAATTCATTCCCAAATAACGGATCTACGTTTTCCCAAGCCTCTTCACGACCGATTGACAAAACCGTCCGATCACGACGGGCCTTCGCGACGGAGCCGTCCGGTCGATCAGCTTGAGGAAGGCGCTTCCGATGATGACGCCCTCAGCGTCCCGCCCGACCTGCGCGGCCTGGTCCGGGGTGGAGATCCCGAATCCCACGGTCACAGGCGTCCGCATTGTCCGACGGAGGTCCCGAAGCGCCGGACCCAACCGGTTCGAAAGTTTCCTCCGGGCTCCCGTCACACCCGTCAGGGACACGTAATAGAGGAATGGCGCGCCCAGCGCGTCGATCTTTTTCCTACGGTGCCGGCTGGAAGTCGGCGCGAGGAACGGGATCAATGAAAGGCCCCTGGATCTCATGAGGCGGTTCGCCCCGGCGCTTTCCTCAAGCGGCAGGTCCGGAACGAGGACGCCTTGGGCGCCCGAGGCGGCCACCTCGCCCGTGAAGGCTTCCCAGCCCATCTGCTCGATGGGGTTCAGGTAGGTCATGACCAACAGGGGCTGGCGATGGCCCTTGGCCCTCAGCGCCCGGATGACCTTGAAGACATCCGTGAACTTCGTGCCGTGGTCCAACGCGAATTGGGTGGCCTTTTGGAGGGTCGGGCCGTCGGCGATGGGGTCCGAGAAGGGCACCCCCAACTCCAAGCCGGCGGCGCCGGCATTTAAGGCCGCGTCGGCGAAGGCGATGGACGAGGCCAGGTTCGGGTAGCCCACGCAGAAGTAAGGGAGGAACAAGGCCCGGTGGTCCCGCCGAGCGGCTTGGAAGATGGCGTGGAGGCCCATTACTTTTTCCGCTTCCCCGATAGGTCGCCAAGACGGTCCAAAACCTGGTTGACGTCCTTGTCACCACGGCCCGAGACGTTCACCACCAACAGGGACTTCTTGGACATCTTGGGAGCGCGTTTCATGGCCGCGTAGACGGCATGGCAGCTTTCCAGCGCCCCGAGGATACCCTCGGTCTTGGCCAGGAATTGGAAGGCTTCCAGGGCCTGGGTATCGGTCACGGCGGTGTATTGGGCGCGGCCGGTGTCCTTCAGCCAGGCGTGCTCGGGCCCCACCCCGGGATAGTCCAACCCCGCGGAGATGGAGTGGGTCTCGGAGATCTGACCCTCAAGGGACTGCAGGACGTAGCTGCGGCTCCCGTGAAGGATGCCGGGCCGTCCCAGGGCCATGGTGGCGGCCGTCCGTTTCGTCTTGACGCCGTCTCCCGCGGCTTCGGCCCCCAATAGCTTGACCTTCTTGTCCTTGAGGAACGGATAGAAAATGCCCATGGCGTTGGAACCGCCGTTGACGCAGGCGATCACAAGGTTGGGCAATCTCCCCTCGGCCTTGAGGATCTGGCGGCGAGCCTCGTCTCCGATCACCCGTTGGAAATCCCGGACCAGGAGCGGGTAGGGGTGGGGGCCGGCCGTGGAACCGATGAGGTAGTACGTGGTGCGGACGTTGGTGACCCAGTCCCGAAGGGCCTCGCTCATGGCGTCCTTGAGGGTCCTGGTGCCGGACGTGACGGGATGGACTTGGGCCCCGAGCAGCCGCATCCGGAAGACGTTCAACGACTGGCGGCGGACGTCCTCCTCGCCCATGTATACCTCGCATGGGAGGCCGAAGAGGGCGCAGACCGTCGCGGTGGCCACCCCGTGCTGGCCGGCCCCGGTCTCGGCGATGATGCGCCTCTTGCCCATGCGTTTCGCCAGGAGGATCTGGCCCAGGCAATTGTTGAGCTTGTGGGAACCGGTGTGGTTGAGGTCCTCGCGCTTCAGGTAAACCCGCGCGCCCCGGAGGGCATCGGAGAAGCGGGCGGCCGGGGTCAGGGGCGTGGGGCGTCCCGCGTAATCGGTCAGGTATCGGTGGTATTCCCGTTGGAAAGCCTTGTCCCGGCGGGCTTTCACATAGGCCGCCTCAAGCTCCTCCAGGGCGGGCATCAAGGTTTCCGGGACGAACTTGCCGCCATAGGCCCCGAAATACCCTTGGGCGTCCGGGAGGGCGTGGCTCATGGGGTTTCCCCCGGGGCGCCGTTCCCCAAGAGCTCGTTCTTGATCTTATCCAGCTTCTCCCGGGCCTCCGCGTTGGAGGGGTCGAGGTTGGAGGCCGTACGGTATTCCTTCTCGGCCTTGTCGATGTAATCGAGTTTGTTGAACATGTCCCCCAGCCAGAGGGTGCACTTCACGGCGTCGTCGGTCTGGTTGTGGCGGACGTAGAGGTCCCTCAGGTTCTGGAGGGCCTCGATACAGTCGGGCATTTTTTCGAGGATCGCCTTGTAGAGCCGCTCGGCTTTTTCCTGGTCCTGGGGCTCCATGTGTTTCTGGACGATCCCCGCCATCTCCCGGAAGCAACCCGCCGCCTTTCGGGTGTTCTTCTCGCGCAGGAACCCCGCCACCGCCAGCTCATACTCGGCGTAGGCCTTCTCGAGTTGGCCGCGCTTGAGCTGGATCTCGGCCACCGTGGCCCTCACGTTGCTGTCCATGGGATCGAGAGCCAGGATCTTCTCGTACTCGATCAACGCCTTTTCCCAGCTTCCGGTCTGGTAGAAGATGTGGGCGAGCTTGACGAGCAGTGATTTTTGATCGGCCATGTTATGGGGTTATCCCTGAAGGAATGCGGCTTTGGCCCGATGGACGAAGAGGGAGATCAACCGCCGGTCCTTGAT
>CAYMOV010000084.1:0-11200 GCA_964392085.1 uncultured bacterium
AGTCTCTTCGGTTCGACTTTTTCATCATCCTGCTAACGTTTTGCGGACCCGATTGGGCGCACTCTCACAGGGCTTTCCCCCCTGTGTACCCCCCGCAAACGGCAATCAACCCGTTTAAAACCGCTTTGCGAGGCCACTGTTTGTCGTTACCCCTTTGAAATTCCGAACTGGGCCGATTTAGAATCCTTCCATGCCCTCCAAAACCTACAGCGCCGAAAAGACCTATCCGCTGACCCCCGCCAAGATCTGGGACCTGCTCGGCAACACCGAGCACCTGAACCGGTTCATCGGCCTCCCTTCCGTTGAGTTCGGGAAGCCCACCCAAGGACCCGGCGGCCTCTACCGTCCCGCCAGCGCCCGCATGGGAGGCATGGCCATGAAGTGGGAAGAACACCCCTTCGACTGGATCCGCGACAGGTTCTACGGAGTCCTCCGGTTGTTTGAGGGGTCCCCGTTGGAAAGGTTTTACGGCGGGATCGAGCTTTTCCCCGAGGGCGCAGCCACCCGGGTCATGATTTACGCCGAAATCACCCCCAGGAACATCCTGGGGAAAATGCTCGCCCCGGTCATCGGGAATAAGGGTTGCCGGGATACGCTCAACTACTTGGACTCTTACCTCAAGGAAGAGGCCAAGGGCGGTGACGATCCATTGCCGCGTAAGCCCAAGACCCGAACGTCCCGCAAAACCCTCGACCGCCTCTACGTCCGTTTGGAGGCCAAGGCCGGGTCCCACCCGAAGCTCCGTCGGCACCTGATCCAAGGCACCGACGAGGAGGTCCTGGGGATGAGGCCGGGTGTCTTGGCCCGGCGTTGGAAAACCACAAGGGAAACCCTTGTCCGTCTCTTCCTGCAAGCGACCCAAGAGGGTCTGCTCACCCTGAGATGGGACCTCATCTGCCCAAATTGCCGGGTATCCACCAAATCCTATGGTTCCCTCAAAGATGTGGACAAGAACTTCCATTGCGACGTTTGCGGCGTGGGATATGAGGCCGAGCTGGACCAGTCGGTGGAACTGCGGTTCTCGGTTCACCCGACGGTTCGTCCCGCCGATTCGGCCGTCTATTGCCTCGGGGGCCCTTCCCGGGCGCCCCATATCCTGATCCAACGGAATTTCCCGCCGGGATTCGAAGCGGATTGGGAATGGGATTTCGGGAAGGAAGAACTCCGGATACGGACCATCGGGTCCAACCGGGTGGTTTCCATGGAAACGGGAACGGGTGGGGACGGCTCCCTGTCGTTTAAAGACGGGAACTGGGACCGGCAGGTCCTGGCCGTACCGGCCGGTAAGGGGAAGGTCCACCTCAAGAACGAGGGCTCCGAGCCCATGGTGGCGGTGTTGGAGAAGGTTGAACGGGATCCCGAGGCGGTCACTGCCGCAGAGATTGCCTTGTTCCCTGAGTTCCGGAATCTGTTCAGCTCCGAGGTGCTCTCGCCAGGGCGTGAGATCGGGGTGCGATCCCTGGCCCTGTTGTTCACCGACTTGAAGGGCTCCACGGCGCTCTATGAGCAGGTGGGGGAGGCTTCCGCTTTCGGGAGGGTCACCAAGCATTTCGATTTTATGGAGAAGCGCATAACCGCGAACGGCGGCACGGTCGTGAAGACCATCGGCGACGCGGTCATGGCGGCTTTCCTGGACCCCGGCAAAGCTTGCCGGGCGGCCCTGGAGATCCAACGGGACCTGCCGGACTTCAACCGCGAACAGAAAATCGACCCTCCCCTGGTGCTCAAGATCGGCCTCTACTGCGGTCCCGCCATCGCCATGGAGGCCAACGGCCGCATGGACTACTTCGGCCGGACGGTTAATATCGCGGCCCGCATCCAGAACGAGAGCGTCGGGGAGGACGTGGTCATCCCGGCGGATTGGGCGAGGGAGCCCCCCATCGCCAGGGTCCTGGCGGCCTTCCATTACAAGGACGAAGCCTTTCAGCGGGTCCTCAAGGGCGTGGAGGGGGAGTTCCCACTGGTTCGACTAAAGTTTCGATAAGCGTCTGGTCGGTTAGAATGCTTGGATGAACCCAAAGCCCACTCCATTACCCGACGCATCCTGGCGAAAACTGCCCCGATGGCGGGGGTTCAACCTCCTCAATCACTATTCCTCTACCTGGAGCAACCGTCCCTTTGAGGAACGGGAATTCCGACTGATCCATGACTGGGGCTTCAACTACGCCCGACTTCCGCTGGACTACCGGACATGGACCGTCGAAGGGGACTGGAACCGGATCGACGAGACCTTCTGGCGGGACATTGACCGTGCGCTGGAATTCGGACGGCAATGCGGAATCCATATCTGCGTGAACTTCCATCGGGCTCCCGGATATTGCATCAATCCCCCAGTGGAGCCCCAAAGCCTGTGGACATCCGAGGAAGCCCAGGCGATTTGCGCGAGGCATTGGGCTTTCGTCGCCAAACGCTACCGCGGCATCCACAACCGCGAGCTTTCCTTCGACCTGTTCAATGAACCCAAAGGATTGGACAACGCCACCTATTACCGGGTCGCGAAGATCCTCTGCGAGGCCATCCACCGGGAGGATCCCGACCGCCTGATCATCTGCGATGGCAACGAGGCGGGGACTATACCAGTGCCTGAACTCATTCCCCTCCAAGTCGCCCAATCCACGAGGGGTTATCAACCCTTCGAACTAACCCATTACAAGGCACCCTGGGTGAAGGACATCGGTTCCATGGGCTTTCCGGTGCCCACCTGGCCTATGCCCGACGGGTACGACCAGGCGAGGCATTGGAGGGAATGCGTGGAACCCTGGAAGGCGCTGGAGGCCCGGGGCGTGGGGGTCATGGTGGGGGAGTGGGGTGTTTATAACCAAACCCCGCACGACGTGATGCTCCGTTTTGCGGAATCAGTCCTGGGCAACTGGAAGAAGGCAGGCTGGGGCTGGGCGCTCTGGAACCTCTCGGGCGACTACGGGCCCCTGGACAGCAAGAGATCAGATGTGGTTTATGAGAATGTTGATGATTGCTTCACGGATCTGTCTTACCTTGAATTACTTAGGCGGTTTTAAGCTGATTTTATTGGTTGGCTTCAAATGATTGTATATGATGCCATATTGAACGTTTATGATGATCAAAGATGTTGTTGGCCGAATGGAACTATAAAATTAGGCGGTGGGCGAGATGTTTCATAAAATGATAAGAATAATTATTGTCGGAATTCTCTTTTCGCTCTTTGCTTGTTCGCCTAAAGAACAGAGGGTTGCGTCGGCCTCGGATGACTCAAATGGCATTTCCAATAGTTTGCCTCGAATTTTAACGGTTCATATAACCACATTTACGGACTACTCGTTGGACTTCGCCGAAATCAAAACGTACAACTGCATTTATGCGGATAAAGAAAACCCGCTTCTTGAGAAGGAATTGTTGGGTGATGTCATGGAAAGTTTATCATTCAACGCAGTCCTTCAATATTCTGAAAAACGGCCGGGGTTCTCGGTGTCAATCTACCGGTATATAGGCTCCAAGGAAGAGTTCGTGCCCCCGCAAATCACCTACGAGCCTGTCCACCAAAACGGGACATCATTCATGCAATTGAATTATATTGGAGGGCATCAGATTGGATCGTCGATTATTAACTCTTCATCAAACAGTAATGTGCCGGTGGTGATCCAAGCCTACAATAAAAAGAAGACGTTTTTGAAGGTGATCATCAACTTCTGGAAACCGAAAATACGAGACATAGACCGAGATATGGTGTGGCGCGGCGAGGCCGAATGTGAACTGAATAATCCAGATAATGCTCGGCGGGCATCGGGGATATTAATTAATGAGCTTTTAAAGGGATATCCGAAATTGACTAATGACGAAAAAAACGAAACGGTGACCATTAATTGAACCTGTGCTTCGCCGATGTTCGTTTTAAATTTCGGAGGGGTGGGGATCGGGTGGGAACTCTCTAACGCGATGACGTGGTTTGGCTTCAACTCCTAACTCCTCATTCCTCATTGTTTTCCGGTGGGGCACCATTTCGCCAAGGTGCAGGTCCCGCAAAGGGGTTTGCGGGCGTCGCAGACCTTGCGGCCATGCTGGATCAGGCGGTGGGAGATGGTCAACCACTCATCTTTCGGCACCAACCGGATCAGGTCCCGCTCGATCTTCACGGCGTCCTGGTGCTTCGTGAGCCCCAGGCGGTTGGATAGGCGGGTTACGTGGGTGTCCACCGTGACGCCTTCCGAGATGCCGTAAACCTCCCCCAGCACCACGTTGGCCGTCTTTCGCCCGACCCCCGGCACTGTTACGAACTCCTCGATGGTCTGGGGAATCTTGCCGCCGAAGTCCGCCAGCAGGGTTTGGGCGCAGCCCTTCAGGTTCTTGGCCTTGTTGTGGTAGAAGCCCGTGGATTTGATGAGCTTCTCGATCTCCGACAATTTGGCCTGGGCCATCTTTTCGGGAGTGGGGAAGGCCTTCCACAAACCCGGCGCCACCAGGTTCACCCGCTCGTCGGTGCATTGGGCCGAGAGGATGACCGCGCAGAGGAGCTGGAAGGGGGTCGTGTAATGGAGGAAACAGCGGACGTCGGGGTAGAGCCGCTTGAGTTCGGCCAGGATCTTCGGGAAATTCCGGTTATTCATGGGGTCGGATTATAACAGGGCCGTCCCGGGAAGCCGATCCACCGGCGGCCCGGGGTTCACTTTATAATGCCCCATCCTTCGTAAGGACCCTCAAGAGGCCCCGATGACCCACCGCCGCCGATGGACCGCCCTGATCGCCTTCTGGCTCACGATTCCCGGCTCGCTTTGGGCCTTGAGCCCGATTTCCTACCGCTACGACCTGGTGGCGGGCGGCGAGGACCACGGTTACCGGGACGGCGGCTTCTCCCAGGCCCTTTTCGACCATCCGAGCGGCTTGGCGGTTTCGCCCGACGGGACCCAGTTGTACGTTTGCGATTGGGGCAACAACCGGATCCGGGTGGTCCTCCTGGACCATCAAGACCAGGTGAAAACCCTGGCGGGGGACGGCCGTTCCCAAAGCACCGACGGCTCGCTCCTCCAGGCGTCCTTCGACCATCCTGTACTCGCGGCGGCCCTCGACGGAAACCGACTCCTGGTTTACGACGGGAAATCCTCCAAACTACGGCTCCTGGACCTGGGGAAGGATCGGGTGGAGACCTTGGGCCCGCCCGAAGGCTGGCCGTCGCTCGGGGCCCTGGTTACGGATCCCACCGGAAAGGAAGTTTTGGTGACAAGCCCCGACCTTCACCAGGTCCTATTGCTGGACCCTACCACCGGGAAGGCCGTCACGATCGCCGAGAACCGCCCGGAACTCCCGAACCCCCTGGCCCTGGCCGTCGAGAAAGTCCCGGGAACCGGCGGGACCCCGGCCGCATCGCGCCTGATCCTCGGGGACAAATACAGCGGCGCCGTTTGCGAGGCCGACTGGGACGGCAACACCTTGGTGGGGTCCTTCCATCCCCTGGGGAAGGGGGCCCAAATATTGAGCCTGGTCGCGGCGGGGGACCGTTCCTACGCCTTCCAGGCCCAGGGTCCACCCTGGCTGAGGCTCCGGCCGGGGTTGGAAGAGGTCAAGCTCCAGTCCATGGGTGGCGCCGAGATCGACAATCAATCGGGCCCGAACCTCTTATTCCTCCTCTACATGTCGGCGGGCCCCCCCGCGCCGGCTTCGGTGGCCGCCCCGGGCCAGGACCGATGCGTATTCGTCTCGGTCCCCGAGACCTCGTCCATCCTTCGGCTCAGGGACTACGCTTACGTCGAGAACCGGAAGGTCCGGGAGGCCAAGGGGGATCATCCCAACCCCGACCTCGACGATGACCGGTATCCCGAGCGGAAGCCGCCCCATACCTTCCGAATTCTTCTCTTGGGTGATTCGAGGAGTTGTTGGGGGATGGAGGCTGATTACGGGAAGCGGTGGCCCTGGGGATTCAACCTCCAGGATTCCTTCCCGAAGAAACTCGAGGAGGACCTGAACCTGATGGGGGCGCTCGAGGACGCGCCGGAGTCCTTCCAAGTCCTCACCCTGAGCCGCCTGCGCGCGGATGGCCCACCCTTCCTGTGGCCCGATTTCTGGGCCGTTCAGCAACCCGGGAAATACGACGTGGACCTGGTGTTGATGATGGTGGACAGCGATATGGGCCTGTTGCCGTACCTCCAAAACCGGATCCTGAAAACCGGCTTCCCGGACATCCTCAACCCGGACCCGGAATTCCACCTGCGCCCGCTAGAGAAGCGCATGACGGCGAACCCCGACCTCAAGGTCCTCTTCCAGAGCGCCAAAAAGCGGGGGCTCCTCGTCCTGAACAATGACGAGTGGATCAACGGGAATTTCGACCGCCTGGTCGAGGATCCCACGGCGAAGGACATCCTGAAACGCTTGGTGGGTTTACCGATTCAGAAGTACAAGGGGGATATGGCCGCGAACCCGCCGCAGGGTCGCAAGGCCCCGCCCCTGGTCGTCTGTTATTTCCCCTTAGGGAACCTGGGGAACCATTTTCCGGTGGAGGGGTGCCGGTCCTTCTGGGGCGAAGTCAGCCGGGACCAGGGGTTGCCGTTCCTGGACCTGACCGAGGCCTGGAACGCCGTCCGGGTAATGGGGTATCCGGTGGCCGAACAAGCCACCTTTTCACACTTCAGCCCCGAGGGGCATCGGTTGATGGGTTGGGTGTTGGCCCACGGCTTGATCAAGGGGAAGTACGTCCCCTGGGGTGCGGGCGCGGGCGAAGGCGTCCAGGTCATCCGGACGCCCTGATTCGACAGGGATTTACCTGAACCGTGGGGAAGAATGGTTCAACGGGCCTGCTTCACGAACTGCCGAAGAAAATCCATCGTTCCGTCATAGCCCAAGAAACCCACGATCATATCCTGGCGTTTTCGGTCGGCGGTCTCGATAGCCAAGGTCGGGAAGCCGGTTAGTTGGAAACGGCGTTGGAGGGCCTGGACCGCCGGGCTGTTCTGCCCATCCTCACGGTACCGGTCGATCACCCGAACCGGCACGTAATGGTCGTTGATGAATTTGGCGGCTTTCTCGTCCTCGAAGACGGCGCGGGCCAGCATCTGGCATGGACCGCACCACTCCGCGGAAAAGTCATACATCAGGGGTTTGCCGGTCAGGCGGGCCGTCTTCACGGCATGGGTGAGGCTGACCCATTTCACGCCCGAGGGTGAGGCCGCGCCGGCCCAAAGGGATCCCCCTACGCTGAGGCTAAGCACCAAGAGGGGGATCAAGGTCTTTAGGAGGGTTCGGGGATTGCGGCGGTTTGGGTTCATGGATGGAGCTTAGGGACGAGTCGAGCCCCTTTCAAGCGCGCAATAAGGTTCTCAGGGCTTCACGAAAGCCTTGAGGAAGGCAAAGGTGCCGTCGTAGGGGACATAACCGTTTTGGACGCTGGAGCGCTTGAGGTCGCCGTCGGCCACCACCAACATGGGGAACCCGCTGAGCCCGTACTTCGATTGGAGGTCCGCCACGATCCGGGTGTTGCTGCCCGTTTCCCTACGCTGGTCCATGACCCGCACCGGGACGTAATGCTGGTTGATGAAGATCGTCACCTCGGGTTGGTCGAACACATCCCGCTCCAGCTTGTGGCACCAACCGCACCATTCCGCCGTGAAATCCAAGAGCACGGGTTTGCCGGTCTTCTTCGCCTCGGCCAGCCCCGGCTCCGGATCGCGCCAGGTGATTGAAACCGAACGCCCGACTCCCTTGGCGTCCAAAAGTGGATTGCTGTTTTCGGAAGGGCGGTTTTGGGCGACCGGAGCCGCCTGGGCCGGTCCGAAGGGATGGTAAAGGGCCTGGGCGGTCCATGCGCTACCGGCCAACCCCGCGAGCCCGAACAGGAAGATCGCCAAGCCGCCCCGGCGGATCCTGCGGGCCCCCCAACCCAGCGAGAAAAGGGATGAGGGGAGACCCGCCAACGGAATGAGGGATGTGGCCCCCACGGCGTAATGCCAAGGCTTGAGGCAAGGTTTGCTCGCCAACGGGGACTCCAGGGAACGTCATCCGACAAACCGGGAGGGAGCTTGCATCGGCCCCCGTACCGTCCTTATATTACCAGCCCTATGCCCCTCATCGAAGTCGAACGACTCACCAAAATCTACCGGACCAGCAAGAAGATCCCCGGTTTGACCGGGGCGATCCGGGGCCTTTTCCACCGGGAGACCAACGAGGTCCGCGCGGTGGATGGGGTGTCCTTCGGGATCGAGGAAGGCGAATTGGTCGGTTTCCTCGGCCCCAATGGGGCGGGGAAGACCACCACCCTCAAGATGCTCGCCGGCATCCTGGTGCCCACCTCGGGGTCCGCCCGGGTCCTGGGCTACACCCCCTGGGATCGGAAGAACGAGTACCGCCGGTCCTTTTCGCTGGTGATGGGGCAGAAAAACCAGCTTTGGTGGGATCTCCCGGCCCAGGAATCCCTGTTCCTCAACAAGGAGATCTACGGGGTGCCCGACGGGGAATACGGGAAGGTCCTGGACGAGATGACCGAACTCCTCGGGGTGAAGAAGCTCTTGGGCGTCATGGTCCGAGAGCTGTCCCTGGGCGAACGCATGAAATTCGAGCTGATCGCGGCCCTCCTCCACCGGCCCAAGGTGCTGTTCCTCGATGAACCCACGATCGGCCTCGACGTCCTGGCCCAGAAGAACATCCGCGAGTTCATCAAGGACTACAACCGTCGAACCAAGACCACCATCCTCCTCACCAGCCACTACATGAACGACATCGAGGCGCTCTGCGACCGGGTGATCATCATCAACCACGGTTTCAAGCGGTTCGACGGGGCCTTGGACGCCATCGTGGAAAAGTTCGCCGCCACCAAGCTGATCTCGGCCGTCTTGGGGAAGGGCGGCGCCCCCCGGGAGGCCCTGGAAACGCTCGGGGAGGTGGTGGCCTACGGCCCCACCAAGATCGTCCTGAAGGTGCCCCGGGAAGCGGTGGCCAGGGTGTCCAACAGCCTGATGAACCAATACCCGGTGGATGACATCACCATCGAGGAAGTCCCCATCGAGGAGATCATCGAGAAGGCGTTCGCGAGCACGGACAAGAATTAGCGGTTGGCACCGCGCATTTGGCGCGGTACTTGCCAAGCGAGCGCCTCGGCTTGAGGTCCCTGAACGGCTAGCCGCTGGCCGTTAGCTGAAAACAAAAAGCTGACCCGTCTTCGCCCTTGGCTCCGCCGGGCAAGCCGCTGACAGCCGACCGCCGACCGCTTGACGGAAACGATTGGAAAACGAAGCCCCATGGAAATGACCGAATCCCCATCGATAACCCCTCCACCGGCTTGGAGGAAGTACTGGATTGTCCTGTCCACCCGCACCCAGGAGGACATGGCCTACCGGACCAACTACTTCTTCGGCGCGTTGTTCAGGTTCCTGCCGTTGGTCACCCTGATTTTCCTCTGGAGGGCGGTCTACGCCTCCTCGCCCACCAGCCTGATCGGGGGGATGAGCTACGGCGACATGGTGGCCTATAACGCCCTGATGTTCATCTCGCGGGGTTTTTCCAGCATGCCGGGCATGACGCGGGACGTCAGCGCCGAGATCAAGGACGGGCTCCTCAACAAGTACCTGGTCAAGCCCCTGAGCTATTTCTGGTACCAGGTCACCTACCGGTTGGCGCACAAGGTGGTGTTCTGGCTGGTGGCGGCCGTCACCTTCCCGCCGATCTTCTGGTACCTCCGGGGTTACTTCACCCACCCACCGACCCTCCTGGAATGGGGGGCGTTTCTGGTTTCCCTGGTCATCGCCTTCTGGATCGGCATGTTGTTCTCGTTCCTGGTCGGGCTGCTGGCGTTCTGGTTCCTGGAAATCTCGACATTCCTCTTCGTCATCATGACCATCGAGTTCTTCCTGTCGGGCCAGATGATCCCCCTGAACCTCCTTCCGGCTAACCTCCAACCCTTCCTGACCTACATGCCCTTCGGGTATGAGGGCTATTGGCCCTGCATGATCCTGCTGGGGAAGATCCCGGCGGACCGCATGGGAACCCTCCTGGGGGTTGGCCTCGGATGGCTGGCACTTTTCTACCTTCTCAGCCTCTGGGCCTGGAAGGCCGGCTTGAAGCGCTACTCAGCCGTGGGGGGGTGAATCCAACGGATAAGAGACGCCGTTGGCGGTTAGCCGTTGGCCGTTAGCTTTAAGCCAAAGACAACAGTAAGCTGCGAAGGGCCTAAAGATGCCGTTGGCGATTAGCCGTTAGTTGTAAGCCGAAGCCAGCGGCAAACGGCTCGGCTAGAGTTGAATCACAAGGAAAGCTGGATCCCGTTGAAGACTTTCAAACGCTACTCGAAGCTGATGCTTATCATGATGAAGAACTGCCTGATCCGGGAGATGCAGTTCCGCGCCAACTTCCTGATCCGCATCGTCACCGAACTTCTTTGGCTGGGCATGCAGTTGATCTACCTCGGGGTCATCTATGCCCATACGCGGGAACTCGCGGGGTGGAACCAATGGCACATGATCGCCCTCCTGGGGACCATCCACATCATCAACCAGCTTTTCGAGGGGTTGTTCTTCGACAATTGCGCGAGGTTGGTGGACCAGATCCGGATGGGGGACCTGGACTTCGTCCTGCTCAAACCGGTCAATTCCCAGTTCCTGGTGTCCCTGCGGTACACGGATTATTCCTCCATCTTGAACGCCTTTTTCGGCCTGGCGATGGTGGGGTTTGCCCTGGGCAAGCTGGGGATCGCCCTTTCATTCGCCGGGATGTTGGCCTACTCCGCGCTCGTGGTGAACGGCATCGCGATCCTCTACACCATGATGTTTTGCCTCTCGGCCTTCACGTTTTGGATGGGCCGCTCCAGCAACCTGTTCGAGCTTTACTACCAGCTCGGCCAGTTCAGCCGATATCCGGGTGAGATCTACCGGTGGCTGCTCCGGGTGACGCTCCTGACGGTCATCCCGATGCTGGTGGTCTCGAATTTCCCCGCGAAAGTCCTGTTCGGTTGGCTGCCCCTGTCCGAAGCCCTGGGGGGCTGCGCGCTGGGACTGGGTTTCCTGGCCGGTTCGGTCTGGGTCTGGAAGCTGGGCCTGTCGCGGTACAGGTCGGCTTCCAGCTAAAGACGGCGGATGGCGGATAGCGTATTGCGGATGGGTTAAACCCAAGCCCGACTTAAGTAATTTGTGCTCTTGCTTGGAGCTTCCATTCTTAGGGCTTGGCTAACCGCCAACCGCGATTCAGGCGGGAGGGTTCCAAGACTCTCGGTTCACACCCGTTGCCCTATCGACCTTCCTCCCCCTAGAAT
>CAYMOV010000085.1:0-1834 GCA_964392085.1 uncultured bacterium
TTTCACCCCGACATTCACGGATACCTTCACAGCCACGGATAGCCCCTCGTTGACCCCGACCGCGACGGACACGGCCTCGTTTACGGCGACCTCCACACCCTCTTTCACCCCGACGGAATCCCCAACATCCACGCCTCCGCCGACATTCACGGCCACTTCCACGCCTTCCTTCACCCCATCGGATACCCCGTCATTTACCGCGAGTTTCACGAATACGAGCACGGTGACGCCCACGGAGACCCCGACGTTCACGGACACCTTCACCGACACCTATACGCCGACATTTAGCGCGACCTCCACCCCCAGCCGGACCGAATCGTTCACGGCAACTTCGACCCCGTCGTTTACGGCGACCCCGACGGCCACTTTCACGCCCACCGCGACTTTCACCGTCACCCCGACGCCGACCTCCTCCTGGACATTCACCTCCACCTGGACGCCGAGCTTCACGCCTTCGTCCACGGCGACACCTTCCTTCACCCCGACCGAGACCGCGACCTTCACCCCCAGCTGGACCGCATTGTTCACGGCAACTTCGACACCGACGGATTCGACGACGGTGACGAATACTCCGTCGCCTACGCTCACCGCGACGCCTTCATGGACATCCAGTTTCACGGCAAGTGCGACGGCGACTCCTTCCTTCACGGAGACCCCGACCTGGACCGCGACTTTCACCTCCACGGTCACGCCGTCCTTCACGGACACTTCCACCGACAGCTTTACGGCGACCGACACGCCGAGCTTTACGGCGACCTTGACGGCGACGCCCTCGGAGACGACCACCTCCACGCCCAGCCCCACGGCCACCCCGACGGAAACATCCTCTTTCACCCCGATCGATACTCCGAGCCCGACGCCGACCCCGAGTGGGACGCCATCCTGGACTTGGACCCCGATGGCTACGCTGACGCCAACCTGGACAGCGACGCCCGCACTTACTCCCCTTGGGAACGGCGGCTTCGCCGTCCGGCCGAACAGGATTCACGCCGGGTTGGAAGCCCTCTTCTCGGGTTCGGAAGCCTTCTCGGTGGTCGAGATCCGGAATGTGGCGGGGGAAATGGCGGGGAGGATCCGGACAGACTCGAACGGGCAGGCGCGTTGGGTTTCGGGGTCCCTGGCTCCAGGCCTTTACCTGGCCACCGCCCGCGACCGATCCGGCGGGCGCGCCACGAGGATCCTCCTCCTGACGCGGTAAACCCGGAAACGCGGATACGAGGGCAAATAAATGGAAAAAACCGCCGGAATCAGGGGCGCTCAGGGGGCGGGTTTTGAGCCGTTGACCCGATCCCGGGGTTCGTCCATGAAGTCTCCGAAGGCCTGTCGATCCCTGGTACTCAGGAAGGCCCTCATCCCGGCCTGCGTCAAGAAGGACACCCCCGTCAGCCCCCAACCCGTATCGACCCCATTCCGTCACTTCTAGGGCGTGGGGGTGAAGGTCGCAGTCGGGGTCGTGGTAGGGGTGAAGGTGGCGGTGAAGGTGGCGGTCGGGGTTACGGAAGGGGTGTTGGTCGTGGGCGACCCGACGGTGAGGATTGGGCTTTGGCTCAATCCGGGCCCCATGTACCAACCTGGGATGACCCCGTTGGTGGCGTAGGCCAAAGTCGTCTGGATCGTGCCGGAGGCGAAGGGCGACAGGACAAACCGTAAATCGAATGGACCCCTCCGTTCCGGGGCGGGGGAGAGGGACAAGTTAAAGCTGGTGGCGGTATATGGCGCGGACGCCACCAAAACCCCGTTGGCCCAGAGCTGGACCCCCAGGATTTCCGCGGCGAGGTTTCCGGTAATGGCCGTGGAAAAACTCATGGTGGATATGTAGTGAAGGGGTTCGCTC
>CAYMOV010000085.1:1934-4107 GCA_964392085.1 uncultured bacterium
GGGCGCCCAGGGGGGTGAGGCCGCGCATGTGGCGCGCCAGGGCCGCGCGGCCGGATTCGGTCAGGGCCAGGATGCGGACACCCGCGCGGCCCTCCTCGGCCCAGCAGACCTCACCGAAACAAGGCACCTTGTCCTTGGTGCCGTCGGCGTTCAACTCCAAGCGGAGGATCTCACCGGGCTTCAGGGCCTGGGACGTCAGGATGCAGAGCCCCTCCCGGCTGAGGTTGCAGGCCGTCACCATCGGCATGTCGCGGCGCAAGTCGCGGAAGGACTCGGCGTCGCGGTTGCGCTCCAGGGGACGGACGATTCCCTCCAAATGGCAGGCGAACCGGGGATTGACTCGTTTATTGGCGGGGTTCGGATCCATCGGGTCGGGCCTCGTTGGGAATGGGACAAGTATAGGCAGGTCCCCCGGTTTGCCGCGTATCCCCGCCCAAAAAATTTGGGTAAACGATCCAACCGACAAAAAACGATTTCCGCGGCTTCCCTTCCCTTAAAATGAACCCATGAAACGAAAAGCTTCCCCATGGACCCGAGGATTTTTCCTCCTGCTCGTCCTGGTCCCGGCCTCGGTCCTGGTGGAGGGGATTTGGTTCCTCACGGTCCTTCGCCCCACCGCCCCGCCCGCGGGCGCCGACGCCGTGGTGATCTTCACCGGGGGCCCGGGCCGCCTGGAGTCCGGCGCGAAGTGGACCGAGCGGTTGGGCTCCAAGAACCTGATCGTGAGCCGCGACGCGTCCCGTTATGTCGAGGGCATCGTGCGGAAGGCCGCAGACCTGCGGGGCGTGCGGGTGATCGTGGACGGCGACGCCCGGACCACCGACGGAAACGCGAGGTTCGCCGCGGGGGAACTGCGTCGCCTGGGGGCGAAAGACGCCGTCCTGGTCACGAGCTGGTACCACCTGCCGCGCGCGGCGTTCCTCCTGCGGTTTTACCTCCTCGGTTCCGGCGTGAGGATCCATTCCCTGGGCGCCGAACAGGCCCCGGCGGCGGCCTGGACCAGCCCCCTGATCCAGGTGGAGTTCCTGAAGCTCTGGGGGTCCCTGGGACGGGTGGCCTTGGACCAGGTGGGGATCCGCGATTGGCCCACCCCCGGCCAATAAACAGAAAGACCCAATTCCACCCCGGAGACACGTCCCGCGCCCAAGATTAATCCCCCATGACCGCGGGACTGTCCAGCCTCCCTATCATGGAAAGCGGGCGGGACAGTGACACGGGGTTTGACGACCCACGGATTAATAACATTCCAAAGTCTGGGTTTTCAAAGAGCCGCGGGAAAGCAAAACCGCGCATCAATCCCTCAATCCATCCATTCGACCCGAATCCCTCGCTCGGGATGACCCATTCACCGGGGTTTAGGGCAGGCAACCGAGGCGATGAAGTCGTTTAACTCGCGGGGTTTCCCTCTGATTCCTGTCATAGACAATATTTAGGATGAAGTCCATCCTGCGGGAAATCCAATCCCGGAGGAACCTATGAAGAAGCCGATCCTTTTTAAGCTGGGTAAGCGTCCCGCCCGCCACGACCCCCGGACCCTCCTGCTGGCCGACTACCTCGTTCCCGCGGACCTGCCGGTTCCCCCGCCGCGGCAGGATTGGGGATCCCACATCGCCCAATGGGGCATGATGGCCAACGACCGGGTGGGGGATTGCACCTGCGCCGCGGCCGGCCACCTCATCATGGATTGGACCTCGAACGCCAAGGCCAAGGTATCCCAACCGACCGACGTCCAGGTGCTGGCGGCCTATTCGGCCATCACGGGCTATGACCCCCGCACGGGGGCCAACGACAACGGCGCCGTGGAGTTGGATGTCCTGAATTATTGGAGGCAAAAGGGGGTGGGCGGCCACAAGATCGGGGCCTACGCCGCCCTGGAACCCAAGAACCACGACCATGTCCGACAGGCGCTCTACCTTTTCGGCGGCCTGTACCTGGGGGTGGCCCTTCCGGTGTCGGCCCAACGGCAGAAAGTTTGGAGCGTTCCGCCCGGGGGGCCCGAGGGCGCCGGCGCCCCGGGAAGCTGGGGGGGACACGCGGTGCCGGTGACGGCCTACGATCCCTTGGGATTGACCGTGGTGACTTGGGGCGCCTTGAAGCGGCTCACCTGGGGGTTCTTCGACGCCTATTGCGACGAGTCCTACGCTTGCCTGGCCCCCGATTGGATCAACGGCCG
>CAYMOV010000085.1:4207-11114 GCA_964392085.1 uncultured bacterium
AGAAGTAGGGGACCGAATGCCCCAGGATCCCTGACGAGAGCCCCTCAAACGGCCATGGAAGGGGGTTCCTTTTCGTGGATTTGACGCATTCGAACCAAGCCCGATTCTTTCAGGTTAAACCTTTATCATTGACAATAATGGCCCTAGCAAGATAATTGCCTAGCCTCAACAAGGGGTGCCTTCCAATCGGCGCCTCAAGACCCTGACCCACTTCTCCTCGCTTTCTCCTCCAACCCACAGCGGTCGGATCAGGGTTCGTCTGGCGCCGATTCCCCTCGGGGAAGGGCCAAAACAATTCAGGAGCGTTTCGGTGAAAAGCATGACCAAGTTGTTTTGCCTGCTGTCCGTCCTGGTGTTCGCTCCCTTGTCCGCCTGGGCCCAAGAAAACAACGGGGGCAACGACGTGCCCCTGAAGAGCAGCTACAGCGAGGGCGGCGGCTCACCCCGTTCCCACGCCGCGGCCGACGCCAAATTCATGAAGCCCTGCTTCTACGCGGACCTTTACTTCCCGGTCGTGACCAGCATCGGCACCCCGACCGGCTATTACGACATCCTGTCCGGGACCACCGATTCCGACTGGAACAAGTCCAGCGCGGGCGGCGGCATCGGCTTCGGCATGAAGAATACCAAGACGGGTTTCTTCTTCATCTATGAGATCGACTACCGCCACCTGGGCCTGACGTCGAACGGCACCTTGTACGGCGCCAACTTCAACGTCAACGTCAACATGTTCGACATCATGAACATGAAGGTCGGCACCTACTTCGGGCCCGTCGGGCACAAGTCCCCGCTCTTCGCGTACGCCAACTTCGGCCTGGGCTTCGCCTCGGCGGACATGACCGGCGCGTTGTACGGCTACTCGGCAACCATCAACATGAACACAGGCTTGGGCCTCACCTTTGGCGCGGGCCTCGGCGTGGGTAACCGCGTCCGCGGTTACATGGGCTTCCAGGGCTGGGCCGTCGGCGGGTTGAAGGACCAGACCATCTCGGGCGACTACAACAATTACACGTTCTCCTGCATGCAGTTCGTGATCGGCTGCGACGTCCTGG
Source organism: uncultured bacterium (assembly GCA_964392085.1). Lineage (GTDB taxonomy): Bacteria > Oederibacteriota > Muellerivitia > Muellerivitales > Muellerivitaceae > CAYMOV01. Next base: position 5,260 of record CAYMOV010000085.1, read on the forward strand.
CCTACTAAGAGCCCCTCGTCTTTCGCCTGATCCCGAAAACCCCGTCGGGCCGCCGGAAGCGGTCCCGTCGGGGGGATCCGGGAATCCCCAAGGAGAAACCCATGAAGACCAAGAGTTGGCGTTGGGCCCTGCTGGCCCCCCTGGCCCTGTTCGCTGGTTGCGTCCCTCCCAGCACCCTGCCGGATGTGGATTACCAGCCCGTGAGCGTGGCCCAGGAAAGCGGTTCGAAGTTCTCCCGGATCACCACCAGCAACGACGGCGTCGAGAGCCCGCGCATCTGGGCCGAGAACATGTACCAAGGCTCGCTGAAGGCCTTCGCGGTGAGTTCCGACGAGTCCAAGATCGCCTACGTGGGCTACAAGGAAGGCAAGTTCAACGTCTACGTCAAGAGCCTCCGGGGCGGCAACCAGATCACCCAGCGCACCTTCGGCAACCTGGACAACGTGACCGACGTGGCCTTCTCGAAGGACGGCCATAAGATCGCCTTCAGCGGGGCCAGCAACGGCTACTACCGGATCTTCATCATGGACGCGGAGAAGGGCTCCGCCATGCGGCAGGTCACCACGGAGAGCAGCAACTTCTACCAGCCGGTCTTCGGACCGGATGGCAAGAACCTGTATTTCTCCCAGGGCACCAACGACGGGACCAACAACCTCTGGTCCTACGACCTGGACAAGGCGTCCTTCACGCAGTACACCCGGGGCTTTTTCCCGACCTTCTGGTCGAACCCGAACAAGGTGGTCTTGAGCCGCCTGAACCTGATCAAGGACCAGGACACCGAGGAGATCGTGGAGCGCCAATACGCCATCTGGCTCTACGACCTGGAGGACAGCCAGGAAGTGCTGATCGCCTCCTCGAAGGAGCGGGATTTCTTCACGCCCTCCGTCTCGCCGGACGGTGAGCGGATCGTGTTCAGCTCCCAATCGGTCTCCAACAAGATCCGCAATTTCGACCTCTATACCATCAACATCGACGGGTCCGGCCTGACCCGACTGACCTTCCACCCCGGCAACGACGTGTGCCCGGTGTGGTCCCCGAGCGGGAAGTCGGTGTACTTCCTCTCCCAGCGCGGCGACCCGAAGGGCAACTACAACATCTGGAAGATGGACGTGGCCCAATAAGCCCCACCTGAAACGAAAAGGCCGCCCCCGACCGGGGGTGGCCTTTTTTGTTTGGACGATTATCCCCCGGAAACCAGGAAAAACCGGGAAACCTGCGTGGCATTTGGATCGTCTATAGGGCCTAGCCGTTTCGGCCGGAATACGCCCCCGAGGTTTGTTCATGCAGGTTACCGCCCCCATCGACCGCCTTCCGACCCCGCTTCCCGATGAAACCGCCGACCCTCAGGCGGGCCTCTCGCCCTTCCGTTGGGAGGACCTCAACCGCTGGGTGGACGACCACTCCGTCGATCCCGAACTGCTGGCCCATTTCCGCGGGCTGGCCGCCCGGAAACCGGGCGCGGCGCAAGCCGCCTTCCGGGCGTTGGGCCGGGGGATGAACACCCTCCTCCGGATCGGCAGTTACGACGAGTTCCTCCGGTGCCCCTGGAACGAACTGGTGGAGCTCTACGCCGAGCAGGTGGTCCGCAGCCAACGGTACGACCGCTCCCCCGAGGCCCGCACCTTGGGCGGGGAAGTGCCGCTCTCGGGTAAGGCCTTCGAGGCCGTGATCCGGACGAACCACCAACATCCCTGTACGGGGGCCACGGTGCACCGGCGGGTCGAGGCGGTCCGACGCCTTTGCCCGCCCGACGCGCCCGTGTTGGTGCTGGGCGACGACGATTGGCTGAGCCTGGCCCTTGCCGAGGCGGGGTACGGCGACGTCACGACCCTCGACATCGACGCGAAACTCATCGGCCGCCTGGACGCCGAGGCCAAGCGCCGGGGCGTGGCCCTGAAGGCGCGGGTGCAGGACTTCACGGGCCCCCTGGCGCCCGACATGGCCAGGCCCTACCACCTGGCGGTATTCGACCCCATGTGCACGGTGGAGGGCGTGAAGTTCTTCACCGAGGCCGCGCTCCACCTCTCCAACGGGTCCCCCGACACGACCCTTTTCCTCAACACGCACCTGATGAGCCTGCTGCGGCCGGGCCTGGCGGAGCTCCGGCGCTTCCTGGACGGCAAGGGCCTAGAGGTCGCGGAGTTCCATCCGGCCTTCAACGTCTATCCCGTCTCGCCCGGGACCCGCAAGATGCTCCGGATCCTGTTGGAAACCCTGAATGGAACCTTCCTGCGGAGTCCCGCGCTCCGCGCCGGGGATTCCGTCGTGAAGTGGTTCGTCTCGGACGCGATGGTCCTGCGTCGGCGCCCTTCCTGAAAACCCGGGTCCCGGACCCCATGTCGAAACATGCCCCCTCCCCCCCCGCCCATAAAAGCTTCCTGCCCCTCCTGCTGTTCGGGGTGCTGGTGCTGGGATTGGTGGTGGTCGGGGGCGCGGACGAACGACGGGTGATGGAACTGTTGTCACAGGCCCAACTCGGCCCCCTCCTGGCGGCGGTCCTGGCCACGGGGGGATCCATGTTGGCCATGAGTTTCTCCTTCCGTTCCCTTTACGGCGCCGCGAGGCATCCGCTCCCCTTCCGCCGGGTCTTCTGGGTCACGATGGTGTGCAACGCCTTCAACGTCATCCTGTCCACGGGCGGGCTGTCGGGCACGGCGGTCCGGTCGCTCCTGCTCAAGCGAAACGGCGTGCCCCATTCGGTGTCACTGCCCGTGTCCATGGTCCAAGCCCTCCTGAGCAACCTCGTGATGGTGGCGCTCTGCGCCCTGGTGGCCTTGCCCCTGTCCCGTCCCGCCAAGGACGGGGGGTTTCCCGTGGGGCACGTCATCCTGGCCGCCTTGGGTCTGTTGTTGGTGTGGACCTGCCTGATGGCCTCGGCATTCTTCGTTTCCGGGATCCGCGATTGGGGCCACCGGTCGGCCCAGGGCCTCCTCCGTCGGTGGAAGCGCATGGCTTGGATGGGGAAACGGCTGGAGGTGATCCACCGCAACCTGGAAAGCTGCGCGGGCCTTTTGGGGCGGGAAAAGGGGGCCTTGGGGTTCGCCCTCCTGTGCCTGTTCGCGGATTGGGGGTGCTACGCCACCGCCCTGGGCGCCTGCTTCGCGGCCGTGGGGATCCCCCTCGGCCTGACGAAACTGCTGATCACGTTCTCCGTGGTGTTCCTGACCACCGAACTCTCCGTGACGCCGTCCGGGTTGGGGATCACCGAGGGGATCCTGGCCTACGTGTTGACCCATCGGGGCATTCCGTTGGAGCCCGCCTTGGCTGCGATCCTGCTTTTCCGGGCGGTCTACTTCGTCCTTCCCGTGGCGGTGGCGGCCGCCTTCCAACTGGACATGATCCGCGAGGGATGGGACAAGTCCGAGGCGTAGGAATCCGCCTCACGACCCGATCACTGGGAACAAAAAAAGGCCGCCCCCAGTCGGGGACGGCCTTTTTGTTTCCGGCTTATTTTCGGCTTTCCGCCAACCGCACTTCGACGTTGCTCAGTGTCCTGAGGCGCGCAAAGCGCCTTGATGGGGCAACCGCCGACGGCTGGGTTTCTTACCAAGGAATCTCCGTCCCGTCGTTGTACAGGAACTTGCCCGTCCAGGACAGGTCGAGCTTGAGCAACGTAGCGGCGATGGCCGAGGCCGAGACCCTCGGCTCCAGCTGGGCGTTCGGGCCGCCCATGTCGGTCTTGACCCAGCCCGGGTCGAGTGTCACCACGGTGACGCCGTCCGCCTTCAGGGCGAAGGACTCGGTGCGGGTCACCTTGTTGAGGGCGGCCTTCGAGGCGCCGTAGGCGTAGAAGTTGGGGTTGTCGGTGCGCCCGATGGACCCCAGGCCGCTGGTCATGTTGAGGAGCCGGGGGTTCTTGCCCTTGCGCAGGAGCGGCAGGAGGGCCTTGGCGACCCGCAGGGGACCGATCAGGTTGGTCTCCAGGCAATCCCGCATAACCTGGAAGTCCAGGTCCTCCAGTTTCGCGTCGTAGGGTTGGGGCATGACGCCCGCGATGTTGCAGACCGCGTCCAGCCGGTCGGTCAGCTTCGCGGTCGCCGAAGCGCAGGCGGCCGCCGAGGCGTCGTCGGATACGTCGAGGGCCACGGGCTTGAGGTTGGGGAACTTGGACGCCAGGGCTTTCAGGGTCTCGGGCTTGCGGCAGGCGCCGATGACGGTATGGCCTCCCTCCAGGAGGACGGTGGAAAGGGCCAGGCCGATGCCTCGGTTGGCGCCGGTGATGAAGATGGTTTGGGACATGATTTAACTCCTGGATTTTTATCCTTACGACGAAGCAACAGCCATTCCACCACGGAGACACGGAGCCTCAGTTTGGAACTAACAAACTAAAACAAAGAACTGATTGAGTCCTTAGGGAGACACCGGAAGGATGGTTTCGGCCTGATTGCCCGCACCGCTCTTTTAAACCCAACGTTTGGCGTTTCTGGCCTGAACAGCAGTAATCTCAGTGTCCCTGTGGCGAATGATTGACTTGTGCCGTTCATGAGTCTAACCCCGCCGCGCCCCATGAATATCGGCAAATTGCGCTGGGCTTGTCACCCCCTTGCGTCCCGAATGGGGTTGCCAGGCCCGCCCCGGAGGGGGTAAAAGGAACGCCATGGAAAAACCCCAAGCCCTGATCCTCGACTTCGACGGCCTGATCCTGGACACCGAGACCGCTCATTTCCAGGCCTGGACCGAGGCCTACGCGACCTACGGCCTGACCCTCCCGCTGGAACGCTGGGTGCTCTGCGTGGGCACGGACTGGAACGCCTTCAACCCCTACCTCGATATCGAGGCGAAAGCGGGACCGGACTTCGACCGGGCGGAGTTCCAGTCCAAGAAGGCCGGACGGGCCAACGACCTGATCATCCTCTTGGGCCCCCGTCCGGGGATCGTGGAGATGCTGGAGGAGGCAAGGACGGCCGGGTTGAAGTTGGGGGTGGCCTCCAGTTCGGACCGCGCCTGGGTGGAAGGGCATTTGTCCCGGTTGGGCCTGCGGGAGTATTTCAGCGCCGTGAAGACCGCGGGCGACGTACCCAAGGTGAAGCCCGATCCCGCCCTTTACTTGCGTTGCCTGGAGGCCCTGGGGGTTTCCGCGTCGGACGCCGCGGCTTTCGAGGACTCGCCCAACGGCATCCGAGCCGCCAAGGCCGCGGGGATCTACACCTTCGCCTACCCGAACGGCGTGACGGAGAAGTTGGACCTGTCCCTGGCCGACCGGGTGCTCACCCACCCGAAAGAATGGCGGATGGCGGTCAACGGTTGGGAAGGCCAAGCCGGTCCCATATGCGCCCCTCACCCCGACCCTCTCCCTCAAGGGGAGAGGGGGAATGATCGAAAGGCGATAGGCCATGATTGACGATTGTCCCCTCTGTAAGAAAACAACCGAAGCCTTGGCGGGGAATAACCCTTCCCTTGTCCGGGATTTCGGGAAGTCCCTGCTCTTCCTCGGCGACCACCAATACTTCCGGGGAGCCTGCGTCCTGGTCTGGAAGGGCCACGTCCGGGAGCCCCATGAGCTGTCCGAAGCCGACCAACAGATGATGACGCGGGACCTCCTGCGCGCCGGGAAGGCGGTGCAGGAGGCCCTCCGCCCCTGGAAGCTCAACTATTCCTGCTTCGGCAACCTGGTGCCGCACCTGCATTGGCATATCTTCCCCCGGTATGAATCAGACCCGGACCGCCTGGAGCATCCCTGGCTCCATTCGTCCGAGTTCCCGAAACACCCCACGACGGACGCTGATCGGGCGGAACTCCTCCCGCGGCTTCGCTCCCACCTCTGAGTCCAAGGCCTCTCCCCATTGCTGTATGATGCCCCCGCGGTGGATGCCCCCGCGATCCCACGGCCTTTTTCCGGCCTGAAGTCCGAGCGC
>CAYMOV010000086.1:0-10488 GCA_964392085.1 uncultured bacterium
CGGCGATTTCCTTGGCCAGGGCGTAGGGCATCTGGCGGATGACCTTCTTGATCTCCGGGATCACCGAGGCGGACACGCTGAACTCGTCGAGCCCCATCCCCAACAGGAGCGGCACCAATTTGGGGTCCCCCGCCATCTCCCCGCACATCCCCGCCCATTTCTTGTGCTTCCAACAGGCGTCGATGGTCTTTTGGATCAGGCGCAGCACCGCAGGGTTCAAGGGATCGTACAGGTACGCCACGGCCTCGTTGACCCGGTCCACCGCCAGGGTGTATTGGATCAGGTCGTTGGTGCCGATCGAGAGGAAGTCGCATTCGGTGATGAGCAGGTCGGCGATCACGGCGGCCGAGGGGATCTCCACCATGGCCCCCACCTCAACCCCGGCGTCGAACTTCTTCTTCTCGTGCTTGAGTTCCTCCATGCACTCCTTCAGGTGCCGTTTGGCCTCCCGGAGTTCCTGCACTGAGGAGATCATGGGGAACATGATCTTGAGGGGCCCGAAGGCCGAGGCCCGGAGGATGGCCCGGAGCTGGGTCCGGAACATCTCGGGGCGCTTGAGGCAGAGCCGGATGGCCCGGAGCCCCAGGAAGGGATTGCGTTCCTCGTGGAGGGTGACCTGGGAGAGGAACTTGTCCCCACCCAAGTCGAGGGTGCGGACGATGCAATGGTTCTTGCCGATCTTGCGCGCCACTTCCCGGTAGAACTCGAACTGCTCCTCCTCGTCGGGGAGGTTGTCGCGGTTCAGGAAAAGGAACTCGGTGCGGAAAAGCCCGATGCCCTGGGCCCCGTGGGCCAGGACGTCGTCCACCTCGTGGGGGATCTCGATGTTGCCGGCCAGGATGACTTCCCGGCCGTCCGGGGTGCGCGCGGGGAGTGAGCGGAGGGCCTCCAGGCTGCGGTAAAAGGCCTCGTAGTTTTCCTTCTCCTTGCGGAAGGCCTTGAGGGTCTTGGCGTCCGGGTTCACGATGACCCGACCCTCGTTGCCGTCCACGATCACCATGTCGCCGTCCTGCACCTGGCTCGTCAGGTCCCCCAAGCCCACGGCGGCCGGCAGGCCCAGCGACCGGGCCACGATGGCCACGTGGGAAGTGCGGCCCCCGATGTCGGTGGCGAACCCCTTCACGAAATTCGGGGACAGGCTCACGGTGTCCGAGGGGGAAAGGTCCTCGGAGATGAGGATGACCTCACGGTCCAATTCCTTGAGGGGATCCTTGCCGCCGCCGGTCAGGTTCTTGAGGACCCGGTGCCCCACGTCCTCCACATCCCCGCCCCGCTCGCGGAAATAGGGGTCTTCCAGGCCGGCCAGGATGGCCTTGAACTTGTTCAGGCCCTCCGTCAGGAGGAACTCGGCGTTGAGCCGGCGCGACTCGATGGCTTCGGGGATTTCCTGGGCGAAAAGGGGGTCTTCCAACACCAACTGGTGGGCCTGGAAGATGGCGGCGTGCTCCTCCCCCAGTTCATCCTTGACCTTGCGCTCGATGTCGGCGATCTGGTCCCGGGTCTTGGCGATGGCCTCGCGGTACCGGAGGATCTCCGAGGCGGCCTCCTCGTTTTTGAGGTTCCGTCGGGACGTGTTGGTGCCCGCCCGGTGGTACAGGTAGGCCGGGCCGATGGCGATCCCACCGGAGGCGGGGACCCCTTGGAGCACCTTTTCGATCACGGACGACTCCTTAAGCCTTTTTCACCCCAAAGGCACAGGGGCTCGGCTTTTCCAAAACTTCTCGTCAAACGGTACGATTTTTTCCGGTTGTTTTTGTCGCTCTTCCCCGTGTCCCTGTGTCCCGCGGTCATTTAAGCCTCATTTGAGCGCGGGACGTGTCTCTGGGGTGGATGTAGGTGTTTATTCTTTTTCGCCGAACTTCTTGGCGATGAGGGCCCGGATCGCCGCCAGGGCCTCCTTGGCGTCCTCCCCCTCGGCGGTGACGTCCATCGTGGTCCCTTGGGCCGCCGCGAGGGTCATGAGGCCCATCAGGCTCTTGGCGTTGGCGTTTTGGATCCCATGGGTGATGGTGACCTGGGACTTGAACTTGTTCGTGACCTTGACCAATTCGGCCGCGGCCCTCAGGTGGAGACCCAGTTTATTGACGATCTCCATTTTTTCATTGGCTTTCATGGGTCGCTCCTTAGGGTGGGGACATGAACGGAAAAAATCCGCCCACGGCACCCGTCTGTCCGTAAAGTTTCGGCCAGTAGGCCAGCAGCAAGGCGAACAACACCACGCCGTAAAAGACCTGGCTCGGTCCCACCTTCTTGCGCAGCGCGAAGGTGTACAGGGCCAGGACGGCGCCGAAAAAGGTCATCTTCAAGAGGAACAACCCGGGATAGGGTCCGTCCTGGGGCCGGTTCACCAAGACGATCAGGACCCCCAGGGCCAGGGAAGCGGCGAGCCGGAGGCCTTGGGTGGCCTCTTGAAACCCGTATTTCCGGAGGGAAAGCACCACCTGGTCGCCCAGCAGGAGGCCCTGTTGGAACCCCAAGGTTCGGATTCCCAGGTGTCCCGCGTTGTAGACCAGGAGGAAAACCAAGGGAGCCAGGAGGGCGTACTTCCCCGGGGGAAGGGCGCCCGAGAAGGCCAGGCCCACGGCCAAAATCGCGCAGAACGGGCGATAGGTGGCCCAAAAGAGCGAGTCCCCCATGGCCGCCACGGGTCCCATCATGCCGACCTTCAGCGCGTGGATCTCCTCGGCCCGGCGTTGCGCTTCGCTCGGGTCGGCCTGGGCCCGCTCGATTTCCATCCGGACCACCGCCCCGAGGATGAAGGCTCCCAGGTAGGGTTGGGTACTGAAATATTCCAGGTGCCGCTGGAAGCTCCGCGGCCGCTCGGACTCGAGGTACAGCTTCCGCAGGACGGGCGCCAAGGCGAAGGCGAACCCGTAATTAAGTCCCCGCTCGAAATTCCAGGCCGACTGCAACAGGAAGGAGCGCAGGTAAACCAGGAACAAGTCGTAGCGGTTGACGCGGGTCCCGGCGGTCAGGGGCTGGCTCACGCGGCCCTTCTTTCCCGGCGGATCCGCACGATGCTGAAGAAGAAACCGGCGAAGAGCGAGACCGGTAGGAGGTACAAAACCGGCACATGGAGGAACAGGACCAGGCCGGAAGCCGCCGCCACGGAAACCACCAGGGGGATCAGGTGCTTCGGGTCGACCAGAAGGTCCAAGGCCGCCGCGCAACCGGTGGCCATGAGGAACCAGGGGGCGTAGGACAATCCGGAGATGACCTCGGCCGGGAGGTTGGGGAAAAGACGCAGGGCCCCATGGGCCGCGGCGAGCGCCAAGGCGGCGGTCACCCAACCCTTGGCCCATTGGCTGAGCAAAATCCCCACGTTGACGGACTCGAAGGTGGCCAAATGGCCGGCCTCCACCTGGTGTTGGGCCTGCCGGACGATCCTCACATAAGCCTTCCGGAGCAGGTTTTCCGCCTCGGAGGACAATGCGGCCAGGGGGATCCCCGCGCAGAGGGCGTAGGTCACGGCGGCCTCCGGCCCCACGCCGGTCCGGACCAATCCCACGGCCAATGCGGTGCCGACGCCCGCCAGGAGGGTGGTGTCGAGGGGCAAATGGGAACCCACGGGCAGGTCCCCCGCCCAGATGAGCTCGACCAGGGCCCCCAGGGCCAATCCCAATCCGGGATCCCCCAGGATCCAACCCACCAAGGGCCCGACCACAATGGCGCGCGACACCATGAACTGGCCCACGGCGGTGGTATCCAAGGACAACAGGCCCAGGAGGATGCTGAGGGAGAACCAATCGGTCATGGGTGCAGGGCCTCCAACCGGAGAGTCAGCTGTTTTTGGACGGCCTGGCCCGGGGCCAGGTCCAGGTCCCAGGCCCAGTTGAGGCAGGAGCCCTGGTACACCTTCTCGAATCCGCCCTCGGATTGGGACACGGTTTCCACGGGGTACCGGATCAAGGTCGCGGCGGGAGCCGCCTCAAAGGCGATCCTCAAGCCCAACCAAGAGTCCGTCATGCCGGCTTGGGTGGTTTCGGCGTCCGACCCCAGGCTCACGAGCCGAGGATCCGCCGGGGCTCCCAACCCGATGTAATAGGCCCGTTCGGGGCTGTCCCCCGCCAAGAGCGTGAGGTTCCATTCGGACAGGAACCGCGCCCGGATCGCCCGGTCCCCCAGGTTGCGGATCTCATAGGAGACCGAAAGCTCCAGGTCGCCCTGGGAGAACACCAGCTTTTTCACCAGGGACACCGGCACTCGGGTCCCCCCCTCCTCCACCCAGCCCTCGCGGATGAGTTCCAACGTGACGGGCTTCCCTTTTTTGTGGGCCGTGACCTTGAGGCGATAGGGCTGTCCCGCGAACCCGCCCCGATCGGGGGACCGGTTCGCTTGGAGGTCCTCGGCGCCGGCCCCCGAGTCCATGAACCGTTCCACGAGGCTGGTCCGGCGGATTGGGTCGTAGAAAAGTTTTTTCTCGAGACCCGGTTCCTTCATCCGCACCCGGTCATGGATGCTGGCGGGGGCGCCCGAGTCCCCGCCCTCCCGATGGGCCAGGAGCTTTTGGTGGTAGGCCTCCGGGCGCCGGGTCAGGACGTCACCGAGGTTGATCGGCCCCTGGAGCCAATCGATCTCCGTCAAGGATCCCCCGAAGTTGGGGTCCACCACTACGTTGTACTTGCCGGTTTCCACCACGACCTCGTCCCGGCCGTCCCGGTTGAAATCCACCTGGTGGATCCGGAGCTCGCCGTCGGGATGCAGGAGGCCGTCGGCGGCCTTTTCCGAGGCCAAAAGCTCGCGGTAAACCCCGAACCGGAGGTGGTTGAGGTACAGCCCGCCGAACACCCCGTGCCAATAGGGGCAGTTGCATTGGCCCCGGTAGAGGCCCCGCTCGGCATCGGCCAAGACCGTCTCCTGGGTCGGGGTTCCCTTGCCGCGGGCCAACTTATTCCGGACCTTCTCGACCTTTTCGGAGACCCAGGCCATCTTCTTCTGGAGGTGGTTGGCCTCCTCGTATTTCGTGAGGAAGTTTCGCCAAAAACCGCCCCGCAGGAAACGGTCGTAACGGCCCAGCTCATGGTGGTCGGACAATTCGTGGCGGAAAGCCTCGTATTCCTGGGACACCTTCGGCGGCAGGGCCCAGTCCCCCATCTCGGTGTAGGAGGCCGTGGGGATATAAACACGGCCCAGGGGGGGGTGGTTGTCCACGAACTCCGCGAAGGTGGCCGTGGTGAGCCACTCGGCGTTGTCCTCCAGGGCCTTCAGGAAGTTCTCGAGCCACCCGTCCTCATAGACCCACTTATGGGTGTCGGGCCAGCCGCCGAATTTCTCGCCGTCGTCCATCAACACGATGCACCGGTCACCCACCTCGTTGGCCACGCTCCGGAGGTAGTCGATCGTTTCCTGGACCTGGCGGAATGGCACCAGATAGCGCATTTTTTCGGAGATCGGGAACACCTTCAGGACGCTCCCCTGCTCCTCCGTGAGGTAATACCCGTAGGTGTCCTCCTCGGAATAACCCGCGGCCTTGAAGTGCGCGTCGTCGATGGCGGTGTATTCCATGCCGGCCTCGGCAACGGGCTTCGGCAGTTGCGGTTCCCAGACCCGCTCGGCGATCCAAAGGCCCCGGGGCTTCTTCTGGAACCGCGCCTCCAAGTACCGGTTGAGCGTGCGGATCTGGCCCACCTTATCGCGGTCGGGGAGGATGGGGAGGATGGGCTCGTACATGCCGCCCGAGAAGAACTCCAGCTGGCCCCGGACGGACATCTCGAAGAGCTTCTCGAGGTAGGCCGGCTTGTTCTCCTGGAGCCACTCCAGGAGGGGCCCGGTGATGTGGAAGGTGAACTTGACCTTCGGGTGGCGGTCCAGGACCTTCAGGAAGGGCTCATAGCTCTTGTCGTAAAGCTCCTCGAACACCTTGCCGAAATTGCCCACGGGCTGGTGGTTGTGGACCCCGAGGATGAGGGTGACGCGGTTCATAGATGTTCAATCTCCGGGATGAATTGCTCGAGTTTCTGCGGGGCGTCCCCCGGCACTGCCCGGACTTCAAGGGGGAGGCCCCTTCTCCGCAGGTCCTTGAAGGCCACCACATCCTCGGGAGTCACGCAGACGATCCGGCAGACCTGGTTGCGGCCCTCGGAAAAATGCATCCCCCCGACGTTCACGCTGGTGGCGGGCCCGCCCTTTTCCACATAGCCCTTCACGTCCGACGGGTTGGAGAAGAGCAGGAGCGCCCGCTCGCCGGATCCCGCGTTCAGGGCGCAGGCCTTGGCGGCCTCCTCGACGGTGTAGAAGGAGACCCCGAGGCCCGAGGGCACCGCGATCTCCATGAGGGTGCGTTGCATGGGGTTTTTCGCCACGGCGTCATTCACCACGACGAGGCGCTTGATTTCAAGCACCTTGACCCACCCCACCACCACCTGGCCGTGGATGAGCCGGTCGTCGATCCGAAGGAGTTGGATGTCCATCAGTGCGGTTTGATCCGGTTGTAGAAATCCATGGAGGTGACGATGGAATCGCGGGCCCCCCGCTGGATTTCGCTCGCGGCCTTGTCCAGGTCGGCTTCGGCTTCCCGGACCGACAGGGCCTTGAACAGCATAGGAAGGCTCACCCCGGTGACCACCCGTAGGTTCCGCCGGGTCGAGAGGCGCATGGCCACGTTGAAGGGGGTGCCCCCCAGCATGTCCACCAGGATCAGGCCCCCAACCCCGGAGGGGTCCATCCGGGTCAGTTCCGCCTCCAGATCCTTTTCAAGCATTTCGTCTGAATCGGTGGCGGAAAGCCCCAGGGCGGCCACGCCCTCGGTTTCCCCCAGGACCAACCGCAGGGTCTCCAGGTAAGCCGAGGCCAAGGGACCGTGGGTGACGACCAGGACCGGAATCATGGCTTTTTCTCCTTCGCTTCGTTGAGGGGTTTGGAACCGCCATTGTAACCGCCCGGGGGCCGGGGCGTCAGATCACCAGGAGTTTCATCAGTGTTTTGCCGAGTTTATCCGGCTCATGGCGCACGAAATCCTCGCGGTGCAGGAGGTTGGCCTTCACCAACCGGACGCCGAGTGCCGCCACTTCCTTGTCGTCCACCGTCACCGGCACCTGCCCGGAGAGCTCATATTTATGGAGAAGCTTATGGGGCACGGGTTCCTTGTTGGCCACGACGTAATGCACGAAGTTCGGGGCGGTGTGTTGGAAAAGGGCCCGGACGTGGTCCGAAACGGTGTAATGGTCGGTCTCGCCCGGCTGGGTCATGACGTTGCAGACGTAGATCTTCACGGCGCGGGACAGGGCCAGGTTCTCGGCCACCTCGGGGATGACGAGGTTCGGCAGGATGCTGGTGTAGAGGCTCCCCGGCCCCAAGACGATGGCGTCGGCCTCCAGGATGGCCTTGAGGGCGTTCCGGTTTGGCCTCACCCGTTTTTCCTTCAGCTGAAGCCACACGATGGGGGACCCGGACTTGGGGATGGCGGACTCGCCGGTGACCGTCTTGCCGTTCTTGAGGTGGGCCTGCAACGTCATAGGATCGAAGGTGACGGGCAACACCGTGCCCCGGGTGGCCAACACCTTGCTGGATTCCTCGACCGCCCGGCCGAAATCGCCGGTGATCTCGGTCATCACCGTGATGAAGAGGTTGCCGAAGCTGTGACCCTTGAGGTCGCCGTGCCCCTTGAAGCGGTATTGGAACAGGTCGTTGAGGATCGCCTCCTGGGTCGAGAGGGCCACCAGGCAGTTGCGGATGTCCCCCGGCGGGGGCATCCCGTAGGTCTCCCGCAGGCGGCCCGAACTGCCCCCGTCGTCGGCCACGGTCACGATGGCGGTCAGGTTGCTGGTGTAGTGCTTGAGGCCGCCCAGCAGGTTGGACAATCCGGTGCCGCCGCCGATGACCACGATCCGGGGCCCCCGCTTCAGGCGGGTGCGCTCATAGGCGATCTTGGCGAAGTCCTGCTCCCGGCTGGGCAGGAGGATGGTCAGGACCGCGTAGAGGGACCGCCTGACGGCGAAGATGATCCCGAAGGTCCCCAGGAAGATCATGAGGAAATCCACGAACTTGAGGCCGCGGATCGAGTGGGCCACGCTCATGATGAAGGGGGTGTGCAGGTGGAATCCCGTGAGGCGGTCCCCCATGGTGCCCATGAGGCCGATGCCGAGGGTCACCACGGAGAGGAAGAGGAGGAAGAACCAGCGCTTGAGCTGGATGCTGGAATAGAACCAACGGGGAATCATCCGGTCACTTCCGCGGCTTGGAGGCGCCGCGTTTCTCGGACTCCTCCTGCATGAGCCGGGACACTCGGTCGGCGAACTCCTGGGCGGTGAAGTAGCCGAGTTTCATGAGGCGGTGGTTCATCGAGGCCACCTCGATGATGACCGCCAGGTTCCGCCCCGGCCGCACCGGGATGACGAACATGGGGATCTCGACGTCGAAAATCTTGTAGCGCTCCGGGGAGAGCCCCAGGCGGTCGTATTCCTTCTTGTTGTCCCACTCCTCGAGGTTCACCACCAGCTCGATGCGCTTCTTGTCGCGGATGGCGCCGACCCCGAAGAGGCTCTCGACGTTGATGATGCCGAGTCCCCGGATCTCCATGTGGTGCTTGATGATCTCGGACCGGCTGCCCATGAGGATTCGGTTGGCCAGGCGCTTGATGTGCACCAGGTCGTCGGCCACCAGCCGGTGTCCCCGTTCCACCAGGTCGAGGGCGCATTCGCTCTTGCCGATGCCCGACCCGCCCAGCACCAGGATGCCCACGCCGTAGACGTCCAACAGGGTGCCGTGCAGGGTGGTTTCCGGGGCGAACTTCTCCTCGAGGTACACGGAAACCTCGGAAACGAGCTTGGTGGTGGGGAGCGGCGTGATGAAGAGCGGGATGGCCCGGCGCTTGGCCTCGAGCAGAAGTTCCTTGGGGGGCTTCACGCGGTGGGTGACGATGACGCAGGGGAGGGGATAAGCCATGACCCGGCGGAGGACCGCCGTTCGGTCGGCCGCCGCGAGGGTGTCGAGGTAGCTGACCTCGGTCTTGCCCAGGATCTGGATGCGGTCGTTGGCGAAGAACTTGAAGAACCCGGTGAGCGCCATGCCGAGGCGGTTGACGTCCACGCTGGTGACGCTTCGCTTGGCGAGGCCCTCCTCGCCCGAGACCAACGAGAGCCGGAGGCGTTCTTTGGCTTCCTGGAAAAAGGCTTCAACGGCGATCTTCTTGTTCATCGGGGCCCTCCGAGGCGGGTCGTGATCGGGATCGCCCCGGCCCAGCTCAATGCTTGAGCTTTTCCTCTTCCTGGATGATCTTGACGACTTCCTCCGGGGTCTTGGCCGAAAGGAGCGACTTGCGGAAATACTTGTCCTTCAGGAGGGAGGAGATGCGGGCCAAGGCCTTCAAGTGGGCCCCCGCGGCGCCCTCGGGGGCGACCAGCAGGAAAAAGATGTTCACGGGCTCGCCGTCGAGCGCGTCGAAGGCGATGCCCTCGTGGGAGAGGCCGAAGGCCGCGGTCAGGTCGGCCACCACATCGGCCTTCCCGTGGGGGATGGCGATGCCCTGGCCGATGCCCGTGGAGCCCAGCTCCTCGCGCTCGAGAAGGACCTGCACCATCTTCTTCTTGTCCTTCACCTTGCCGGCCTTGACCAATTGCTCGGTCAATTCCTTGATGGCATCCTTCTTGTTCTTCGACTCAAGGTTCATCTTGATCGAATCGGGGCTCAGGAAATCGAGGATCTGCATGACGGCTCCCTTCGGCTGATCAATACTCGGGCTCAATGAGCCCGATGTGGTGGTCCCGGCGCTTGTAAACGACGTTGGTGCGGTCGGACTCCGCGTTGTGAAAGACCAGGAACTCGTCCTTGGACGCGGCCAGCTGGAGGGCGGCCTCCTCGACGGACATCGGCTTGACGGCCTGCTTGCGGCTCTTGATGACTTCCATTTCCTGGTTGTCCTCGGGCGGCGCGATGAGTCCGTGCCGGACCGACCCCAGGGGTTTTGAATGCTTATCGTGGTGCTTGGCGCGCTTGTCCTTCACCTTGGCCGTCTGGCGCTCCAACTTGGTGAAGGCGGCCTCGATGGACTTGTACATGTCGGGCGAGTTGGCCTTCGCCGCGAACTGGTGGTCCTTCCCCTTGAGGGTGATCTCGCAGGTGTGGGTCTTCTTCTCGTAGGTGAGGACCACATGGGCCTCGACGAGCTTGCCCATGTACCGCTCAAGGCGGGCCACGCGGGATTCGATGTCGGCGCGAAGGGAATCGGAAAGTTCTTCATGGCGGCTGGTGATGCGGATCTTCAGGTCGGCAGGTTTCTTGTCGAACAAGGGGGTATCCATGAAAAAGCCGGCGGGTCAGTCCCAGCCGGCCTCGTATTTCCGGCCTGAAGCCTTCAAAAGAGGGCGTCCAGGGAGGGGGTATTCTAACACCGGTCAAGGGGTTGTCAATCAACGCCCCACGGCCCATTCAAGGGCCCACCGCACCCGGGCGAATTGCCGTGCAGGTTAGTCCCCGGAAACCATAGTCCCACGGGTCGTGTGGCCCTCCCCCCACCCTCGACCGCTGGGGCCCTGGATTGATTTTAGGCCG
>CAYMOV010000087.1:0-10299 GCA_964392085.1 uncultured bacterium
CGACCCCCGCCTTGCAGAGCACGATCCCCAGGTGGCCCACCCCGGCCCGAAGGGGATTGGGATAGAGGTAAGCCGACTGGGGCTTCCCGCCGCAAGGCACCTGGGTCGGGGTGGCGGTGGGCGCCGGGAGCGTCCATGGCGGGGGCATGACGCCCGCCTGGATCCGCACCACCCATTGGTCGATCCCCTCGTAAACGTTCCCCGAACCATCTAGGGCCAAGCCAAAGGTCCCCACCACGGGCGAATCACAGGAATACCTAAAATTCCACCCTGGGTCGTAGACCTGAAACCGATTGGTCAAATCCGTCAGGTAGAAGAATCCATTGCCGTCCAGGACCATCTGGTGGGGATAGACGGTGGCGTTGGACCCCGGACCACCCTGGCCCGGGATGAGCACGTTACGGTCAAAAACATAATGGTCCGAACCGGGCGGGGATTCCAAAAGCCGGGTCACCAGGCTTTCTCCCGTATCGGCGAGGTAGATCGTCGCCCCGCCCGCCGTCGGGAGGACATCGTTCGCTGAGGACCAGTTGCCGTAGGAACCGACCAGGCTCCAATGGTTCGGCGTCACCTCGCGGTATTTCTCCATGCAAGTCGCCACCGTTTGGGGGTCCCCGAGCGCCACGTAAAGGTCGCCATCCGTATCCAACCCCAAACCCGCGTAACGGACTTCCCCGGAAGCGACCGTGGCGGCCGCCTGGTCCGTCGAGGGGTCCAGTTTGAGGATCCGACAGGCGGTACTGCCGTTTTCCGAGACAAAGAGCATCCCGGAAGGGTCCGCCGATAAACCGAAGGGGTGGAAAAGGGTCCCTCCCGCGGTCAAGTGGGGGAGGATATAGGTCCCATCCAACGTAAACCGCTCAATCCGGTTGTTCTGCATATCGTCGACGTAGAGCGTGGAGCCGATGATCGCGAACTCCCTGGGATCGTGCAATTGACCGTCCCCCGCGCCCAACCCGCCCCATTGGGCCGTCATGGCGCAGGGGATCGGCCAGGGAGTCTGGGTGGGGGTGGCGGTTTGGGCGGCGAGGGTCACTGCGGAGACCGCGCCCACGAAAAGCGGTAGCCCGAGGATCTTCAGGAACCTAAGGGGAACATCATGCATACAAACCCTTCACGCCAAAATCACGACGGCGGAACGTCCATCCCAACGTCACGTCATCCCGTTCAACGAGTCACCGCGAACTTCCCGGGCTTTTGACGGATCCCGTCGGTTTCCACCAGATAATAGTAAACGCCCCGGGCGAAGTTCGAGAAATCGTAATCAAACCGGTTGTCCCCCGCGATTCCGGCGAAATCCGCCTTTCCCGCGAGATCCCCCAAGGCGTTATAAATCGCCACTTTCACCGGGCCCGCTTTGCAGAGGACCACCCCAAAATGCCCGGTCCCTCCCCGAAGCGGGGAAGGGTAAAGGTAGGCGGTTTCGTTTTGGCCGTTACAAGGGACCTGGGTGGGCGTGGGCCCCAGGGGAGGCGTCAAGGGGGGGATTACGGCGGCGTGGAACTTCCAAACCCCCGACGTGCCCAAATAGACGTTGGCCGATCCGTCCACCGCCAAGCCGTACGTCCCGGAATTCTGGGAAGGGTACTGGCATTGGTACCTGAAATTCCATTGGTCGTCAAAAACCTGGAAACGCCTGCTCAAATCCGTCAGGTAGAAATAGCCCCTGGAATCGACCCTCATTTGGGCGGGCCAAGTCGTCGTGCCGGGGATGTTCCCGCCGGTCACCACGTTCCGGTCGAAAACATACTGGTTCGATCCGGGGGGGACCTCCAGGTAACGTTGGATTTCGTTCCCGCCCGTATCGGCGATATACAGCGTCACGCCGTTCCCCTGGGCCAGGACATCATTGGCCCAACTCGCCCCGATCAGGGTGGTGGCCAGCGTCCATACGTTCGGCGAGGTCTCATGGAACTTCCTGACCGACTCGCTCACCACGTTCCCCGCCAGGGTGACGGGTTGGCTGGTGACCGCGACATAAACGTCCCCCCCGGTGTCCACGCTGATGCCCCCATAGGCGTCGGTTCCCGATTGGATCGTGGCGGCCGCCTGGTCGGTGGCGGGATCGACCTTGAGGACCCGGGTGGTCCCGCTCCCATCCTCCGTCACGTACAACATGCCGGCCCCGTCCAAAGTCAGGCCGAAGGGTTGGATGAGCGTCCCGCCGAGGGTGAGGTGCGGGAGGACCAAGGACCCATCCAGGGTGAAGCGCTGGATCCGGTTGTTGCCCAGGTCCGCGACGTAGATCGTGTCGCCCTGGATCGCGAAGGCCCTGGGGGAGTTGAACAGGCCATCCCCGCTTCCCACCCCGCCCCAGGCGTTGTCCAGGGTGCAGGGGTTGGGCCAGGGGGTCATGGTGGGGGTGGGGACCTGGGCCCCTCCAAGCCCGGGCCAGGCGATTCCCAGGAGCGCCCCCAGGACCGCCCAAAGCCCATTCCGGACGGTTGATTTCATGGCGCCGTCACCAGGCAGTCCTGGGTGAACTCGATCAGGGGTTTATTCAAGTCATAGCCAAATCCCTTGTATTGGATTCGGCAGGGATTTTCCAGGGGAATGACCGCCACTTGCCAGGGTCCGTGGACTTTCCCGACGAAATAGGAGATCGGGGCGTTCCTGGGCCCCCCCGTGTCCTTCGACGCCTCGATTTCCTGGGGCGAGGGCGATTCGATCTTATTCATGGATTCCACCACCAATTGGGCCATAGGTTCCGCGTTCACCGTCACCTTGGGAGTCCGGCCGAACATGGAAACGATGTCCATGGCGTACTGGATGGATTGCTTCATCCTGTCCTGGTCCAGTGCCGTGAAGGCCTGACGGGTCCCCTCCTGCGGACTGAACATGATGAAGAAAACGTAAAAGAGGGCGGACCCCAATAGCGCGAAGACCACTTTGACGCCGGTGGGCATGTGTGTTTACCTTAAGGCCCGAAGGATGGAATCGTGCACCCGACCGTTGGTCGACAAGGCGCTTCCCCCCTGGTGGGTCCGCCTTCCCTTCAAGTCCGTAAACCGGCCTCCCGCCTCCTCCACGCAAATCTTCGCGGCGGCCACGTCATAGGCCGCCACTTTCGGGTCCACCATGGCCTCCGCCATCCCCTGGATCACCAGGCAATGGGCATAGCTGTCGCCGTAACCCCGTTCGTCGTAGACCGTCTCCACGAGCCTGGCCAGTTTCGCCCGTTGCGGCCTGGGAAAGAGCCGCCAAGCGCCGTATACCAGGGTTCCGTTCCTCAAAGATGGGACCTTCGAAACCCGGACCCGTTTGCCATTCACGAAACAGCCCAAGCCCTTCGCGGCCCAAACCGTCAGGCCCGCCGCCGGGTGGTGCATCACTCCCACCACCGGCGTTCCCCGGTGCTCGAGGGCGATCAGGGTTCCCCAAAGCGGAAATCCCCTCACAAATTGGCGGGTGCCGTCCACGGGGTCGATCCACCAGCGGTATTCGGCATCGAGGGAACGGTCCCACCCGAATTCCTCGCCGCAAAGCTGGTGGCCGGGGCGGGCCTTTCCGAGGACCCCCCGGATGACCTGTTCGGCTTCCCGGTCCGCGCGGGTCACGGGTGAGCGGTCCACCTTTCGGATCACGGGGATATCCCGGCGAAAATACTTGAGCGCCCGGGCTCCCCCCAAACGGGCGGCCCGAAGCGCGAGGGCGAGATGGCGGCGGAGTTCAGCGGGGGGCAGGGAGGAAGGGCGTTTCATGGGGCTCATTTTACCCTTCGTCGGCCAATAACCCAGGGTTTTGTAGTTCAACATCATCACCAACAGCCCTCAACCAACCCTTTTCACCACAATGGACCCGATGGGCACAATGGCCTCAGGGTTAAGATTGAGGAGCCATTCCTTTACCCATTAATTTCCATTGGGACCACTGTGAACATTGTGGTAATCGGTTCGGTTTTTCAGGTTAAACGAACGATATGCTTCTCGGCTTGGGGAAAGGCCGCCAGGAGGTCGGGCCGGTCGGCCAACCGGAAGTCCTTGAAATCGAACCCGGGTGCCACGGTGGTGCCCATGAGGGCGAACAACCCTCCGTCGTTCAAGGAGCCGGCGAACCAGGTCCCGGCCGGGATGAACAGTTGGAGTTCGTGTCCCCGGTCCGGGAAGGACCCCATGACGCGTTCCTCCACCTTCCCGTCCGGGTTGAGGAGCACCCAAGTCACCGGGTCCCCCAGCAGGAAGTGGAACACCTCGTCGGACGCCAACTGGTGGAATTTGGAGACGGAACCGGGGACCAACATATAGTAGATCGCCGTGGAAGCCGCCCGTTCCCCGACGTAGGGGGGCCCCAGGGCCCCCTCGGGGATCGTCGCCTTCGACCGGTAGGTCTCACGGTAATACCCGCCCTCGGGATGGGGCTTCAGGTCCAGGAGCTTGATGAGCTGGTCAGCGGTCACAGTTAAATCCAGTACGGAATTGGAGATACGAAGTGCGGAATGGACGCCCAAATAATGGCAACCCAATCTTCTTGGAATCCATCATTCCTAATTTCGAATTCCACATTTTAATTACCGCCCGAAGGATATGCCGATGTCGAGCGCGGCCTGGACCCAAGGGTGTTCCACGGTGACCTTCCGGCATTTGCCGCCCACGGAGGAGAGTGGGACCGAGGTGATCAAGTTGTTTTGAAGGGCCACCATGCGGCCGAACTTCCCCTCCAGCGCCATGTCCAGGGCCGAGGCCCCGTATTCAGTGGCCAGGTTCCGGTCGGTGGCCGTCGGGGTCCCGCCCCGCACCACGTGGCCCAACACCACGGCCCGGCATTCCACGCCCGTCAGGGTCTCCAACCGATCCGCCAGCACCTTGCCCACGCCCCCCAGACGGATCTTCTCGGGGGAATCCTTCCGGATCTTGTCGATCGTCATTTTCCCCCCCGCGGGCGCGGCCCCCTCACCCACCACCACGATGCTGAAGCGCCTTCCCTTGGCCATCCGGGCCTCGATGGCTTCCGCCACCTTCTTCTCGGTGTAGGGGAACTCCGGGATCAGGATCACGTCGCCCCCGCCCGCCAAACCGGACCCGAGGGCCAGCCAACCCGCGTAACGGCCCATCACTTCCACCACCATGACCCGGTGGTGGGAGGCCGCCGTGGTGTGGAGCCGATCGATGGCCTCGGTGGCGATCGCCACCGCGGTATCGAACCCGAAGGTCTGGTCGGTGCCCACCAGGTCGTTGTCGATGGTCTTGGGGACCCCGACAATCCTGACGCCCTTCTTCGCGAGCTGGTTGGCCACCGTCATGGTGCCGTCGCCGCCCAGGACGACGAGGGCGTCCAGTTCGCGGGCCTTAATCGTGGCCAGGACATCCCCGGTGCGGTCGCGGTGGACCACCTTGCCGTTCGGGAGCTTTTCAATGAACTGAAAAGGATCGTCCTTGTTGGAGGAGCCGAGGATCGTCCCACCTTGGGTCAGGATGCCGGACACGTCGTCCGCGGAAAGGTCCCGGACGTCATCCACCACGAGGCCCCGGTAACCGTCGAGGATCCCCACGCATTCCACGCCCCGCCGCACCGCGGCCTTCACCACCGCGCGGATCACGGCGTTCAAGCCGGGGCAGTCTCCCCCGCCGGTCAGGATGCCGATTCGGCGAATGGCAGTTCGGGATTTCATGGAGAACCTCCAAAATAAAAGCGCCGCTGGCCGTTGGCCGTTAGCTTTTAGTCTAAAGCCAACGGCCAAACGCCAACGGCCAACGGCGCCGTTTCTGTTGTTACTGTATTCCCAGCAGTTCCACGTCGAAGATCAAGGTGGCGTCCGGCGGGATCACTCCGCCGGCCCCGGCGCTGCCGTAGCCGAGTTCCGAGGGGATGGTCAGCTTGCGCTTTTCGCCCACCCTCATGCCCGACACGCCCTCATCCCAGCCGCGGATGACCTGGTGCGCGCCCAGGGTGAAGGAGAACGGCTGGCCGCGGTCCACGGAGGAGTCGAACTTCTTGCCGTTGACCAGCCAACCGGTGTAATGCACGGACACGGTTTGGCCGTCCTTGGCCACGGGCCCGTTACCTTCCTTGAGGATCTGGTACTTCAGGCCGGTCGCGGTCGTCACCAACTTACCGGAGGCCTTCTTGGCCGGGGCCTTCTTGGCCTTCACGGTCTTTTCGGTTTTGGGTTTGGGACTCATCGTTTCGGTTCCTTCTCCTTGGGCGATTTGGACGGCTAAACCAGCCGCCAGCATCGCGGCCAACCCCCATCGGAAGCTGAGATTCATCGTGACCTCCTGGCGTATTAGAAACGGGTGCCAGTGTCCCAAAAAGGGACGCCACCCACAAGGCCCATGGGTACAATGTCCCCCCAGACAAGGACCCAGGGAGGGGGTGGACCCGTGAAGCGCATAGGGGGTTGGATCCTAATGACATTGGCCCTGCTTGAATTCGGGGCCATCCTGGCCTTCGCCCTGGGGCAAAGGCGCATGACCTATTTTCCGCCCTCCCCGGGCACGGCGACC
The DNA here is from genome assembly GCA_964392085.1 of uncultured bacterium. GTDB lineage: Bacteria > Oederibacteriota > Muellerivitia > Muellerivitales > Muellerivitaceae > CAYMOV01. The sequence continues at coordinate 6,444 of CAYMOV010000087.1, forward strand.
CCCGCCCTTTGGGGCACCCCTTACCAGCCTGTGACCCTCGTCACGGCGGATGGGTTCCATTTGTCGGCCTGGTGGGTGGGCCAACCCCAGGACAATCCCCGGCGCCCAGTGGTGATTTACTGCCACGGCAACGGCGCCGACCTCTCCCGCCTGGCGGAGGTGGCCCACCTTTTCTACCAGATGGGTTGGGACGCCCTCCTGTTCGACTACCGGGCCTATGGCCGGTCCCAGGGATCCTTCGGGGACTTGAACGAGGAAGGGTTGGCGAAGGACGCCCAGGCGGCCTGGGCCTACGTGGCTTCCCGGAAGGTCCCGACGACCCGCGTCCTGATCTGGGGCCATTCCCTCGGAAGTTCCGTGGCCGCCCGCCTAGCCGCCCAACGGGGTTGCGCCGGGCTGGTCTTGGAGGGCGCCTTCCCTTCGCTCCAGGCCATCGGCCGGTCCCGCTACCCCTGGGTCCTGTTCCCTGGTTTCCTCCTCCGGGATCAGTACGCCACGGACGATTGGGTCCACTCGCGGCGCTGTCCCGTCCTGTTCCTCCACGCCGAGAGGGACGAGGTGATCCCTCCCGCCCTGGGGGACGAGGTCTACCAACGGGCCCCCGGCCCGAAGGAACGTATCCTCCTGTCCGGGATCGGCCACAACGGCCTGCCGAAAGTCTGGCAGCTGTACCAACCGGATTTGACGAGATTCGCCCAATCCTGCCTCGGAGTGACCCCATGACCTTCATGAACGGACCGGCCCTGGATGTCCGGGACCTCGCCAAGTCGTACCGCCGCCGCAAGCGGACCGCCGGCCTCTGGGGCGGCGTGAAGGGATTCTTCTCGGACGACACCGAGGAGGTCCCGGCGGTGAAGGGGCTCACCTTCTCGATCCAGCGCGGCGAGCGCGTGGGGTTGATCGGCGAGAACGGCGCCGGGAAGTCCACCACCCTCAAGATGCTGACCGGCATCCTCATGCCCACCCGGGGGAACCTCACGGTGCTGGGTCGGATCCCCTGGAAGGAACGGCGTCAGCTGGCCCTCGACATGGGCGTGGTCTTCGGGCAGAGGCCCCAATTGCTCTGGGACATCCCGGTGCGCGAGACCTTCAGCCTCCTGAAGACCATGTACCGCATCCCGGACTCGGTGTTCGAGATCACCTACGGCGAGGCCGTGAGGCGCCTGGACCTGGAACCCCTTTTGGGCACCCCGGTCCGCCAGTTGTCCCTCGGCCAACGCATGCGCTGCGACTTGGCCGCCTCCCTCTTGCACGCCCCCGCGGTGGTCTTCTTGGACGAGCCCACGATCGGGCTGGATGTCTCGGTGAAGGAACAGGTGCGGGAATACATCCTGGACATGCACCAAAGGTTCAAGACCACCCTACTCATCACCACCCACGACCTGAAGGACATCACCGAGGTCTGCGAGCGGTTGCTGGTACTGGACCAGGGGAGCCTATTGTTCGACGGGTCCCTCCGGGAATTCGAAAGGGAATTCGCGCGCGAACGCCGACTGGTGGCCGAGCTCAAGAACCCCATCACCCCCGAGGAAGCCGGTCGGTTGGGGACCGAGGCCGCCCGCCTGGGCGGGAACTTGGTCGTGGCCGAGGGGCGCCGCGTCGTCCTGGAATTCTCCAACGAGGCGGAAACTCCCGCGGTGACCCAGGCCCTCCTCCAGGCCGTCCCGGTCGTGGACTTCTCGCTCGAAAAGACCGACATCGAACGGATCGTGGCCCGGCTCTACCGCAACCAGGCCACCCACCGTCCCGGCCTGGGGAAGCAACCATGAGTACGCCCGCCCCGCCCACCCCGCTCCCCCGATCCCGCGGGGTCGGCGAGTCCCTATCGAACGTCGAAATCCTTTCGGGCTACCTGGCCCTCCTGGTGCGGTCCGTGCGGGCCGCCTTCGCCTACCGGGCCAACACCGTCATGTCCTTCATGACGGGGGTCTTCACGGCGTCGATCATCTGGATGGTCTGGTGGCGGGTCTATGAGCAGGGGAAACCCGTCGGCGCCCCTCCCCGGGAGCTTCTCTTCCCTTACCTTATCCTGGCCTTCTGCCTCAACTACGCCTTCACGGTGAACAGCGAGTTCCGCGTGGCCCAACGGATCCGCATGGGCCTCATCGCCACCGACCTCCTGAAGCCCCTCGACTTCCAGGGGATGCAGCTGGCCCAGTCCCTCAGCGATTTCGTTTTCAACGCGACCCTCGCCTCGCTGGTGTTCATGGGGTCGTCGGCCTTCATGGGACGGGCCCTGGCTCCGGCCTCGCCTTCCGCCTTGGCGTTCTTCGCGGTGGGCATGGTGTTGGGGTTCCTCATCCAGTTTGGGGTGGTCTTCCTGTTCGTGCAGGGCATCTTCTACACCCTCAACAACTACGGCATCCAGGTGGCCCGCGGCGCACTGCACGCCACTTTCTCGGGCCTCTCGGCCCCCCTCAGCATGTTCCCCGCGTCGCTCCGGCTGGTGGGCGCGTTCCTCCCGTTCCAGTATGTCATCTACAAGCCGGTGCTCCTTTACCAGGGACAGCTGGTGGGCGCGGAGGCCTGGCGGACTTTGGGGGAGCAGGCCCTTTGGGCCGCCGGGTTGATCCTCACGGGGCGGTGGATCTTTATCCGCATCGTCCGAAGCCTTGAAGTGCAGGGGGGCTGACCATGGATTTCCAGGTTTATTGGGCCGCCTACAAGGCCTCACTCCTCCAGAAGCTGGAGTACCGGGTGGATTTCGCCCTGGGGGTGGTCACCGCCATGATGCTCCGGCTTTCCCAGTTGGCGATCCAATACGTGATCCTCGAGCAGTCCAAGCAGCTGATGGGCTGGGATATGTCCCAGGTCGTGTTCCTCGCCGGAATGACCGCCCTCTCGCTCGGCGTCTCGGAGCTGTTCTTCAACAACGTCTGGATGGTTCCCTACTACATCGTCATGGGCGACCTCGACCGCCTGTTGGTGTACCCGGTCCGGACCCTGCCGTTCCTGCTGATCTCAAACCCGGTCATCCACTCCTTCGGCAACCTGATCATCGGGGGGGTCTTGGCCTGCGCCGCGCTCCAGGTGAACCACGTGCCGCCGATCCAATGGCTTTGGGTGCCCTTTTGGGCCGTCTGCGGGGGGATCCTCTACACCGCGGCGTTGGTGCTGGCGGCCAGCCTGTCCTTCAAGTTCGTGGGCCCCTACGGCCACAACCTGTTTTTCGTGCACCAGCTCCTTACGGCCAACCAGTATCCCCTCTCGGTTTTCCCCGCGGCGCTGGAATGGATCCTCACCCTGGTGCTCCCCTTCGCCGCGATCGTTTATCTGCCCGCCGGCTGGATCTTCGGCAAGTTCACGAACCCCTGGTGCGCCTTCCTGGCGCCCCTCGCGGCGCTTTTCATGGTGTTCCTCGCGGTCCGGGCTTGGGGCTGGGGGGTCCGTCAATACGAATCGACAGGCTCCTAAAAACAGCGGTCGGCGGTCGGCGGTCGGCCAGGAAATATCACATCACGGCTCCACAAGAAATGCGGTCGACTAGGCAGCGCCACACAATAGCCCTACAAAAAACGCGGTCGGCCACAAAACAATCACAACCAAAAGCACAACCAAAACGTCTATATTTCGTCGGGAATCTTAAACCCTGGAGTTGAAATGGCGGACAATTATAGGGATCTAACAATTTGGATATCCGGCATGACTTTAGTGACTGAAATATACAAATTCCCCGCGACAGAAACCTATGGGTTGACGATTCAAATGCGTCGAGCCGCCGTGTCAATTCCGAGCAATATCGCAGAAGGGCACGGGCATCGAACAAGCGGAGAGTTTTTACAATAATTAATCCAAGCGCGCGGTTCATTATTGGAGCTCGAAACCCAGTTACAGATATCCGTCAACTTGGGATATA